>CAYSAT010000030.1:13311-34217 GCA_964429035.1 uncultured Candidatus Cloacimonadota bacterium | reverse complement strand
GTATGACTCACTTCAAATGGTTAAATTTGTCCATTTGAAAGCGATTTGGTATTATCCCGGCCAGCGGGATCCATGGTCCCGGCATTCATCTTTTTCAGGTCTTCATTGCCGAAAATCCAGGCCAGCAGGCCGAACAGGCCGCAGGAAACCAGGCCGACAATCCCGAAAACCAGGATCAAGGTTCCCCGATGGGGTTGCAGCGCTGGATACTGGGGCGGATAGGGTGGATAAGGCGGAAGAGGAGGGTTGGGCGGATTGGGAGGATTTGTTTGATAGTCCATTGCTGGCTCCTTGTTGATAAAACCGGACAGAGGCTGAAGAAAACCTCTGTCCGGCCAAGTCTGGTTGTTCTGTAAACTACATGGGCAGCATGCCGCTGATCAGGAAGCAGGCGGCAAAGGAAATGATGGCGTACAACTCCGGATACACGCCCAAAATTAGGGTGTTCGAGAATACGTCGTTGCCGTTGCCGATGCTTTCGATGCCGTTGGCTACGATGCGCGCTTGCCAGTAGGCGGAGATCAGGTTCACGATCCCGGAGATGAGGCCGGCGCCGAAGATAGCGGCGGCGGTGATCATCGAGATCTGGGGATTGATATGCGCCTTGAGGATAAAGAACGCGCCGAATCCATAGAGACCCTGCGTTCCGGGCATGGCGGAAAGGATCATGCAGTTGGCAAAGATGTCGTCGCGCTTTTTCATGGCGGCCACGGTGGCGCTGCCCCCGATAACCGTTCCCCAGGCTGATCCGACGCCGGAAAGGGCGACCATGAAGAAGATCCCGATCCAGGCCAGGATATAGGCCGGGGTGCCTCCACCGACTGCGTTGGTTACTGCTGCTGAGAGAATATAAGGCATTTTACCTCCAGGTTTATTTTGTTACTTCTTGTTTCCAAAAGGTTTGTATTCCAGGCCGGGTCCGCTGAATCCGGCGTTTTTGAAAAATTCCACAAAGGTGAGACGTAAAGAATGCACGAAGCCGGAAAGCGCCCCCAGCGCGATGTTCAGCGCGTGGCCAAAGACCATGAAGACGAAGAAAATGACCGGTCCGATGATCTTGATCCCCAGCATCTGGGCGCCGATGGAGTTGATCACGAAGCCCAGGATCGCGCTGGAAACCCCCAGGGCGAAGAGCCGGATGTAGGAAAGGATGTCGCCGAAGAAGCCAGTCACAACATTGTACAGCAGCCAAAGTCCGCCCAGGACGTTTTTGATAGGGTTCTTCCCAGGGGAATTGAACAACAGCAATAGCGCCAGGCCTGCCCACATCACATATTTGACGTAGGGTTTGAGCGCGCTGATATCGGCGTTCAATAAACCGGCTCCCAGTACTGAAAGCGAAAGCAGGAACAGGAAGGTGCCCAGGGGGGCCAGAAAGTAGTTCAGGCCGGATTGCCGGGCTTGCTTGACCGCGCTGACCATTACTCCGTAGAGGATCTGGATCACGCCCAGAAGCAGGGCGAAGTTGAATATCTGGTCATTGTTGCGGATGATGATGGAATCATCCAGGACGGTGTTCTTGAGGTCGTAACCCAAAGCCGAACCCATCACCCAACCCATGATGATGGAAGAGATGCCAAAGAGCACGACCAGAAGCATGACGCTGCGCATGGCGGGATTCTTGGCCTTTTTCCGCAAGAAGAGGCCAAGCAGGATGAAGACTACGCCATAGGCCATGTCGGCATTGCAAAATCCGAAGAACAGCATGAAGAAGGGCGCGAAGAAAGGTGTGAGATCAAACTCGTTGTAATAGGGCAGCATATACATGCGGCTGATCGGCTCGAAAAGTCTGGCGAATTTGCCGTTCCGTAGGCTGATGGGGGGATTTTCCTCAAGCGTTGCGTCGCTGGCGAAGTGGATGACGTCCCGTTCTTGCAGGAACTGCTTCAGGTCCGCCTCCAGACGGTTCGGGATCCAACCGCTGAGAACCTTCAAATGGTCCTCCGCTACGCTGGCTCCTTGCAGGGTGGCTTCTTCATACTCGCAGGACTGGCTCAGATCGCGGATCTCCGCCTCGAAGATCTCGATTCCAATTGGAGCGGTATTGTGCAGATACTCGTCGATATCCTTGATCTCGGAATCGGTGTCCCGGAGCTGCTTTTCCAATTCCTGCAGAGTGTGGTGGTGAAAGCTGAAGGTGTCGGCTTCCAGTACGGGTGAGCCGTTATCGTGGAAGACCACGAAATAGAGAATGCCATTGACTTCATTGATGATCTCGAGCGCGTAGTTCTCTTTCCATTCCTGCTTGAAGTGGTTTTTGAGGCAGGTGTGGAAATCCACACGGACGCCCTGGCTTTCGATCAAGGTTTCCAGTCCGTAATCGAAGTGGCCCCATGGCTCGAGGTCGTGGATCTGCTTCTTGAGGATCTCCACGCGGCGTAGCAATTTGTCGCGTTCTTCGCGGGCTTCCCTGACCTTGTTCAAGAGCATTTTGGGAGTCAGGCTGGTAGAACTTTTCGGGGCTTCCGATTGCAGTTTCTTGAGGAACTTCACGCTCTCGCTGTACTCCGCGATCAGCTCCATATTGCGCACCAAAGATTCGGTTTTGGCCTCGGTGCTCCTGATCAAGTGGACCATGCCCAGCTTCTGCAGGCCGCTTAAAAAATCCTCATAGTCCATATGATAGAGGACGAAAGTGTACTTGCGCATCTTCTCGATCATGCGGTGGCCTCTTGATTCAAGCGGTTTTTCAGGATTTTTTGCCCGGCTTTGGAGAGGTTCTCTTCATCTTCCAGAAAACGTTTGATCTTCAGGATGGAATCCTCATAGGCGGGGATCTGGACCTTCTCGTAGAGGTTCACTTTTTGGGTGGTCTTTTTGCGCACATGCTCCAGGATCTGCATCTTTCGGAAGAAGAAATCGCGCTCGATCTGCAGCGTGGCCAGGCTTTTCACCAGAACGGTCCCGTCCAGAAACCAGGATGGCGCGCTAAAGAGGTCGTAGTCCTTGATCTCGTAGTCGATTTCGCCCAATACCGGCACTTGCACGCCCGCGATCTTGCGGGTCAGGATCTCCACCTTGCGGATCTGGACGAGGCTGGGGTCGAATTCCGCCCACAGCTTCATGAACTGGTCCAATTCCTGGGTGCCTGCAATGATGCGCTGGTCCAGTTCGTGCGCCTTATCCCGGGCGCGCTTCACTTCCAGGCGCAGCGCCGATTCCTTGTTCTTCAAGGTGGGCAGGGCCTTCAGCCGGATCTTGAGCTGCTTCTCCAGCTGGATCTGCGAGATCTTGTTATACTGGAATTTTGTGATCATGCCTTTTTCCAGTAGAGTTGCATGAATTCGTCCTTGATCGCCACTTCTTCCCGCGTAAAATACTTTTGGAAGAGCGCCCAGGTCGTATCCAGCATCTGGTCGGTATCCACATTCACGTCGATGGCCAGGATCTGCTCGGCATAGTCGCGGGCGAATTTCAAGGTCCGCTCGTCATAGTCGGAAAGGTCGAAGCCGTTTTCCATCTTGGTTTTGGCGTTCACGGCGTCGGAATTGAGGCGCACCGAGGCGGACATCACTTGCGGATGGTCGGCCCGCGTGCGTTTGCCCATCACTTTGGTCTTGAGGCGCGAAAGTGACCGCGCGGGATCGATGATGACCTTGCCGATGTCGGTATCGCGGCGCAGATACAGCTGGCCTTCCGTGATGTAACCAGTATTGTCGGGAATGGCGTGAGTGATGTCGCCGCCAGAGATCGTGGTCACGGCGATGATGGTGATGGAACCGCCTTCGGGGAATTGCACGGCTTTCTCATAGATCTTGGCGAGGTCGGAATAGAGCGATCCGGGCATGGAATCCTTGGAGGGGATCTGGTCCATGCGGTTGGAAACGATGGAAAGGGCGTCGCAATAGAGCGTCACGTCGGTGAGCAGCACCAGCACGGATTCGTTTTTCTTAATGGCAAAGTACTCCGCGGCGGCCAATGCCATGTTGGGCACCAGCAAACGTTCCACGGGCGGATCGTCGGTCGTGTTCACGAACGAGATGATCTTGTCGATCACGCCGGCGCTTTCAAAGGTGTTCTTGTAATAGAGGTAATCGTCGTTGGAAAGACCCATGCCGCCCAGAATGATCTTGTCCGCTTTGGTGCGCAGGGCCACGGTGGCCATCACCTGGTTGTAGGGCTGGTCCGGATCGGCGAAGAAAGGTATCTTCTGGCCGGTGACCAGGGTATTGTTCAGGTCGATGCCCGCGATTCCGGTGGCGATGAGTTCCGAGGGATCCTTGCGGCGCACTGGATTAACTGAGGGTCCGCCGATCTCCACTTCCTCGCCTTCGATCTCGGGTCCGCCATCGATCGGGTCGCCATAGGCGTTGAAGAATCTGCCGCCCAGTTGGTCGCTAACCTTCAGTGTGGGCGGTTTGCCGAAGAACACCAGTTCCGCGTCGGTGCCGATCCCTTCGGTTCCCGAAAAGATCTGCAGGGTCACGCTGTCGCCCATGATCTTCACCACTTGGGCCAGACGGCCGCTCACTGTGGCCAGTTCTTCATATCCGACTCCGGTCGCGGTGACCGTGCAGGTCGCTTTGGTGATCTGATTCAGTTTTGTATAGATCTTCTGAAATGCGGTGCCGGCCATTATTTCGCCCTCCTTTCAGCCACGATCGCCATCAATTGGGTTTCGTATTCCTGAAACTTCGCGTTCTGGAACTCCTGATAGTTCATTTGCCGCAGGCTGTTGATCAGCCTGGTGTAATAGGGTTGCAGTTCTTCGTAGTTGGCGAACACCAGCTCTTCCCGGCAGATCTTTAGCACCAGCTGCAGCATGTAGGCCTGGCGCTTGATCGGAGTGGATTTGTCCACGGGATCGAAGCCGTCCTGCACCAGGATGATGCGGTCCACGAGTTCGCTTTTCCAGAAGCGGGAATGGTAGTCCAGCGGAACGCCGTCGTCGCCCAGGATATTGATCTGGTCCTTGGCTTCCTTGCCCCGCAGCAGCAGGTCCTTGGCGGTCACAACATCATGCACCCAGCCCGGAGCGATATTGGCGTCCAGATACTCCTTCACCTCGTCGTACTCCAGATACTTGGAGTAGGAATCGATGGGGTCGACTGCCGGGTAACGTTTGCTGTCGGCGCGTTCCTGAGACAGCGAGTAGAAGCAGCGGGCGGCCTTTTTGGTGGATTCGGTGACCGGTTCCTTGAGGTTTCCGCCGGCTGGCGAAACCGCGCCGATAAAGGTGATCGAGCCCGGAGTGCCATTGTTCAAAAACACGTAGCCAGCCCGGGAATAGAAATTGGAGATGATCGCAGGAAGGTCCATCGGAAAAGCGTCCGGACCGGGCAGCTCTTCCATGCGGTTGCTCATTTCGCGCAAGGCTTGGGCCCAGCGTGAAGTGGAATCCGCCAGCAGCAGCACTCTCAGGCCCATCGAGCGGTAATATTCGGCGATGGACATCGCGGTGTAAACCGAAGCCTCGCGGGCTGCCACAGGCATGTTGGAGGTGTTGCAGATGATGATCGTCCGTTCCATCAGTTTGCGGCCAGTGCGCGGATCGTCCAGTTCCGGGAACTCCACGAAGAGTTCCACCACCTCGTTGGCGCGTTCTCCGCAAGCCGCCACGATGATCAGGTCGGCTTCCGCGTTTTGCGAAATGCTGTGCTGCAGCACGGTTTTTCCCGTTCCGAAAGGTCCGGGTGTAAATCCGGTGCCGCCTTCAGCGATGGGGTTGAGGGTGTCGATCGTGCGCACGCCGGTCTCCATCATCTTGAAGGGGCGCGGCTTTGAGGCATAGGCGCGGATGGGCAGTTTCACCGGCCAGTACTGGATCATGTTGAGCGGAAACTCCGTTCCTTCAGCGTTGGCCAGCACCGCGATGGTATCCGTGATCTGGAAATCCCCTTCCGCGGCGATGCTCTTGATGCTGTATTGGCCTTCCATTTTGAACGGCACCATGATCTTGTGGTTGATCCAGTTTTCCTGCACCGAACCCAGCCAATCGCCGGCCTGGACCGCGTCTCCGGCTTTCGCCAAAGGCTTGAAATGCCAAACGCTGTGTTCATCGAGGGGATCAGTGTATTCGCCCCGGGTGAGGAACAGTCCGTCCATCTTGTTCAGGTCGTCCTGCAATCCGTCATAGTTTTTGGAAAGCATTCCCGGCCCCAGCTTCACTTCCAGCATGCGTTCGGTGAATTCCACAGTGCAGCCGGGCTGCAAACCGCGGGTGCTTTCAAAAACCTGCGTGTACGCTGTGTTGCCCGCGATCTTGATCACTTCGGCCATCAGCTTCACGCCTTGCAGGTCGATGTAGCAGATCTCGTTTTGCGAGACCGGGCCGTCCACCTCCACATGCACCAGATTGCTGATGATACCTGTCACAATGCCTTTCGTCATATGCGCTACCTTCTATTTTTTGCTAATTGATTTTACGTTGAATTGGGGCGGGAAGGAAAAACTGTTGCTGAGGCTGTCCATGCTATCGTGGAAGACCTCTTTGCCCAGGACCGGATCCATGCTCTGCCAGCGGTTCAGGATGCGCAGTTGCGCGTAATAGCCCAGGATGCGGTCGATGTTGAAATAGTTGAAAAAGTTCTGGCTGTCGATCCATTTCCAGCGCAGGATGTCGTAACCCCGTTCGCGGTACAGGATGTTGTTTTGTTCCCAAATGCGCAGCAGGCTTTCAAAGAGATCGCTTTCCTTGCCCAGTCCGAAATCCGCGGCGTGGCTTTGCGCGAGCTTGTCCACTATAGCGCCGCTGCCGACCAGGTATCTGGCGAAGGGGATGTTGTGCTGCCGGCCGTTGATGGCGATGAGAATGTTTTGCAGGTCCCGGTTGAAGGCGAACCAACTGCTCAGGAACTTGTTGCCGAGGTTGGAGCAATACTCGTAGGTGGCTTCCAGCAGTTTGTGCTGGCTGTCCAGAAACGGAGGGAGTTCCTCGGCTTTGAAGATCTCCATGCAGATCTTGTGCCAGGCCTCCGGATAGGCTCGATAGTCTTTGGAGACGCGGATTCCCGGGTCGGCAGCCCTGGTCTTTGCTTCATCCGCGTAAGTCTGCCAGAACCAGCGCGAACAATCGCCGATGGGGCGGTTTTCGGCTTCGTTCTTGTAGATGACGCGCAGCAGGTCGTCCACGTCAGAGGGCAGGCAAAGCAGCATCAGCAGGCGGAAATCCCCGGCGGTGAGCTGTTCCCTGGCCTGCTTCAGGAATTGCTGCGGAGTGATCGCCAGCTTGGCGTCGTCGATGCTCAGCGCCGGCAAACCGCTTACAAAGTAGTAATACTGATTGCGCATGCCGGCTTTAGGATTTGAACAGAATCTGGTTGCTGCGGGGGCGGAGGTAGGATTTGAACAGGTTGGCAAAATCCTCGTCGCTGAAGCTCAGTTTGTAGCTTCCGTCAGCCGGAGCGATGGCAAAACCGTTTTTCATCTGCGGCGAGAATTCCACTTTCAACTGGCTGCCCGCGGAGTCCTTGAGCGAAGCCCGGAATGCCTGGTCCAGCTTGCTTTCCATGGCCTGCGAGATCGTTATCTTGCCGCCTGATTCCTTCCAGGAAGAGACGATCTCCAGGATCAATTTCTTCAAAAAATCCGGGTTGCCGGTTGCGGCTTGCAGCTTGCCGTCGAAAGCGGAATCCAGAAACACGTCGGTGAGTTTTTGCTTCACTGAACTCAGCGTGTGCTGCGCTGCCAGCTTGAGGTCGGAATCGGTGTTTTTCGCCATGTCTTCAGCTTGCTTTTTGGCGTTAGCCAGCAGAGCTTCGGCATCGGTTTGCGCTTTCTGGATCAATTTCGCGGCTTCGGTTTTGGCCTGCTCCAGAATCTGCTCCGCTTCGGTCTTGGCTTTGTTTACGCCCTCTTCATAAACGCGTGTTAAAAGGTCCTGCAACTGATCGGTCATATCTTTCTCCAGGGGGATTTTAACTTTTGGGCAAGATTTTCAGCCGGCTGATTTGTGTCAATAGCAATGTGACGCTTTCAACTGATTACAGTCTGTTGAATACTGTGGAACACTTACCTTAGGCGATCGGTCCATTCATGCGGATTTTCTTGTCCCGAGCCAATTAGTATCGCGGTTTAAAACTGATAAAACCCTCTATGGTCGAAGGCCGCCAAAAGGCAACGGACCGACCGCGTAAACTTAGTTTTCCGGCTGTTTGCTAGGCTCGAGTAACGCGTAACCTGGGATTCAGATCTTGAACCTGGATCAGCAAAAATCATGGAACTGCGCGTGAGTGCGGAGCACGCCAGCCGCTGGTCGGCCTAGCCCAGTGGTTCACTGCTGCTAAAATGGCGATTCAAGATTGTTTAGATTACGGAACGCAGTAAAGGACGCCAGGTTTTCGCCATAATTTTGAATTCGCATCTGGAGTGAACATATGCTCATGGGTAAGCACCTAACATCAATCTATATTATATCTTGGCATGCTTGGGTCTGTAGGTCTGTAGCAGGTCTGTAGCATCGGAATGCTACACTACTTTCCCGCCGAATCTTGCGCAGGGATTGATTGGCAAACGCGTAAAATAAGTAGACAAGGATAGCAACTCTGGAAAAATACCGCTCAAGATCGGGAACTATCGAAAACCTCCCGGCCACAAGGAGACAAAGATGAAGAACAGCGCGAGATTATCGCTCATTTGCTTGCTTTTCCTGCTCGCAGGTTGCGCCACGACCTCAGTGAATTATTGGGTCAACCGTCCTGCCGAGATCAACCTGCGCGACTATCCCCAGATAGCCATCGGCGACATCGAAACCGCCTTTGCGGAAATTCAGCACGCTTACGCCATCCGTGACGCTTTCACGGTCAAACTCATCCGCTCGAACTACTTTGACGCCGTCCTCGACCGTCAACACCTGGAAGCACTCATGCAGGAACATTACCTTGCCTGGAGCGGGATGATGGACGAAAATAGCGCTTGGGAATTGGGGCAACTACTGGGTGCTTCAGCTCTTGTCTATGGCAGCGTCACGCGCGACGAATACCAGGAGAACCTCACCCAGCGTGAATACACGCGCAAGGACAAAGATGGCAATGTTTACCCGGTAACGGAATACACCAGAACGGGCGAGTATTTCCTCAATGTGAGCGTGCGCGTGATCGACACCCAAACCTCGCGCATCCTGGGAATCAGGGAATTGAGTGTCCGCAATTCCGATCAGATTTCTGCCGAAAACGAACAGCCCGGCTTCATCGAGATCGAAACCCTCTACCGGCAAAGCGTGGAGGATATCGCAGAGCAGTTCGTCCATATGGTCGCGCCCTACCAACAAGTGACCCAGGCCACCTACGAACTGGACAAAAAATATCTTCCGGAACTGGCCCTGGCGCGTCAATACATCATCAACGGCAACACCGGCCAGGCTTTGGACCTACTGGAACAAGCCACGCAAAAGTTCGATATTCCCGCCAAATCCCTGGCCAAGGCCTATTACAACCTTGGTCTTTTGCAGACCTATATCGGCGACTTCGACAGCGCGATGGAGAACCTCAACCAGGCCCTGAGGCTCAGGCCGGGAACCCAGCGTTATTCCAGAGCGATCCAGACCTGTTGGGACGAACAGCGTAAAGCTGCCCTGTTCCAGGAACAGACGGATTGGGGGGAATAGCCGTCAGTAGGCGAAAACCACGCCGGATTGGGGAAACACCCATTCTGCGGCTTTGGTGGAAACCGTGATGGAGCCTGCGCTTTTGGTGATGCGGGGGTATTTGTTCTGTCCGGAGAACACTGGTATGATCTCGATCCTGTCCATTGCCTCGGGATGGGCAAAATGGATCTTCACGCCATGAGTGAGTTCGGTGATGAACACGCTGAGCTGGTGCGAGGATCTGGGATACAACGTCTGGGTGTCGATCCTGAATCTGACTTCTTGGCCCACGAGGGTTTGCAGATTGGGATGCGAGCAGCGGATCTCCATGCAGGAATTGCGGAAATGGATCGCGGTGTCCAGTTTGATTTCGTTCACGCGCACTGATGTGAGCTGAAACGAATCCTGGCCCAGGTCGAAATTTCCGTCCATCAGCCAGCGGTATTCGACGTCCCGGCGTTTGAAATAGGCTTTCAGGGCTTGTTCCGAAGTGGCGCAAGCAACCGTGAAAAAGTCGCTCTGCAAGGTTTTGCTGAAGCTAAGCGAAGTAAAGGCGCGCCAATGCTGCGGGCTTCCGCATTCCTCAAAGCGGATGCAATGGCGGAAGTCCTTGCGGTAAAGGATCTCGCGGTCCTTGTTGAAGAAGAACTGGCGCAGGATCTCGCGTGAGATCATTTCTCCCATTTCCTCGCTGTTGATCCTTTGCGCGATGGCGGATTGGATGATCTGGCTGAGCTTGGAGTTGGAATAATCGCTGGAAACGAAATCCCGCCGGGCCATCGGCGCGCTGGTCACCAAGCGCCGGCCTTCGTAATAATGGCGTTTGGCGCGGCGTCCCACCTGGCAAAGAAGTTCATAGGCCGAACCCTGGTATCTGGCCGCGAGGCTCTCAGCCCGCAGCTCCGGTTCGGCGTTGCCCAGCAGGATCACTTCATCGCCAAGGGTAGCCGCAGGCACAGCTGTGGCGTCCACGCAAAGCAGGTCCATGCTCACTCTGCCGATCACCGGGCAGAGTTTGCCGCGCAAGGAAACCACTCCGCGGTTGGAAAGCAAAAAATCGTAGCCGTCGGCGTAACCGACCGGAACGATGGCGCAGCGGGTCTTCCGGGCTGCGGTCCAACTGAGGTTGTAGCCGACTCCGGCGCCTTTGGGTATGGTCTTGAGCTGCGCGAGAGCCGATTTGAAGGTCATCACAGGCCGCAACGCGATCTGGGCAGCTTGGCCGGGATGGGTGTACACGCCGTAACTGAGGATGCCCCACCGGCAGCAATTGGCGCTGGCGCCCAAACCATTGAGCAGCGCGGAACTATTGGCAATATGGGTGAGCGGCGCGGAGATCCGGTATTTATTCAGAACGCGCTGGAATTCCTGTTCCTGCCGCTTGCTGAACGCGGGATCGCTTTCGCTGGAGGCAAAATGGGAAAAGATTCCTTCTATCTCCAGATTGGGGAGATTGGAGCAGAAGGTCCAGAGCTCGGCGAATTCCTTTTCCAGCGAGCCGCTGCGATGCATGCCCGTATCCAGTTTGAGCTGGACTTTCAGGCGGATTTTATGCGCTGCAGCCAGGTCATTGATCCGCGCTGCCTGGTTTTTATCCGTAAGAGTGGGTATTAGAGCGTGCTCTACGATACCGGGAAGTTCGTTTTCCAAGGCGGGGGAAAGTATCATTAGCGGCGCGGCGATACCCTGGATGCGCAAAAGTTTTCCCTCTTCGAGATTGGCAACTCCGAGTGCTATCGCTCCTTCAGCCAGAGCGACTCTTCCGAGTTCCGCGGCGCCGTGTCCATAGGCGTCGGCCTTGACGATCTGGATGAAACTCTGCCCTGGCGCCAGAAATCCTCTTAAAGCCCTCAAGTTGGCTCGGAAAGCGGCCAGATCGATCTCCACCCAGCTGCGTTCGCGTACTCTACTTTGCGGCATGAAAAAACCTGCTAAAAGAACTTGGCGGCCAAATCGGCCAGTTTGGAGCGTTCGCCCTTGTTCAGAGTGATATGCCCCACGATATCTTCGTGCTTGAGTTTCTCCACAGCCACGGAAAGCCCGTTGCTCGTGGAATCCAGGTAGGGGATATCGATCTGGTAAGGATCGCCGGTGAGTACGAGTTTGGTGTTTTCGCCAGCCCTGGTGATGATGGTCTTCATCTCATGCGGGGAGAGGTTTTGCGCCTCGTCGATGATGATGAACTGGTCTGGAAGGCTCCTTCCGCGAATATAGGTAAGCGGTTCGAGCTCCAGAAAGCCGTAGTCGATGAAATCCTCGATGCTGGGCTTGCGCTTGGACTTGTTGTTATCCGTGCGGATCTCCTCATGCAAAGAGAGCAGGATGTCCATGTTGTCGTAGATGGGCTGCATCCAGGGATTGAACTTTTCGCTCTTCGTGCCGGGCAGATAGCCCAGATCCTTGCCCAGCGGAGAGATCGGGCGCGAGATCACCAGACGGGAGTACTTGTTGTCCTCCATCACTTTTTGCAGCCCGGAGGCCATGGCCAGCAAGGTTTTACCCGTGCCAGCCTTGCCGGAAAGGCTCACCAGTTTGATCGTGTCGTCCAGAAGCAGGTCGAGCGCCATTTCCTGCTCGAAATTGCGTGCCTTGATGCCGAAGACTTCCTGCCCCAGATAGTTCTGCAGCGTGTACAGCGAATTGCTGGAGGCCAGGTAGCGCAGGGTGCGGATCTTTTCCGGCGCGGATTTGTCGATCAGGCGCAGGAACTGGTTGGGGCAAAGCTCGCCGTAGGTGTTGGGCAGGTATTTCTGGCCGCTGATCGCGTTCCATTCCTCGGATTCGAGTTCCCTTGACTCCCATCCGGTGTACATTTCCTCAAATTTGACCTGGTCGGTTTCGAAGTTTTCGGCGTTGAGGCCCACGGAATCGGCTTTGATGCGCACGTTGGCGTCTTTGGAAACCAGCGTTACCTCGTGATCGGGGTACTTTTGCTTGCAGTAAAGCGCCGTGCCGATGATCAGATTGTCGTTGCGGTCCAGAAAGAAAAGCTGGGAGGCTGTGTCGGTAACTTCTTTGTTGACCGTCACCTGGATGATCCCGCCGTTATCCATCCGCACTCCATCCTGCAAACTGCCGCGGGAACGCAAGGAATCCAGGAAGCGTCCGATCTGGCGGGCATTGCGGCTCTTTTCGTCCACGCCTTTTTTGAATTGGTCGATTTCCTCGATCACCACAATCGGTATCACCACGCGATGTTCCGCGAAGGAGGAAAGGGACATGGGATTGTGGATGAGGACGTTGGTATCCAGTACGAATAAACGTTTATCCATGCCTGAGAGCCCTTATTGGGGGTGGTTTTGGATGCGCTGGATGAGTTCTTTGTGCTGGGGGAAATCGTCGGCCAGGGAAGTAAACTCCGCCATCTCGAAATCAGTGTAGGAAAACGCCGGCCACAGAGTGCAACCGCAGAACGCAAAACCAGCCGGGGTGGCCAATTCGGCAGCGAACCAGGTCTGGTTGGGGACGATGAACTGCGGGATCTGGCCGGCCTTGAGGTCTCTGCCCAGGACCACTGTTTCCAAGCCTTTCTGGGCCGTTAGCAGGTAGATATTCAACGCTGTCCCGTCGTAGAAATGCCACATTTCGTCGCATTTCACGCGGTGCCATTTGCAAACCATCTCATGGGGCAGCAGATACAGGATCGAGGAACCGATCAGGCGCTTGGGGAATACAACCTTGCCTTGGGCGTCTTTCAGATCGCCGTTGATCAAGGATTGCCAGTTCCGCTTGTAGAAACCACCCTCAGGATGGGGCATCATGTTCAGTTTATCCAGATACAACCGGTATTCTTCCATATTTCACTCGTCAATATATAACTTCGAACAAGGATTTGGGACTTTGGGATTGGCGTCAATGATTATTATTCCGGCCTAGTACAAAGAGCGTCAATATCCCAGTTTACAGAAGGGATCCGGCTGCCATATTCCACCTTTCGCTCCGCCGATCATTGCGGGGTGATTGCGCGCTAATTGCGGGCTTAGCGCGTATTAAGCGCGCAATGACTGCGCATTGGTAACGGGGGGCTGTGTGGCGAAAGACAGGTTTTTTGTGACAATTGGGAGGATGGAGCATTTGGGAGAGTTGAGCAAAGTTGGAGCCTGGCCCTAATTCGAACAGAAGGCGGTGCACGGAAGGGGGCTTGGGGGGGAAGATAAGGGCTGAAAAAAATGGTGCTGAAGGGGGGACTCGAACCCCCATGACCTCATCGATCACTAGTCCCTGAAACTAGCGTGTATACCAATTTCACCACTTCAGCACTGTATAGCGGGACAAGTTCCCGGCAGCTGTTTATCTGTCAAGAGATTTGTGCAAGGAACGTGCTATTCACTGAAGTCAAGAACCGCTGAGAATCCACCGATTGTGACATATTGCAAGTTCAATTCTGTGAAGCCGGCAAGCAGTTCCCAACTAGAAACAACTCAGACGATCTTTCTCATCTCGCGGGCAGCCAATGTGAATAGGATGCTGGAATCCAGATCGGCCGTTAACACAGGATGGGGTTCGATCCTATAATCGATGCTTCTTCTTGCCCGTAGCAGTGTGAGTTGGTTTTCTACGATATTATCGCCAAAATCCGGAGAAACGACCACCAGGTCGATGTCGCTGTCCTGGTCAGCCATGTTTCGCGCGTAAGAGCCAAAAAGATAGATGGCGTCGATCCTGATTTGCCGCCTGAGGATCTCAGCGTAGCTGTGGATCAGGGCTTTCAGCTCTCTTTGGTTAAGGACAGCATCCATAGGTAAAGCCTCTTGATAATAGTCACATAATCAGTAGCGTATTCGGGGGTACAAGTGCGGTGAAAGGATAATTTCACATCCGGGTAACGGGCATTCATATTGAAGGTGCTGATCGTGTCCAAGTGATCGAGCTCATGTTCCGGAACCTCGATCTTAGCCAGGATAGCGAGACGCGCCAGGTCATGGATCCGGGGGACGTTTTGATCCACATTTTGGGCATATAAGGCCTTCAAAACCTTTTCCAGAACCAGTTGGCCCATGAACAGAGACCACGTGTACTCATCCAGTGCAAGGAGTTTTTCCATGGTAACCAAATCCATTCCGGCAGATTCGAGCCAATAGCGAGTGATGTCTTTTCTGTTCATTCTCCCAAACAAGGTATAAGGGCGATTATGTCAAGCAAAAAGCCGCCCCCAATTAAAGAAGCTGTATTCAATTGCTGAAGAGGTCAAAAACGATCCTTCCCAAGAGGAGTAGCAGGGCCAGGATAAAGATCGGCCTGATGAGTTTGTTGCCGTTGCGGATCACCAGTTTGGAGCCGATCAGGTTGCCGGCGATCCCGCAAGCTGCTGCAGGCAAGGCAAGGGGGAAATACACTTTTCCGGCGATCAGAAAAGCGGCCAGGGCGGCGATGTTGGAGGCCAGATTGACCACTTTGGTATTGCCGTTGGCGACTACAAAATCGTAGTGCAGCAGCAGCGCGTAAACCAGGATCAGGAAGGTGCCGGTGCCAGGGCCGAAAAAGCCGTCGTAGAATCCGATTAGCAAGCCCGCCAGCGATCCCAGCAGCATCCGGACGCCCAGTTTGACCTGGCGGGAACGGTTATGATGCCCCAGATCCTTGCGCAATAGGGTTATGGCGGCGATCACCGGGATGAGGAAAACCAGCAGGTAGCGCAGGAAATCGCTGGAAACAAGCAACACCGTGCGGGTTCCTAAAAACGAACCGATCAAGGCCAGGCCGGCGCTGCAGGCTGCCACGGGGAGGTCGATCATTTTCGCGTGGAAGTAGTTGGCGGTGCTGAAAACCGTTCCGCAGGCGGAGGAAAACTTGTTAGTGGCCAGCGCGGTGTGCATGGGCAATCCAGCCGCAACGTAGGCTGGAAGGGAGATCAGGCCGCCACCTCCGGCGATCGAATCGATCAATCCCGCCAGAAAAATGAAGGGCAGGACGATCAGGTAATCCAGCGGGGTCAGGGCTATGATCCCGTTCATAAAGTTCTCTCCATTCGTCCGTTGCTCATAGTTCCGCCTTGAATTCCAGTTTGAGGGAATTGCGGATCTTATCCCCAGGCCAGGAACTTCCGGAATAATCGAGGCTGGCGGAGCTGAAGCTGTTCAGGCGGTAGATGGCCGAAACGCTCCAATCCACCAGCAATCCGGCCCGTTTCTCGGGCAGGAAATTCATGAATCCGCTGCCGGAACGTTGATTGTAGCGGAGCCCCAGGCTTCCGGAAATCCGGCCTTTTTTGCCCCAGACGTTGCGGTAACCGGGCAGGATGCCCAAACCCCGCAACCGGTAAGCTTCCCCGCCGCTTTGTTGGGCTCCGGACTCGCTGAAGGCTGACAGATCAACGGTCAGCAAACTGCTGGTGGTCAGGTTCCGCTGGATCAGCAGGTCCAGGTTTTGCCTGGTGATATCGGACATGTAGCGAGTGTCGGACTCCTGGTTATGTTCGTATTTGAGGTTGTAGTTGTTGCCCCCAAACTGCTTGAAATCCAGTTCTCCGCCGCGGATGAATTCCGTGTTGCGGGTTGAACTCTGGTAGCGGTTGTCCAGACTGCGTTCATATTGCAGGTTGAGGTTGCCCAGAATGCGGTTCGAGACTATGTCCAGCCAGAGCGTCTGCGTCAAGCTCTGTTTACCGAAAATGGTGGTGGAGGCATTGAAGACGGTGCCGGGATAGAAGACGTAGCTTCGCCAGTCGTCCAAACCAGTGCTCTGTTCGTTGAGCAGCACCAGAACGTCCGAGTGGACTCTTTTCCAGGCGGGCAGGTAGTTTCCGGGTTTGAGGTAGAGGCTCAGTTGGGCGTTGATCTCGGTGCTCAGAGTGCCCTTATCGCTGGTGATATAGATGTAGTCGTAATCGCCGTCCGGAGTGTAAACGCCGGTGCTGTCGTAGAGCCCCAGCCCGTTTCCGATGTAGTCCAGTTCCCGGATCTTGGGATAGAACTCCGTTTGATTGAGTTGGTAGTTGCCCATGAACATTATGGCTTGCTTGAGGAAGTTGTGCGAGTTGCGGAAACTGATCAGATCGTAGTTGCTGCGGGGAGCCTCGCCCTGCTTCTGCAGTTCGCGGTGCGTGAAATCCAGGGTGAGGGTGTGGTTGAGAGTGGTGGTATTGTGTTTCAGGGAGTAGGTTTGGGTTCTGGACTGCGTTTCCCAGGCAGGCTTTTTCAGTTCAGTGCTGTCCAGGGTGAAGCTCAATTGGGAGAGGCTGACCTTGGGGTCACCTATGGAAAGCTGCGGATTGACGCGCAGGTAACGGTTTCCGGGCCAGAGACTGGACGCCTCGGAGTATTCCAGGGAATTGTAGTTGAGCAGCAGTTTCGCTTTCCACCAGCGAAAGCTCCAGTCGGAACTCAGGTCATGGTACTGCAGCAGGCTGTTGGGCGTTTCCGGGGAATCGTAGTCCTGGGCGGAGAGCGTGGAACGCAGGTTCAGCGCGGGCAGCAAGCCGCGTCCGGTCGATCGGGAATGGAAGCGCAGGGCTTTCTGGCTGTAGTATCCTGCCACATCCTTGAAACGCAGCGCCAGAGTGGGATTCCAGCCCATCCAGCGTTTGCTGCCCACAGCCAGATTGAGCTGATACTGCGCCAGAGAATCGGCGGGATCCAGCAGCGCGAGGTCGTATTCCTGATCCAGAGCGCTGGATTGGGAGAACAGGTAGCTCCAGGCCCACTTGTTTTCCGCGTCCACCCGGATGTAAGATTCCCGTTCAGGCTCTCCGGATTTCCAAATGCCCCACGCAGCCAGGATTCCGCTGCGGTTGTCGCCGTCATCCAACGGGGAAAAGGTGTTTTTGTCGTTAGTGGTGTAAATCCCCTCCGCTCCAAGTTCCAGGCCGGAGTTTACATAACGCAGGGACAGATCGGCATTGGCGCGCTTGACTGCCGGGACCAGCCTTTTCTGCGGCAGCCAGGCTCCCAATCCAGTTCCGGCGTAACGGAACTTGCCGCTGGAATACTCCTCATAATCGCCATTGCCCGTGCCCACGTAACTGAATGTGACGTTGTAGGCGGCCAGGGAATCGCTGCCGGTTTCAGCGTATTGGAAGTATTGCGAGCCATCGGGTTCGGTCACCAGGATGTAGTTTCCATCACCCGCGGCAACTTGGGTGACCCCGTTTCCCCAGGCCAGGCGGTCTCCTGCCCCTCTTAAAGAATCCAGATCGGCGGGAGTGAAGGTAAAAAGCAGCGGATTGTCACGCGAGTCAGCCTGATGGATGAAGTGGTGGGCTACGGAAAACCCTGGCAGAATCTGGAACCGGGAGGATGTGAAGTAGGTGGTTTGGCGGTAGTAATCGTCCGCGTATTGAAAATAGGCATTGATCAGGTTGGAGGAAACCACGAGGGTGCGGAACATCACGGATCCGTCGGAGTAATCGATGTAATAGTCCGTTCCCCGCTCAAGCAGGATTCCATCCCGGTAGATCTGTTCGCTGCCGGCGATGATCAGGAAAGTGCTTTGAAAGTTGGTGGGATTAAGGTAATAAGGACCCTGTTTGCCATCGATCACAGGTATGGCGAGGGTTGCGGGTTTTCCACCAGCCGCTGTGAATCCTGCCTGCGCGTAGTGGCGGTCACGATACCAGGCGTTGATACCCTCGATGCTGGTTTGATAGTTGATGTAGCGGGTGTTCTCAAACCTCCATTCCAGGTCTCCCATGGCGATCTCATACTGCCTGCCAAAGACGCGGATGAAGACTTTGTCCAAACTGCTGAGTTCCTTGGAATCGCCTTCGGGAGTCAGTTTGGACTGGCTGTCTGAAAGTTGGGCGGCGATGTTGACATTGCTGGAAAGTTCACCGTTGAGGTTCACGAAGAGCGATTGCTTGAGGTCGAAAGCGGCATCATCGGAAAAGGTGATGGCGAAGGTTTTGGAGCCGGAGATGAGCAGTTTGCCGCCATCAGCCAGCCAGGAACGCTGCCTCGGAGCCAGGGAACTGAAGAGGCTGTCTGAGGCTGCCAATACTTCATAACGATAGAGGGGAACGGTAAGGTCAGGCGGGATCAGGATGCAGGAAACCTGGATGTAACGGCTGTCCGGAACGCGCAACAGGTTCAGGATCCCTCTGTGATAGTCGAAGCTATAATCCTGGCCTGATACTAGCAGCAGGGAATCCGCGTAAACCGTATCGGATCCGCTGATGATGGGGCTATCGGAGATCTGGTATTCCCACCTGCCAGCCTCGATTTCCACCGCCTTGTTCAACACCAGGCTGGATGTTCCAGGCAAGGCCATGGCGCAGGTCAGCAGGGCTGAAAAGACGATACAGAAAGGGAGATGGCGCACACTCTAGACTCTATGGATCACAAAGGTGACCACGCCCCACACCAGGAACTCCAGTTCCTTATCCACGCGGATGCTGGGATAATCGGGGTTTTCCGCGCAGAGCAGGTAGCCCTCGTCATCGATCCGCAGCCGTTTCAAGGTGAGTTCGCCGTCGTAGATCGCCACGATGATCTTGTTGTGCGTGGCATCCAGGGAGCGATCCACTACCAGCAGGTCCTCCGCGAAAATCCCCGCTCCGATCATCGAGTCGCCGGCTACCCGCATGAAAAAAGTGGAAGCGGGATGCTGGATTATGTGCTCGGTAAGGTCGAGCGAGCCTTCTATGTAATCTGTGGCCGGAGAGGGAAAACCTGCCGGTACGCGGGTCCCAACCAGTGGCCGGACGAGTCTGGCTCCTTCCTTGAATGAATAGATCGCCTTGATCGTCCCGTCGCTCTTGAGGTTATTGGACATAGCCATTTACAACAACAGCCAACCGTAGTTGAACCACGGTTGACTGTCGTAGATTGAATGCTTACTTGATCCGGTCCAGGATGTCGCGGGCGCTTTTACCGTAGGTGGCGTCGTTTTGGATGCGGGTCAGATCGGCCTTGGCCTCGGTGTACCTTTTCTTCATGTAATAGGCGTTTCCGCGCAGCAGGAAGGCCGCTGTTTTGGATGTATCGAGGTTGATCGTCTGGGTGGCATAGGTGATGACGCGGTCCCAGCTCTTCTGCTGGTTGTAATGGTTGGCGATGATCAGCGCCACGTCGGCGTTTTGGTCGTAGGTGAGGGATTTGTCGTAATACTCGATCTTCTTGGCGTTGTTGCGCAGTTTGTCGTAGTTGCCGGCCATTACTCGATAAGCCAGGGCCAGCGACGCGTTGTCCGGACCGGTGGCCACGAATCTTTCCAGCACTTCGTTGGATTTCTGATAGTTTGCGGTTTCGCGGTAGAAATCGGCAACGCGGGTGTACACATCGGCAGACTGGCCCAGTTCCAAAGCCCGGTCGTAATAAGTGGCAGCGGTTACCTTGTCGCCGTTGTCCTTGTAGGCTTGCGCCAGGATCAGATAGGCCCGGTAGTCCTGCGAAACATCCGCGTAATCTTTGAGCACCTGGTAAGCGCGGACTTCGTCCTTGATCTTGTCTTTCAGCACGTGGTACTTGATGTTGAGGATCTCTTCGCTGCCCGGTTCATACTCCAGAACCTTGTCATAATACCCCAGGGCACGCTCGTACTGGACGGCGTTTTCGGCGGTGACAGCCAGGTTGCGGTACAGGGTGGATACATACGTATCCCGTTCCTTGGCGGTAATCGTGAGCGGAGCCAGGCTCTTGTAGACGTTGACGGCGCTTTCATATTCGGTGAGGGCGTCGTCGTAGAGGTTCAGTTCCACGCTTTCCCTGGCCATGGTCATGTAGGTGAGGGCGATGTTGAGCTGGGTGCGCTCGATGTTCACGGCCACAGAATCGGTTTCCAGGGCTGTGGGCAAAGCTTCGTTGTAGAAGTCGCGCGCTTTGGCGAACGCTGCCAGGGCAGCCTGGTAGTTTTCCTCAGAAAACGCCGTCGCGCCGCTATCAGCAGCTGCGCGGGCAAGTTCCAGCGGATTGGGCGGAATTACCACTTCAGGTTCCGGAACCGTCTTATTGGAGCTGCAAGCCGCGATCAACAACGTTAAGGCTAACAGCGCCAGCAGCAGATATCTGGTGATTTGCATCATTTACCTCCATAAATTGGTACAAAATCCATAACTCACAGACCGGATTTCTGTCAACTGGAAAAGCTCGGACGGGCAAAACACGCGGGCGAAACGGAAATATTTTCATTCTTGGGAAAATCTCATTATTGCTTGCTATGCAATAAGTTAGATTGATCATGCTGAACCGGAGATGCCGCAAGAGCCCCAAACGCCCGTAAAATCATCATTTTTTTGTTGACAGAATTTCCAGCCCCTGATTTTAATATACCTCGTGTTATCTCTTACTCTTTAAATACTGATTAAAGGAGGTAAAATGAGCAGAGATGATTTAATCAAAAAGATCGCAGGAGCAGCCGGAACTTCCCAAAAAGTAGCTGGCCTCGCACTTGCCGCCATGTTAGAAGGCATCACCCAGTCACTGAGAAAGGGTGAGAAAGTGTCCCTGGT
>CAYSAT010000030.1:0-13211 GCA_964429035.1 uncultured Candidatus Cloacimonadota bacterium | reverse complement strand
GGGCAGAAAACTATTGACAAACCAGCAAGCGGAAATTTCCTGACCTTTCAAGAGATTATCACGCATCAAAGGGGAACTCATGAGATTAGCGATTGAAAAGAAGGAATTGGTTCAGCACATACAGCATCTGGCCGGGATCGTTTCCGCCAAATCCACTTCGCCGATTCTAACCAATTACCTGATCGAAGTTGACGCCAAGAAAGGCGAGGTCAAGATCACAGCCTCCGACCTGGAGATCACAGTGGACGTCCGTTTCAACGCCGCAGTCAGCGAGGGTGGTACCATTGCCGTTTCCGCCAGGCATTTTAACGAGATCATCATGCAAATGCCCGATGCCGTGATCGATCTGTGGAAAACCGAAGACCTGCTGATGATCCAGTGCAACAAGATCGACTTCAACATCCTTTGCGCCGACCACACGCTGTTCCCGATCCTGCCGGAACCGAAGCTGACCAATGCCACCACCGTGAACGCGGAAACCTTTGACCGCATGATCAGCAAGACCTCCTTCGCGGTTTCCACGGATGTGAACCGCGCGGTTTTGACCGGCGTGTGCTGGAAGATCATGGAGAAAACCAATCTCATGGCCGCCACGGATGGCCGCAAAGTGGCGGAAATCGTGGTTCCCAATACCGCTCCGCTGCCTGCCGAAGAAAACGCCGCGGGCGACGTCACGATCTTCCAGGACGCCTACACGGACCAGATCATGGAGAAAGTGATCCCGGTAAAGACGCTCAATTTCCTGCAGAAGATCTACGACCCCTCTATCAAGGACATGAAGATCCTGATGGAACGCAACAAGATCGTCTTTGCCTATGGCAGGTTCACAATTGTCGCCAACATCATCGAGCACAAATATCCGGAATACCAGAAAGCCTTCATGACCGATCTGCCCAACCAGATCATCACCTCAGCGGCCAGCTTGAAAACCTCGATCCGCCGCATTTCACTGGTGGCGCCGGACGACAACAACCGCATCCGCTTTGAGATAGATTCCGAAAAGTTTGAGATCAACACCTCCGACCGCGATACCGGCGACGCCAAGGAATTCATCGAGAGCTATGAATACACCGGCAAACCGACCTCGATATCCTTTAACTACAGATATATGCTTGCGATCCTGGAAGCGCTGGACACGGAAAAGGTCTGCATCAAGCTGGGCGGAGCCAAAGAACCCATGATGATCTACAACGAGCCTCTGCCCGCCACTCAGAAGATCACTTTCCTGCTGATGCCCTTGCGGTCATGACATATTGATCCTGAAGCAGATCGCGCTCCTCAACTTTCGCAATTACACCGACGCCAGTTTCAGCCTGCATCCCGCGGGCAACCTGATCATAGCACCCAATGGGAGCGGCAAAACCAATCTGCTGGAAGCCATGGCCTATTGCGGGCTGGGCAAATCGGTCCATTTCCACAAGGATGCCGAACTGCTGCGTGTGGGCGCTGAAGCATTCGCGGTAAAAGGCGATTTCAAAGACGACTCCGGACTGGACCTGCAGCTGCAGATCTCCTGGCAGCAAGGCAAAAAACTCCTCAAGATCAATACCCTCCCGGTCCGCCAATTAAGCCGGGTCTATGAATGCGTCAAGGTGATTTACTCCGCACCCGAGGATATAAATCTGGTGGGCGGCAATCCGCGTTTCCGCCGCCAGTATTTCGACCTGGCGATAGCCCAGATTTTTCCCGCGTATATCAGCCTGCTGCGCGAATACCTGCATGTTGTGGAGCAGCGCAACACTCTGCTGAAGCGGGTTTACCAAGCCTCCGAAATGCGCAGTTGGGACCGCAAGTTTTCCGACTTGCTGCTGGAAGTGGTAGCTTACCGGAACAAGTACCTGTGCCTGTTGAACGACGCCTTTCGCGGCCCCTACACGCAAATCTCGCCTTCGGTGCAGGAACTCGGGCTGCGCTACTGCACCCAGCATCACGACCAGTATCCGCCCGATCAAGCCGGAGTGCTGAATTTGCTGGCTGTGTGGGCGGAACGGGAAAAGAGTTACCAGCGGACCCTGATCGGCGCCCATCTGGACGACTATTCCTTTCTGCTGGCGGGACACAACTTGAAAACCTACGGGTCCCAAGGCCAGAAGCGCATCACGGTGATCGTGATCAAACTCATCCAGGCCGCCCTGATCGAGAATTTGACCGGCATCAGGCCGATCCTGCTTCTCGACGACGTTTTCGCCGAACTGGACGACCTGCACACCCAACGCATCCGCGAACTGATAGACAACCGGTTCCAGCTGTTCATTGCCAGCCCGCGTGACAGCCTAAGCCAGGAATGGCCTGATCTGGAGCGTTTGGAACTGCCGGAGCCCGCAGCATGAAACTAACGAAAAACATCATCGGCTGGATGTTTTACGACTTCGCCAATTCGGCCTTCACGACCGTGATCGTGAGCGTGGTCTTCAGCACCTATTTCATCAAGCATGTGGCCATCGGTCCCGCAGGTTATGGAGAACGGATCTGGGGTCTTGCGGTGGGCTTGTCCATGACCCTGGTCGCCCTCACAGCTCCGATTCTGGGCGCGGTGGCAGACTACTCCCGCTCCAAGAAAAAGTTCCTGTTCTTCTTCACCTATCTCACGTCGCTCAGCACCGGCCTGCTGTATTTCGTGAAGGGCGGGGACATGCTGATGGGAGTTCTGTTCTTTATCACCGCCAATTACGCGTTCAATATCGCCAATGTCTTTTATGACGCGTTTTTGCCCGAGATCAGCACACCCTTCACCATCGGCAAGGTCTCTGGATACGGCTGGGCCCTGGGTTATCTGGGCGGCCTGGTATCCCTTTTGGTGTCGCTGCTTCTGGTGAAACGCAACATCCACCTGGTTTTTCCGATGATTGGTGCGCACGTCCTGATCTTCTCCCTGATCACGTTTTTCCTGCTCCGCGAGGTGCACAAGCCATCCAAGCGGTCCAATTATCTGCGCGTGGCCAGGGACCGGATCCTGTTTTCGCTGCGGCATATTGCCCGGATGCCCCAACTTCTGCGGTATCTGCTCAGTTACTTCGTGTACAACGATGGCATCTACACGGTGATAGTCTTCGCCGCCCCTTTTGGGATCAAGCGTTTTAACATGACGGAGCAGGCCATCATCGTGTTCTTCATCCTGGCGCAGTTCACTTCACTATTGGGCGCGGCGTTCTTTGGCTGGCTTTCCGACAAGCTGAACGTGAAGAGCTCGCTCAGCATTTCCCTCTTGATCTGGATCGCCGTCGTAGTCTGGGCTTTCCTGTGCGGCAGCGCCAGGGAATACTACTATGTGGGACTGCTGGCGGGGTTGGCCATCGGCAGCAGCCAGGCGAACAGCCGGACCATGCTTTCGCTGCTCACTCCAGCGGACAAGCAGGCGGAATTTTTCGGTTTTTTTACCTTGACAGGGAGGCTTTCCGCGATATTCGGTCCGATCCTGTATGGATGGATCGCTCTGCGGACGGGAAACCTACGCTATTCGATCCTCTCCCTGTTAGTGTTTTTTATCGCGGGCTGGCTGCTGTTGCAGACTGTGTCCCTGAGGAAGGGAATGGCCCAAAGCAAAATATTGGAAAGCAAGGAGTAATGATATGCGACGCATATTGATAGCTGTGTTGATCGGGGCGGCGCTGCTGGGTTTGGCAGCCTGCGGAAGCAAAGAGAAGGTCCTGTACGTTTTCAACTGGTCGGATTACATCGATCCAAGCCTGGTCAAGCAATTTGAGCAGCAGCACGGCTGCAAGGTCAAGATGCCCACCTACGACTCCAATGAAAGCATGTTCGCCAAGATCGAAAGCACCCGCGAATCCTTTGACATCGCGGTTCCCAGCGGTGACCACGTGACTCTGCTGGCGCAGAAAGGATACCTGGAACCGCTGGACCTTAAAAAACTTAGCCACTGGGGCAACCTCGATTCCAAACTGCTGGAGAAAGCGCGCTCCTTCGACCCTGGCAACCAGTATGCCGTTCCCTATTTTTGGGGTGTGACGGGTCTGCTCTACAACAAGGGCAATGTCCCCGCGGAAGTCCTCAGTTCCGGGTCCTGGTCGATGCTGGCGGACAAGTATTTCCAAGGCAAACAGAAGGTTTCCATGCTGGAAGACGCCCGCGAAGTAGTCGGCGCGGCGCTGATCAGCCAAGGATTCGGCGTCAACGACACCTCTGAGCAGGCTCTGTCGGCAGCCGCGCAAGTACTCAAGGCCTGGGACCAGAACATCACGCAATACGATTCCGAAGCCTACAAGAACGAGGTGGCCGACGGGACTACCTGGCTGGCCCAGGCTTACAACGGCGACGCGCTGCAGCAAATGGAATTGAATGAAGACTTGGGCTTCATCTTGCCGGTGGAGGGATCAAGTTTGTGGATGGATAGCATGGTGATCCTCAAGTCATCGCAGAACAAGGAACTTGCCTATGCCTTCATCGATTTCCTGCTCGAGGCGGAAAACGCCAAGACCAACGCGGATTACGTAATGTATGCCACACCAAATGCCGAAGCCGGCAAACTGCTCGATCCCGCTTTCACAGGCAACACCTTGATCTATCCGCCTGCTGAATACGTGGATAAATGCCACATGATCGAGTTTCTGGGCGACAGGGTGAAAGCCATCAACGACCTCTTTGAAAAGATCAGAATGAATTAAGCTGGATAATATGTTAGACAACCTGGGAAAACTGCAGAGGACTGCGTATTGCGGAACGATCACATCCGCGGATATCGGAAAAACCATTACTGCCATGGGCTGGGTCAAT
This sequence comes from uncultured Candidatus Cloacimonadota bacterium, assembly GCA_964429035.1. Classification (GTDB taxonomy): domain Bacteria; phylum Cloacimonadota; class Cloacimonadia; order Cloacimonadales; family Cloacimonadaceae; genus Syntrophosphaera. The sequence continues at coordinate 8,480 of CAYSAT010000030.1, read as the reverse complement.
AAACGGCGCGACCTCGGCGGTCTGATCTTCATCGACCTGAGGGATGTGACCGGCTTGCTGCAGATAGTGATCCGGCCTGAAACGGAGGCCGTATTCCAGAAAGCGGAAAAACTGCGCAACGAATATGTGGCTGCGGTTACGGGCGTGATATCCGCCCGGGATGCCCAAAATGTGAATGCCAACATGGCTACCGGCGCCGTGGAACTGATCGCGTCCGAGATCAGCATCCTGAACGACTGCCAGCCCCTGCCCATCCAACTAACCGATGTTGCCCTGGCGGAAGAGGACCTGCGCCTCACTTACAGGTATCTGGACCTGCGCCGTCCTCTGCTGCAAAAGATCATTCTGATGCGCCACCAGGTGGTTAAGACCATCCGGGATTTCCTTTCCGCGGAACACTTTCTGGAGATCGAGACGCCCATCCTGATGAAAAGCACGCCGGAAGGAGCTCGCGATTACCTGGTTCCCAGCCGCGTCCAACCCGGCAAGTTTTACGCGTTGCCCCAGTCGCCCCAAATGTTCAAGCAACTGCTGATGATCAGCGGTTTCGACCGTTATTTCCAGATCGCCAAATGCTTCCGGGACGAAGATCTGCGGGCGGACCGCCAGCCGGAATTCACGCAGCTGGATATCGAACTTAGTTTCGCCACCCAGGAACAGATCTTCGACCTGCTGGAACGCCTGATGGCCACGCTTTTCCAGGAAGTCCTGGGAATCGAACTGAGCCTTCCTTTTCCCCGTCTGGCGTACAATGAAGCCATGGACCGCTTCGGCTGCGACAAACCGGACCTGCGTTTCGGGCTGGAACTGCGTGACCTTTCGGAGTGCTTGAAGGATTCTCAATTCCAGGTGTTCCAAACTGCCCTGGCTTCAGGCGGCGTGGTCAAAGCCTTAGTGATTCCCGGCGGTGCGGAATACAGCCGCAAACAGCAGGACGAACTGGTCGAACTCGCCAAACATCAGGGCGGACAAGGCCTGGCCTTTGCCAAGGTGACCGCCGCGGGTTTGGAAGCGGGCATCAGCAAGTTCCTTTCGCCACAGGAATCCCACGACCTGATCGACGCCTGCAAAGCCCTTCCCGGCGACCTGCTCGCTATTTCGGCTGCGGGGTACGAATTGGTATCGAAAGTGCTGGCCGCGGTTAGAAACGAAGTGGCAAGGCAGCAACAGCTGATCCCAGAAGGGAAGTACGCCTTTGCCTGGATCACCGATTTTCCCCTCTTCCAATACAACGCCGAGGAGCAGCGTTGGGAGCCGGCGCACCACATGTTTACCCTGCCCCGCGAAGAACACATCCCCCTTTTGGACCAACCGGAGAAATACGGCGCCATCATCGGCCAGCTCTACGACCTGGTCTGCAACGGCATGGAGCTTTCCTCCGGCAGCATCCGCTGCCATCGCTACGACCTGCAGAAGAAGATCTTCGACATCCTGGGTTTCACTGAGGAGGAACTGCAAGCGCGCTTTGGATTCTTCCTGGAAGCCCTCAAATACGGCACTCCACCGCATGGAGGCATCGCTCCGGGTATCGACCGCCTGGTGATGTTGATGAGCGGAGCAGAGTCCATCCGTGACGTGATCGCTTTCCCCAAAACGCTCAAGGCCACCGACCTGATGTGCCAGGCGCCTTCCGAGGTTTCAGCACTGCAGTGGAACGAGCTGCATCTCAAGCCTGGCGAATAGCGGTTCTCACCAGCGGACACGGACGCGGATCCAATCTGCGCGCCCTATACGCCTGGTTCCGTGAGCAGTCGGCACCGGTTGCCATAGCTTTTGCCACGGTATCCCGGAGTTCCGTTCCGGTAGTGGAATTGTGCCGGGAACTACAGATACCCTGCCAGATCCTGAATCCCCGGCGGAGGATGGCATTCGATAGCAGGCTGCTTGAATTGTGCGGCGCGGAGAAGATCGATCTGATAGCCCTGGCGGGCTTCATGAGCCTGCTTGGGGGGGATTTCCTAACATCTGTCGGCATCCCTGTCGTGAACATCCATCCCGCCCTTTTACCCAAATATGGCGGGCCGGGCATGTATGGGATGCGGGTGCATGAGGCGGTTTTCGCCAGTGGGGACAAGGTTTCCGGCGCTACGGTGCACCTGGTGGATCCGGTGTATGACCACGGTGAGATAATCGCCCAGAAGCAGGTGGATATATCAGCGTGCCGTTCTCCAGAAGAGATCGCCGGCCTGGTTCTGCGCGTCGAGCACCAGCTCTACGCTCCCGCGATCTATCAATACCTGAGCGATCTATCCCAGTGATCCGGATCGCCATCGCCACTCTGGGCTGCAAAACCAACGCCTATGAATCGGCTGCCATCATTGGCCAGTTCGGCGCTGAATGCTGCGTGGTGCCTTTTTCCGAAGCGGCGGACATCTATATCATCAACACCTGCACAGTTACGGGAAGAACAGACTTCAAGAGCCGCAACCTGATCCGCAAGGCCCTGGCCCGCAAACAGGACAACCCCACAGCCAGGATCGTCGTCACGGGCTGCTTTGCCCAGCGTAATCCAGAAGAGATCAGGGCTTTGGGCGCCATCGACCTGATCGTGGACAATCAAAGCAAGCAGGATATCGCCGGTTTGTTCGGCGATCCGGATTACGCCTTCGCCAATATCATGGACGCGGATACATACTGCTACCGTCCCGTGGTAAAAATGGTGGAACACAGCCGGGCTTTCCAGAAGATCCAGGACGGCTGCGATCGAGGCTGCGCCTACTGCGCGGTTCCATCAGCGCGGGGACGTAACCGCAGTGCCAGATTCGCGGATGTGCTGGATCAGGCGAACTTGTTTGTGGCATCGGGATACAAGGAGATCGTGCTGGGAGGCGTGAACCTGGGCCTGTACCGGGACGGCGATAAAGACCTGGCGGATGTAACTATGGGGCTGGCGCGGATCGAAGGTTTGGAGATCATCCGGCTGAGCTCGATCGAGCCGGATTGCCTCACCGACCGTTTGCTGGCGGCATTGGCAGATTTGCCCAAGATCTGCCCGCACTTCCACATTCCCCTGCAGTCAGGCTGCGACGGCGTTTTAAGGCGCATGGGCCGGCGTTATGGAGTATCCGAGTTTCGCGATCTTATCAGTAAGATCCAAGCTTTGTTTACCGACGCGGCCATCGGCTTGGATGTGATCGTGGGTTTTCCCGGAGAAACCGAAGCGGAATTTCGCCAGACCTATGCCTTCTTGCAGGATCTGGACATTGCCTATCTGCACGTATTCTCTTTTTCCAAAAGGCCGGGTACACCGGCTGCCACCATGCCGGACCAGGTGCCCAGGCACGTCATCAATGCACGCAGTGCGCAACTCACGGAATTGAGCAACGCGAAGAAGGATGCATACCGGCTCAGGCTGGTCTCTGGGCAGGTCCGCATAAAGGGCGTCTGCGAACAAGTGGCGGGCGGTTACGGAACTTTCCTATCCGACCATTACATCCGGGGCTACGACTCCCAAACCCTCATCCCTGGCCAAATCTGCCATATCACGCCGCATTCGGTGTTCCGGGATGGAGTGCGCTGAACTGAAGCCTCAGCGTGGATCCGGCAGGCTCTTGGCGACGCGAAAGCCCATCCAGTAGATACCTTCAAAGGGATAGTAGCCGGAACGCTCGTAAACCCGGCATTGGGGCGGCAGATTCAGCCAATAGCCGCCTCGGGCAATGCGCAAGAATCCTGTGGCTGGTCCGGTGGGATCGACCTCGTCTTCTCCGGTAAAATCATCCAGCCAATCCCAGCAATATTCCCACAGGTTGCCGCTCATATCGTAGATGCCGAGGGCGTTCGGAGCCTTGGTTCCCACGGGTTTTGCCCCAGAGGCTGTGGCGTTGCCGTCGTTCCAGGCCACCAGGTTGATGTCGTTGCCGCCGGAAAAGACGTAATCCGGGAAATTGGTTCCGCCTCGGGCAGCGAATTCCCATTCGGCATCGGTTGGCAGACGGTAGCCGTCGGCATCCCAAGCGCAGATGACGCCGTTCCAGGCGGGGCTGTCGTAGGCTGGGACCGAACCCCAGTAGAAAGGATCGGGGCTGCCGTTGATGGTATAAACAGGTGTGTAGCCTTCGGCGATGCTGCGCAGATTGCAGTATTTGAGGATGGCGTACCAGGAAACATAGTACACGGGATGATTTGGCCCCACACCCCAGTCAACTGCTGGATTCGAGCCCATGACAGACTGCCATTCCGCTTGGGTGACCTCATGCTTGCAGATGGCGAAGGGTGAAAGGGAAACGTAGTGCACCGGCACCTCATCGTCATCGCCATAGCCGGTAGTCCTGCCCATCTGAAAAGTCCTGCCAGGCAGGGCGACAAAATCGGGCGGGATCAAGCGCGGCTTGTTCTGATGATCGCGCTGGCGCAGTTTGGGCGATTCTACAGGCGCTGCATCCTTCGCAAAGATCAGATCCCGCTCTCGACCATTTACTACTTGGTTTTGGTTTTTGGCAACATCGGGCGTATCAATATGCGCAATAGCATTGTGCCTGATTGGAACAGCGTCATTTGCCAATCCCGTAGCTGTAGAAATCAGCAGGAACTGCAGGATCAGCAGGCAGAGGATCTTGATCTTGTGTGTCATTATTGGCCTCACATCTTGGTAAACAAACGCTTGGATGGACCATGGCGCAGGATATAGACACCTGCCGGCAATCCGTCCAAGTCTAGCACGCCTTCAGCCCGTTGAGGAAAATGTTCCAGTAGCAATTGACCTCGGAGGTTATATATTTGGAGCGGTTCAGTGGCGGACAAGTCAGCCAGCTTGTAATGCAGGATATCGCGTACGGGACTTGGAAAGGCCTCAAGTGCGGGCACAGCTGGCGCAAGCAGATCGTCGCTGGCGGTATTCTGGATGATGTAGCTGTATTGCTGCCCGGCATTGATCACCTTCACTTCGATCTGTCCCCAGGAACCGTAAGCAACCGCTTCATACGCGTAAACCACCGGTTGAGAAAAGCCGTTGAAGTTAATCGGGAACAGCGGGTGTTCAGGACCGCCGTCGATGCTGAACCTGCAATCCTGGGCAATGTTCAGGTCCGCGTCGGAATACACCACATCGAGGCTGAGGAGATTCTCGCTCCAGACCACATGCGGATTGCTGAACACGGGTGCGTGGGCGTTGGCGAAGTTGATCGGCTGCGGCTTGAAAAGGGCGTCGATCCCCGTTGTTGTGTCAGCTGTGATATTGCCTCCGGTCAGGGAAATCCGGGATGTTATGGCTCCAGTTGACACCAGCGGATAGTTGGGATCGAACCAGGCGCTGAAATCAGGATCGGACATGAGGTCAGACAGATTGCAGGAAAGGGTCAGGACTCCGTTGGGCTCGTCGATTGTGGTTTCAATCGCCCCGATCAAGGTCAGGTCGGATGTAGCAGTCCCGGTGATCTTATATAGCCCGGGGCCGATTATCCCCGTCACTTCCACCGTGTACATCAGGCCAAAGACGATGGGGTCGGGCACTGTGGCATTGGGATCAGTCAACATGCCCATGTAGGAAAAGAACGTCAGCCCGGAACTGATGGGAAACGACGTCGCGTTGTTGCGGATCGTGTAGTAGAGTTTGGTGTCGCTGAAGGCGATCTTGGTTTCCAGGATGTCCAGATAGTTTTCACCGATGGCATGGTCGCCCTGGGGATCGGTCTCCAGCGGGCAAAAGCGGGTATGCACTATGTTTCCGCCAGATTCGGGGAAGTAGATGGGGTTGACCAGAGGATCGCTTCCGCCGCGCCGAAATCCCAGCCAGGGATGGACAGGCGCCGCCAGGGTGCCGAATTGCCAGCCCGCCGCGTCCCAATATCCCATCGCGAAGCTGGTCTGCACGGCGTTCGCGCCATCCAACCAGACATATTGTCCGGACGCGGAACTGTTGATCAGCACATCCACCGATTGGTTGGGATTGAGGCCGGAACTATAGATTTGGGTGAGGTCTTGCGCGTTCACTAGCATCGCCTGCAAAGCCAGTAGCACAAGCAAGGCCAGGGATTTCAGAATGGTGTGTGTATTCCTTATCATCAGATACCTCAAAACTGGACGCCGAAATTCAGCGAGTAAGTTTGGTTGCGCAATTCCGCCGGTTCCGCCAGGCTGTAGGTAGGCAGGCTCAGGTAGTCCCAACCCAGGGTAAACCTGAATTCCGAGCTGAGTTCCATTTTGCCGTGGCATTGCAGGGCCAGGCCATAAACCAGGCTGTAGTCGAACATATTCACGTAGGACAGGTCCGATTCCTCGGATACCGGGATGACGTCGAAACCGTCGCCATTGGGCAGGTAGAAGGTCCCGTCCAATTCGTGCCGGCCGTGGATCTTGAGGCTGAAAGCTGTGCCTGTGACCGCCTCCACGGAAAACTTGGGCGAGGAATAGGCCCTTACGCGCAGGGCGATGGGCATTTCCAGGTAATCCAGATCGTAGCGGAGATTCATAACGGCAGGCTGGGCCAAGGTTTCGCCTTCCACGCTCAGGATCGTTACCTTTTCCCGGGAACCCTTCATAGTATAGAATAGTTCGTAGCCCAGGCGCAAATGGTCCAGGATCTTGTAGTTCAAAAACGCGCCGGCCATGATGCCAGGACGCATGGCAGTCTCGACCTTATACTCCGTCTCGTCGGCTTTGGTACCGTAATGCTGGGCCAGGTTGAAGCCCGCTTTTACCCCATATTCCAGCGGCAGGCTTTCAGCGCAGGCCAGCCCGCTCCAGAACAAGGCGACGCTCAGTAAGGTCAAAACTCTCATCCACACTCCTGTTTTCTTCCTTTTATCGGATATGGTAAGTCTCCGGCAGTCAAATGGCCTCCGAGTTTTATGTCAAGTTTTTTTTAGACTGCGGCAACTAATGCGCAGCTTCGGCCCGGGTAACAGCCAGGCTGCCGGCAATCAGCGCTGTCCTGTTTATTCAGGCTCAGCCACAAACACGGACAATTGTCTTGACAGAATCCCGGTCTGAAAAGTTTATGCTTTCACTTGTGGCGAGATAGCTCAGCCGGTAGAGCAGAGGCCTGAAAAGCCTTGTGTCCCCAGTTCAATTCTGGGTCTCGCCACCAGTCTTTCCCAGCGCTTGCTTCAGAGCGCTGTTTTTGTTTTGGGGATGAACGGAATGAGTTTTTACACGCTGCGCAACTTACGCTTTCCAGCCCGCTCCAGGCTCGATCTGGAAGCTGAGGCCGCGGCCAAACTGCGCCTGCCCAGTACGTCGTTCCGGATTGTCCGCATTTTACGCCAGGCTGTCGATACGCGCCGGGCCAATCATCCCGTGTTCGATTTCACCTTGCAGCTGGAATTCAGCGCAGCTCCGCGCCCGCATCCCGATCTTGCCCCTCTGGCTCTTCCCGAAGCCTCTCCCTCTTCGCCAATCGAGGTCCGCGATCCCCATCCCTGCATCATCGGCATGGGTCCGGCCGGCCTGTTTTGCGCGCTGGCGATGGTGGAAAATGGGCTGCAGCCCTGGCTGTTTGACCGGGGCGATCCCCTCTTGAAACGCTCCGCCAAGGTGAGCGAATTCTGGCTGAAGGGCGTGCTGGACGAGGATTCCAATGTGCAATGCGGGGAAGGCGGCGCCGGCGCTTTTTCCGATGGCAAGCTTACCAGCCGGGGCAGCGATCCCTCGCTGCTAAAGGTCTTTGAGCAACTCATCCGTTTTGGCGCTCCGCCCTCCATTGCCTATCTGGCCTTGCCGCATCTGGGCACCGAGGGTATCCGGGCTGTGGTAGCCGGGATTAGAGCCCACTTGCTGGAACGGGGCTGCCGCTTCCATTACCGGAGCGCCCTGCAGGACCTTGATCTGGCCAGTGGCAAGGTCAGCCGCGTGCTGATCAACGGGGAATGGTTCGCTCCCGAAACGCTGGTTTTGGGATTGGGCAATTCCGCTCGAACCAGCTTCCGCATGCTGCACCGACGCGGTGTGAGCCTGGAACCCAAACCTTTCGCCCTGGGCTTGCGCATCGAGCAATTGCAATCAACAATCGACCGCCTGGTCTATGGCGGCGAAAGCTGGTCGGAGCTGCTGGGTCCCGCCACCTACCGGCTCACTGCGTCCACTGGCTTCACATTTTGCATGTGTCCGGGTGGACATGTGATCGGCGCTTCCTCGGAAGCTAGCTCGGTGGCCACCAATGGGATGAGTTTCAGTAAGCGGGGAAACGCTTTCTGCAACAGCGCGGTTGTCACCTCTGTGACAAGCGGCGACTTCGGTGAAGGGCTGTGGAAGGGGATGGAACTGCAGGGCCAACTGGAACGGGCGGCCTTTCAGAGCGGCTATCTGGCTCCGGCGCAAACCGCCCAACGCTTTCTGGAAGGGCGGCCGGAGGCTCAAAAACCCCTCGCCAGTTATCTGCCCGACGTCTATTCCGCCGATCTGACGGCGCTGTTCCCAGCTGCTATCACGGTCCGGCTGCAAAGCGCGTTGAGGCGTTTCGGGGAAATCCTGCCCGGTTTCTACAGCGCTGCCGTGCTCATCGCCCCGGAAACCCGCACCTCGTCGCCCATCCGGATCCTGCG
>CAYSAT010000029.1:0-35064 GCA_964429035.1 uncultured Candidatus Cloacimonadota bacterium | reverse complement strand
AGCCTGTTCCTGCTCGTAATCCTCATCCAGCAAGTGATACAGGTTCAGCAGCTGCCGGCGTTCGCTGAGTGGATCGTCGGCGATCCTGGCGTTTTTGATCAGTCCCCGGTAGATTTCTGGGCTTTGGACCTGTTTGTCCGCGTAGAATTTCAGCACCCGCAAGGAAACCAGTTTGTGCAATTTGGGCTGGCATTCCCCGAAAAATCTGTCCCTGGCTTCGGGAAAAGTGAAGTAGAAGCTGTTGTCCCGTTTGTCCAGGATCTCGTTGTATTTGCTCTCGTTGAGCAGGTTAAAAAGTTCGTTGTCCTGGATCTTGCACACCAGCCTGATCAGATCCAGGGTGAGCGGAGTCTGCACGATCGAAAGTTTTTGCAGATGCCGGTAGTTGTTGTCTGTCAGGTGGCTCATGCGGGAATAGATGGAATGGATGATCCGGCTGGGCAGCGCGTAATCATCAAGGTTGGCGGGGTATTTGAATACGCCGTCGAAAGAAATGAACTGCCGCAGGGTCAGGTCGATCAGGATCTCCCGGATGAAGAAAGGATTGCCGGATGAGCGTTGATGCACAAGCCGGCAAAAGCTTTCCGGGACTTCTGCGTTCATCAGCTTGCGGATATACTGCACCGATTCGCCCAGTTCATACATCGGCACATGGATCAGCACGGTGTGTTCGATCTGCTTGATTTTGTTGAAATCCGTGCTGCTGAGCAGGATCAGGATGCGGTTGCCCACCACTTCCCGGGAGATAAAATTGATGAAATCGATGGTATGATGGTGGACGTGCTGGATGTTCCGGATTATGAAGATCAACGGTTTTCGCTGGGAAAGCTGGATCAGCAGGGTCCGGGCAAACTCGAAATCCGCCTTCAGGTCGGCCTGGCTTTGCGTGATGCCTTTGGCGGCTTGCTCTGATGTAAACAGGTAACGGCGCATCTTTTCAGAAATGCCCGTTACCGATTGTTCCTCCGTCATGTCTGCAGGAGAAAGCGATTGCAGATATTCCTTGATAAGCGCGAAAAATGCCTCGTGCTCGCTGCGGGTGCAGGTGTAGTCAAAGATGGAGTACGCGCCGCGCAGGATGTGGTAACGGAAGAGCGACAGGATGTTGTCCTTGCCCATGCCTTCTCCTCCGACCAGCGAAATGATCTTGCCGTTGCCTTCTTCCACCAGCGGCAAATACTTCAGCAGCTCGTCAGCGATCTGCTCTCGCACCGTATAACTGTTGAACTGCAGCGAGTTGACCAAAGACCAGGAAACGGAGAAGGGGTATTCCTTCTCGGCGGAACGGTTGATGTAGGTAATGATCTCCGCGCTGTTCTGAAACCGGTTTTCCGGATTGCGTTCCAGCAGGCGCAGGCACAGTTTTTCCAGAAACAGCGGGATCTGGGGATTCAGTTCGGAGGGGAAGATGGGGATGAAATACTTCTGGCTGCCACTGCGCAGAGCCGTTATCTGCTCCATGTTGAAGGGGAAACTGCCCGTCAGGATGCGGTAGATCACAACTCCCAGGGAATAGAAATCACTGTAGGGTCCCGCCGGCTTTCCCAGATAGATCTCCGGCGCGATATAGGGCAGCGTGCCGGACACATATTGCTGGTCCTTATCCAGTTCCAGACGGGAAAATCCGTAATCTATCAGCTTCACCTGCATGGTGTTGCCGCTTGCTTTGTAAAGTATATTCTCAGGTTTCAGATCCCGGTGCAGGATGTTTTGGGTATGCAGGGCGTTCAGAGCGTAGCAGACTTGGACGATGATGTCGAGCAATGCTTTGACCCTGTTTTTGGTAAAGCGGAAACTGTTCAGGGTAGCGCCCTCGAAGTAGTCGCTGACGAAGTAGATATGATCGCTCACATGGCCGAAATCCACCACATGGCTGAGGTTGGGGTGCTCGATCTTGGTGATGTGGTGCATATCCCGGGCTTTGAAATTCTGATAGATATCGGCCGAGGATAAAAACTGGAACAGCTTCAGGGTGTGCAGGTTACCGGTTCGGACATCCAGGACCTTATAGGTGTTGGCCGAGGGTCCGGTCCCCAAACTCTCCAGTACTTCATATCTATGGTCTATATACATTGCAGGCACTCCCAGCGCTCTAACTTGCGGGCAGCCAGACACTCTGAACCGCACGAAATACCCTCATTTCACAGGGGCTCCAGCTTGTCAACTCAAAACTTTCCCACCAGTGTCATACTCACGGTACCCCTTTGAAAGCCGAAAAGCAGAAACATGCCCCCGTCAGTCCAATACCTCGCGGACGTTTCCGCAAGGCTGGCTGGAATTGGCGCTCCATCTTTTATGCACCCAGAACCACTGCTCGGGATACTTATAAATATAGGTCTCCAGCACCGCGTTCAGTTTGCGCAGAATGAAAGGATAGTTCTGGTCTTGGTCTTCCAGCTCGGGATGATAGATCATGGGCTCGAAACAGAATTTGGTGTTGCCTTGGGGTGTGCGGAGCGCGAAGCCGGGAACTATGGGCACCTGGTAGCGCAGCGAGAGCTTGGCCACGCCGATCCAGTGTGAGGCGGGGTAGCCCATGAAATCGAGCGTAAGACCCTTGGCGCCGGCTTTCTGGTCGGCCAGGATCGCCACGACTTCATTCCGGTTGAGGTGCTTCAGGATCGCCCGCAAGCCGCTGCGGAAATCGATGATGGTAACACCGTGCCTGGTGCGCAGGGCATTGTTGTAGCGGTCGAAGTAAGGATTGTGCTGTTTTTTGACCACCACGCCCACCGGTATCCCTTTCAAGGGCAGGATGCGGGCGGTTTCCCAGTTTCCAAAGTGCGCTGTCGCCAGGATCGCGCCCCGGCCTAAAGCCAGGGCTTTATCCAGATTTTCACGGCCCTGAAGCGTGGATGACGCGATCAGCCGTTTTTCCGGCAAGAGATAGTTCTCGGCGACCGTGAGGCCCATGTTGTAATAGACCTTGCGGACCAGTTGCCTGAGTTGTTCCGCGTCCAGATCGGGAAAGACACTCTTGAGCTGGCGCTGCGCCACGGAACGCCGGATCCCCAGGCTCAGGCCCACTCCGCTGAACAGGAAGGTGAGGATGTCGCGGCTCCACTTATAGGGCAGCAGCCGCAGTTTCCACAACATTGCCCGAAAGAGCCAGTACTCCGCCAGATTGGTGATTATCGTCCGCTTCAAAAACCGGTTACCAGCCTGTAAACATCCTTACGCTCAAGGTCCCAGCAATTCCAGTTTCTTTTCGATTACTGCTTTGGAGACCACGCCCACCGATGTATCCTTCAATACTCCGTTTTTAAAGAAGAGCAGGGTCGGAATGCTCATTACACCGTGCCGGGATGCCAATTCCGGATATGCGTCCACATTGATCTTGGAAAACTTCACATGGGGATTTTCGCTGGCGAGTTGCTCGATCGTCGGAGCCAGCAGACGGCAGGGTCCGCACCAATCGGCGAAAAAATCCACCAGTACCACGCCGCTGCCCACAACTTCCCCAAAATTCGTGTTATTCAGTTCGATTACCATTTCGATCTCCTGTACATGCTGCCTACAAGATAATATGAAACACCACGGACGCCAAATCCTATTTCTCCTCCTGCTTTAGCGGCAGCAGGCACCTGAAACGAACTAACCCGCTTGACCGGCCGTGTCCAGCCAGTCAGGTCCAGCTAACATTTAATATATTTCCGCCATATTTACAGGTGCCTCGATAGTTGTCTCTGCCTAAGTTGTCACTCGCCAATAAGGTAGGATTTAATGAGAATAAAAGAACAGATTTTGAGGCAGTCCTAAGCAGTAGGGAACTTATTCTAGTTGAGATTACCCGTGCTACTATGATGAATAATTAAGATCTCAAGCATAAGCTGTCCCAAGCTGACAACGATTTCGATTTGGACAAGTGCATTCCCCAACTTTTTCACGATTCTTCCGGAATTTTAGGCAGGTTTAGACAGGATTATCACTGGTTATGCAACCCTCTTTCTTGCAAGATGGCTGGATGGTGGATTAGTTATTCTCACCCCTCGAAAAACACTTATATGCCACTGATCGAATACCCCATCCCCTCGTAACCCTTCAATCGCTTTCTGTACATGTTCGCAAGCATGGGTTCGTACATATCGACATAATCGTAGATCACAACCTCTGTTTTGTTATCATGAGCCCTATGCAGCCTGCCAGCGTATTGTTGCAGTACTCCTTTCCAGGATATGGGCATAGTAAGAAACAGGGTATCCAGTCTGCTGTCATCAAAGCCTTCCCCGATGTACTTTCCGGTTGCGATGATCACTCTTTCATCTTCATCAGGTATGGAATGGAGTTTATCCATGACCTCTTTCAGCTGCTTTCTGCCCATGCCACCCTTTAGTGCTATCACATGCTTGGAAAAGCCCGCAAGTTTCTGAGCGAAGAACTCCACGTGAGCAGTTCTCTCCGTGAGAACAAGTGGACTTTTACCAGCCACGATCGCGGAAATGATGTCATCCAGAATCATGTCATTGCGTCTGGTATCCTCCACCAATGCCTGATAGATGTCTGTGATCTTGATCTCGGTATCCTCACTTCGTTTTATCATTGTGAAGTCTGTCTGGCAAATTACTACCTTGTGAGCGAAGGACCTTTGTAGAACTTGAGATTTGGCATCTACTTTATAACGGATAGGGCCGCATTGCATATAGACAATAGGGTGATGACCATCCTGGCGAATTGGAGTAGCTGTAAGCCCATAGACGTACTTTGCCCGCACGGACTTGAGCACTTGTTCAAAGCTAAAAGCAGAGATATGGTGACACTCATCCACAATCATCATGCCATAATCCTTTACGAGCTCTTTTACTGCATGTTTGTGGGTAAGACTCTGTATTATAGCCACATCGATATTGCCGGTTCTCTTATCTATGCCTCCACCGATTTGCCCTATCTCTGCCTCTTTCAAGAAACACTTCAGCCGCTCTACCCATTGGTTCATTAGCTGCCTGCGATGCACGATTACCAGAGTATTAGTCTGCCTTTGAGCAATCATCCAGATTGCCACAACTGTCTTGCCAAATGCCGTGGTTGCTGAGAGAATTCCATTATCGTTCTTGAGCATCGCAGTCCCGGCAAGGAGTTGTTCACTACTTAGTTTACCGATGAAAGTAGCATCGATGGGTTCTCCTGGAAATCTCAAATCCTTCTGGATCAGCACAATGCCCAGATTTGTCACAAGCTTCGAGAGATCATCCAAACACCCTCTTGGGATTACTAAGTACTCTTCTGTTTCTGAAGATAGATTGATAATCCGGGGTATGTTGTAGATTGGCATTCTCATGGCTTGGGCGCGGTAGAATTCTGGATTCTGGAAGGCAGCAAGCCTGATGATATTGGACATTAGATTCTGAGGAAGTCCGGCTTTCTCAACGTAGATCATATTACTCAGGACAATCTTAACCTGAGAGGATAAATCTTTGTACTCCTCAGATTGGGCTTGTTGTACTTCCCAAGGCATGGTTTCATCTACTTCAGATGTAGTTATCTGAGATAATCCCAGCGAGCCGTGACCAGCGGGTAGTTCTGAGAGAATTGCGTTGATCCTGTGTTTACTGAGTCTATCTATTTGTGATAGGAAGAGCCATTGATCATCAATTCTATTCATCTGCTGATCTACAAACTCACTATACCCACTCTCCCGTGCTTTTTTCTGCAGGGGCAAGGCGATCAGATTTCCAAAACCACCTTTGGGCAAAGTATCTTGGTTGGGGAACATGCGGTCAAATGAGTCAAAACCGATTTGGTGATGATTCTCCATAGCATTAGTAAGCAGCGCAGTTCCCAATCTGCGTGCCTGAGCTGCGGATATCATTTCATCAAAGAAAAACCACACATGGGCCCCCTTCCCAGACCTGGATATCTCAACATAACCAGGAACATGATACTGCTCGCAGACATCGATCAATGCCCTCACATCATCCCGCCATTCCTTCTTATCAAAATCTATAGCCAGAAAACTGCATGTATCGTCTTCCAGCAGGGGATAGATGCCAATAATGATCTCACCACTCAGGTGCCGGTAGATTTGTTTATCATCAAGTGGGATAAGCTTTCTGTTCTCACAGCTCGCACAAGGGATTTTCTTGTACTTACCGCACACTTCGTGTTTCCAATCATTATGGCAAGCTGGTGAGTAGCCGGACCTGTTGTCTTTGCCTACCCATCTGATGGCAAACACGTCATCTCTTCCCTGAAACAAGCTGCGAAATAGCTGTACCTTGTTTTTTGGGCTGGATTGATTGTTGATTAAAGCACATGAAGAACTAGTTCTTTCGGAATGTGAGTTTTCGGAGCTAGGCTTTTGCAGGTTCTCTGTTGAAACTGAGTGTTCAGTGTTCAAGTCTGACAGATGAGTAACATTTGAGACCAAATCTCTCAGCCTGGAGTTCTCTATCTCCAGTTCACTGATCCGCCTTAGCGCATCTTCGAGTTTCTTCTTTAGTTCTACATTCTCCGTGTTCATCTCATCCTCAACTGACCAAGGTTGGCTCATGCTTCCTGTTGTCAATCCCAAAATCTTGATGGACCTATTTGAACACCTTCATCAAACCAATAAGAGCATTGCACAGAGCCGGAACACTGCGTTCACGCGGTCGGTCCACTGCCTTCAGGCGGTTTTATCCATATAAAGGGCATTGCATGGAGACGAAACACTGCGTTCACGCGGTTTCTATCCATTTATGTATCATACCTTTCCAAACTGTGAGCCAAATTGGAGGAAAACCACAAAAACCGCGTAAACGCGGTGGACCGACCGCCTAAAGAGGCTGTGAGAAAAGTCCTGCTTGGAGTTCAAATCGGTTCCCATGATGTCAGTGCATTCTCTCATTCTGGACACCGATTTGGACTTCAAGCAGGATTGTAAATGCTTGTATAATAACGCTGTTTGAAGTCCAAGCCGGTTTGTAGCCTGGGTGTGAGGTGTAAGTCTTCGAAACCGGCTTGAACTCCAAAGGTGTTAGTTTTCTCACAGCCTCTAAAGGCAGTGTTCCGCAATATTCAACGGTCTCTAATATTATATAGTTGTAGCAATACGAATTTATTACGGTAGCATTACGGTAGATTACAGTATTCTTACCGTAATGCTACCGTAGTGCCATAATGTAATTTTTCTTGACAAAAAAAAGGGTTTTAGTGATACTGACGCAAAACGCACGCAAAGCGCGCATGGTGCCATATTGAGGAGAATCCCAAGCGGAGCGAGCGGTCATTGATCCAGGCATCGAGATGCGAATAGATCATATCTATAGCGCTTTGAGTTTTTTTCAGTTTTATAACTTAAGGAGATACGCATGAAAGTGACCTATAAGTACAACCTCAGCGGCTATCGTGGTAAACTTGATGGCCTGATCTACTACATTGACAAGCGCAGCGGCAAATCGTTAGCCCGGAGGGAATTCACCTTTAAAAACCACCCCGCGCACACTCCCTTCCGTCTGGCGCAACGCCAAATCTATGCTCTTACCCCCTCGGCCGCTTACAAAATGAATCTTTATGATTACTGCATGTCTTACAATACTCTGCCCGAGGCTGAGTACAAAAAACTCTATAGTTGGTGTCACGTTTATAATAAACTGATGTGGGCAATGCAGAAGTTAATGCCGGATCAAGTGGACCTGAAAACCATCAGCCGGGAGCTGATCATGTCGCAAAATCTGCCCTGCAAATCCCTAAAAGATGCCATCGAAGCAGGCCTGTTGCCCAAGGTGAACGGCTACGAGAGATTTGATGCTCAGATCTGATACGGTGTGCTATCATTGCTCAGTTTATCGAGGATTCTCAGTAAATCCTTCCAATTATTCAAGATATTTCTTGACAGATTGTGCAGACAAAGTAGTGATGCAGCTATGGAAGATTTGTTTTTTTTCAAAGGAATTTCATGGATTCGACAACACTGCCTGTGTATAACAAGTCTATTTATGGATAGATGTTGTAATAGGAGTTTTTAATGAAGAAAATGATTTACATGTTGACGATGCTGATCCCCGTTCTTCTGGCAGGGCAGAACTTCGGGGATATTGGCATCACCTATACTCTTGCCAATGGCGTGATAACATCATCCAGTGGAAGCAGCTACTATGAGTTTGACGTAATGGCCCAAGCTGATGCTGCCGATCCCGTAACCCGTCTTGGTACAGGAATCGTTTTTCTAAGTTACAGTGCTGGATCATTTGGCACAAATGCTTTTACAGGAAATAGAGTAAACTTAACCAAGGGACCTCTTCTTGTTAATAATGCTGATGCTGTTTATACGTTCCTTCGAAATGACAATAGCGCCAATAGGTTGGCAATAACCTTCGAGTTTCTCGAACTCGATCCAGAAAACACACCAGGCTATGGCAACGCATTAACTATTACATCACAGGTAGTAATGCATGTCAGGATAAGAATCTTAGACATATCCCAGCCGATTGAGGTATGCTTCTACGAGCCTAATATGCTAGCACAGACTTTTTACGATGATAATTATACAATATATGATCCTGTTATCGCCAATATGTGCCTCTATCACGATCCACCACTACCCGTCGAACTCTCTTATTTCAGCTGCGTGATGAGCAACACCAATGCCGCGGTCAATCTGACCTGGGTCACCCAAACCGAGACCAACATGGTGGGCTTCAGGGTCATCCGCGGCGAATCCAACGTCCTTGAAGAGGCTGCGGACCAGGGCGTGCTGATCGCGGCGACCAACACTTCCAATGAGAATGTTTACTATTGGAGCGATACCGAGATCATCAGCGACCACACCTACAACTATTGGTTGGAGGCCCAGGATATGGATGGAACCAGCCAGTTTTACGGCCCCACCAGCATCACCACGCCCAGCCAGAACATCAACGCGCCCAATATCCCTCTGGTGACTGGATTGACCTCAGTTTACCCCAATCCCTTCAATCCCGATCTGACCATCCACTACACTTTGGAACGCAGCTGCCCTGTGCAGATCTACATTACCAATATCCGCGGCCAGATCGTGAGGCAGTTGGTCAGTGAGACCAAAGACCGCGGAACGTACAAATTCATCTGGGATGGAACCGACAGTTCTGGCCGCCCCTGCAGTTCCGGCGTCTTCTACATCAAAATGCTGGCTGGGGGCAAGGAGT
Organism: uncultured Candidatus Cloacimonadota bacterium; assembly: GCA_964429035.1. Lineage (GTDB taxonomy): Bacteria > Cloacimonadota > Cloacimonadia > Cloacimonadales > Cloacimonadaceae > Syntrophosphaera. The sequence continues at coordinate 25,963 of CAYSAT010000029.1, read as the reverse complement.
ACAACAAAAAGGCCGTGCTCTTGAAGTGATACCCGGTTAGAGTACTTACACAGTATAAATCAGCATAATGGCTTCCCGAGAAATCGGGAAGCCATCTTTTTGGGGCTTATGTTCATTTAATTGGGTAAGAGAAAAGTAGTTTGTGCAAGCTCTCTATCAAACCGAGTGGGTAAGCCCCGGAGGGTGCGTCAGATCATAGCGGTGGGTGCGAGCGAACCGGGGTCCTCACAAAGAAGCGCAGCGAGTTTGTGGGGAGGTAAGCGGAGCCCCCCGGAACGTAATACCGACAATAGATTTGAGCCCCGGAGGGTGCGACACATTTGGATACCAGTTATGCATTAGATTGATGATCCTTCATGTTGAAGCTTGTCCTTCCCATTTCTGCTATAATCTACCCTAGAAAAGGTATGGTTAATGGCTGTCGCACCCTCCGGGGCTTAATTATGCGTGTCACCTATTACGGATGGCTTCGCTCCTGCGTTGCTCGCACCCACCGCTATGATCCGACGCATCCTCCGGGGCTTACCAATGAGATTGAGATGAGTAGGAACTCAAACACGCCCCATCCACTAAGTCTGAAAGAGACCCCACCTAACTTGAACTTGAGCCATGTATAACGCTTTGAATCAATATGGATGTTCTCATAAAATTTATGAAGTAACAGGCGATACTAATCATGAATAGCAATACCCAAAATATACGTAAATACTTCTTGACAGGATATATAAGCAGTGAAAAAATAGCATTTGTAGATGACAGCCATATATAGGCTATCATACTCCGCCTAAGTATTGGCGGCGTACACCGACAGATACAAGGTCGTCGTTTAAACCAAAGGAGGTAGTTATGAAGACCTTGAAAGCAATCTTGATCCTGGTTGTGCTGATATTCGTTTCTGGGTTTGTGAAGCTGGCTGCCCAACAGAGCACAGATCCCGGGGCGTCTATCAGCAAATCATACGAACAGCCTAGGGTGGTCCACAACTGGAATGGAAACTCATCTTCGGCGTGGAATTTTGCTGGAAACTGGTCGCCGGCAAGCATACCGACCTCTAATGACGATGTTGTCATTGGCGGCAGCGGTACCATTATCCACATGCCAGAGGTCATCATGCCCAATGCGCAATGCAGAAACCTGACCCTGACCAGTTTCAGCATGATGCTGACGATCAACATGACCGGTACTTTGCATGTATACGGGAAGATTGACAATTATGGCATCATCTCCCTGCACAATGACATGACTGTGGAATCGAATCTGATCTTGCACATGGATTCCCTGCTTAACTCACCTGATCCTGGCACAATTCTGACTGTCAATGGCAGCTGCTACCTGGACACAGATTCCGAACTGGTCATGAATATGGGAACCTTCATTATGAGCGGCAGCGGGAGCGGCAGTTTCACCAACCTCGGCGAGGTCTGTTCATTCTTCGATGTATTGCTGAACAAAACTGGCAACATCACTTTTTCTCCAACCAGCGTCACACCCGTCAGCATCAACGGCAACCTGACCGTAGCCAGCGGAACGTCCTGCACATCCAATATGTACCAGGACTTAACTCTATATGGCAATTTAGTGGTCAATCCAGGCGGCCATTTCTATGGCTTGCAGGGAGGAGTATGCTGCAACGGCGGTACAATTCCCCAGTCACTAAATTTCAACAACACCGATAGTTACATTCGCAATTTGACTATTGCCGGCAATGTATCCCTAGCCAGCAACATCAGCATCTATGGCAACCTACTTCTGTCTAGCGGTACCTTCTCCCCCGGAATTCACTCTGTTTATTTAAAGGGTGACTGGATGAATCAAGTAGGCCCTTCTGCCTTTGCCAAAGGAAGCTCGCGGGTGGTGTTCTATGGAACAACAGATCAAATAATCTCCCTGCCACTTACATCCACTACGCCTGAAGAGGAATTTCACATCGTTGAAGTGAACAAAGCGAGCGGTAACTTGCTGCTAGCTACTACAGGCCAGACCGTGAGTTGTGACAGTTATGACTGGACCGCCGGTTCCATCAAGGTCATGGCAGGAACTCTTAACATCGAATCCTTATATGACATTTGCCTCAGCGGTAGTTTCTACTTGTATGCTACCGGAACGATCAATGTCACCAGTGGTGGATCGGTTGGTTTCAACTGCCAGCTGTACATCTATGGCGGCGCTTTCCACGTCCATGGCGGATCCGCCGATTCCCAATGGCCGAATTCCTCAGCCTGCGGAATTACCATGAGCGATGGAGTGCTGGAGTTTCACGATGTGGGTGTGGTTGTGGACAACACGGCCATTGCATTCACGGAGAACATCACTGGCGGCACGATCCGGGTGAACGGAGGCTTTTACATCGGACGACCGGATTTCCATCCCAGCGGTGGAACCATCGAATTCGCGGGCTCAAATCCAGCTTCTATCGGCATGGTAGACGGTGCTTGTTTCCACAATGTGCTGATTAACAAAACTTCATCACCGTCACCGGATATGTCTAGCGAGGCGCTTTCTGCCATCTCTGGATCACGATTCTCCCAATCCGGCCAAATCAGGAACAATGTCCTGACCACTTCGACGTCCCTGGCTGTACATGGCTGGGTCGATTTACGGGAAGAGAGTAGTTTCGATGTCTATCACGATATGGTGGTCGACACGTATGTTGATCTCTACGGTGAGTGGCTGGCCAATCAGGGAGTCACAACTGTCACGGATTATGAGACTCATGAAACTCATGTTCTGATGGTCATGACCAGCGCAGATTTCATAGTCACAGGATCCAATCCGACTGATCCGGTGCTCGAAGAAAATGGAACGATTGTGATCGAGGAAGATGCCAATTTCGCGGCTGAGGCAAAAATAGCCACGGTTAACTCCACCGGACACATCATGTTTACCGGTGGGGGAGGCGGAGGAAGCGGAGCCCGCTACAAATGTTCCGGATTTACTGCCCTCCATTCCGGCAGCTTCATTCCCAGCACCGGAACCCTGGAGCTGACCGGCAACTCAGACGCTCCGCGCTTTTTGAACCTGGCATCGGGCAACCATTGCTGCAACCTGCTGATCAATTCCCAGGGGCCGATTGTGTTACAGAACGACTGCGATGTCTACGGCGACTTGCACATCCAGCAAGGCACCCTCGACGTGTCGCCGTCCAATTACGCCATAAACCTGCACGGTTCCTGGATAGATGACATGGCCCCCTCAGGATTTGAAGCCCGCAATGGCACAGTCCGGTTTTTGGGCGGCGGTGCGGGCAGCGGCGCTGACATCTACACAGGAGGCGGAGATGAAAGCTTCTTCGATATGATCATCAACAAGCCAGGCGGCACAGTAACCAGCCACTGCGGAGTGCATCTCGCAGGGGATTTGGACATCTGGCCGGATAGTTTCTTCGACGTCTTCTTCGATATCTCTTTGGCCGGAGACCTGGATCTGGAGGGTGGGCTCGAGCTGGAAAACAACGTCCATGCGAGCGTTTCCGGTTTGCCGACGCTTGCCGTGGCCAGCGTCTTGATCGTTAACTGGTCCGCGGATATAGTCACCAACGACACTCTACAGAACCTGCCGCCGATCTTCGCTCAGGGAGTGATTATCATCAGGGACGGAGAGTTCACTGCCAACCAGGCTTTGGTGGTCAGCTCCACAGGATCCGTTCAATTTGCTAATGGCGGTGGTGGCGGTGGAGCAGGAAGGCTCAGTTGCCACGGCATAGAAGCCCTGACTTCCGGATCTTTCGCTCCCGAGATGGGAACCCTGGAGATAACCGGTTCGCTTTCTTCCGCACTCGTGCATATCAACCTGGGGATTGGCAACAAAGCCTTCAACCTGCTCGTCAACACGCCCTCTACGGCTTTACTGGGCAACGATCTGACCGTAAGCGGGGATCTTTTCATAGTACTGGGCGACCTGGATGTCTCCACAAACAACTATTCTATCATGCTCTGGGGGTCCTGGACGAACAGCAGCCCCAGCCAGGGATTCCTTGCCCGTGACGGCAGCGTCCACTTTGTCGGTTCCGGCGAAACCCACATCTCCACGAACAAGGAAGAAGAGCTATTCCACAACCTCAACGTCAATAGAGACGGCACCCTGGTCCTCGACGACCATGTCTGCACAACGGGTGACGGATACTGCGACATCATCCTGGGAACCCTCTATGTCAATGACCATGATCTAACAATCGGCGGCAACTGCAGCATCGGTAATGGCGGAATGCTTTTCCTGGATGGCGGCACTTGCGCCATGGCTGACGGCAGAGTATTGACCGTCAATAGCGGCGGAACCTGCAAGGCTCACGGCAACCGCAACCGCGATTCCAAGATGAAAGGCAAACAGGAGGCTGAAAGCCGCTGGAAGCTGAAAGTCAACAACGGCGGCCACATCTCGGCCAAGCAAACCGAGTTCAAGCATCTGCGAGAGGAAGGAGTAAAAGTCTATCCCGGCGGCAACATCGATCCAGATGGCGATTTCGACGAATGCAAATTCAATTCCGGCGCTTCCGGATGCAGCTTCCTGACCCTCGACAACAGCCAGGACCTGAGCATCGACGCCATCGAGTTCGTCGCCAGCTCCGGCGAACTGCACAACATCGCCAAGCTGGAAAATGCCGGCCACATCCTGGTCGCTAGTTCCAGTGGCAACTTCGCCGGTCCTCTGCATGAAAACGATCCCTTCGGAAGAGTCGATTGGGTCGGATACGATCCCAACCTGGTCGTGACGGAGTTCACAGCCTCGGACTACCATCCATTCGTCGGCACTCCGGTCAACCTGCACGTTGAGGTCACCAACCAGTCACCGACCACGATAGAAGTGGATTGCATCTGGATCCGCATCTTCGAATCCGTAACCGGCGAACTCATCCACGAAGAATGTGTGCCGGTCGATGACGGCCTGATCGGCTTCGGGGTAGTGGAACTGGATGTATCGCACACACGTTATGCGCCCTTGACCGAACTATTGGCCGTGTGGGCAGATCCTATGAACAGCATCCCCGAATCCAACGAAACGGACAATCAGGCCGAACTGCCGCAACCCCTCGTCTGGAGTGGGCTGCCCGATCTGGTGGTGGTGTCTTTCATTCCTTCCAATCCTGATCCTTATGTGGCTGACCTTGTCACCTACAGCGTAACGATCCTCAACGATTCGGACACTCCGATCCTGCAACCGTTCAATGTCCATTTCTTCAAGAACCGGCCAACTCAGCCAGGATGGGACGAATTCGGCGATCTGGAGCACAGCTGCGGCCCCATGCTTCCCCATGCCAGCTACAGCTTCGACTTCACCAACCTCTATTCCATGGTGCCTGAGCTTTGGAATTCCCACTTGATGATCGATCCCGAGGGTGTGATCCATGAATCTGAGGAGTTCAACAACCATCAACAGGCCTTGATCCAATATCATCCGCTGGACCAGCCGCAAACCTTCATCACGCCCATACGCACAACCGACCGCTACATCCAGGCCAGGATTCATTGGAATTATCCGCTCTGGGTCTCACGCTTCAAGATCTACGCCAGCGACGATCCGGAAGGGGATTTCATCCTTCTCGACTGGACAATCGATTCCTTCTTCGATGTTTACCTTGATGCCCCCAGGCTCTTCTACAAGGTGACGGCGGAAAGGGATGATCCTTTCCCGACAAAGTGATATATCGCAAAAAAAATTGAACCAGCCCGGGTTGTTTTCACTAGCCCGGGCTTTTTGGCAAGCGATACTCCTGGCTCCCACAACCATTGCGCCGTCATTGCGCGCTCATTGCGGGCAAAGCGCGCAATGAGCGCGCAATCACCCCGTAATGATAACGGGAGTGTTTTCAGGTGAACTGGTGGTTTGCGTGGAAGCAGATATTGAAGCGGAGCTGAGCATCGGCCCCAAGCCATCGCTATGCTGATGGAGTAGTACCTAACTGTGGGAGAGTTGGTTTACAGCCTGAACGCTTCGCTGTTTTGTATGAGGTCCCAAATCTGGTCCGTGCTTTCGGCTTTGTTGATCGCCTGGCGAAGTTCTGAACCGCCCACCAGTCCTTTGGTGTAGAAGGTCAGTTGTGAACGCAGTTCCTTGGCCACGATCCGTTCAGGTTTGTACTTGAGCGCGAATTCTATGTGCCGGAAAATGGTTTCCAGAAGGAGGGAGCGGGTGACCGGAAAGTAATCGCCGGTTTGCCTCAATTGCGTGATTTGCCTGAATATCCAGGGCTTGCCCAAAGCGCCGCGCCCGATCATTATTGAATCGCAGCCTGTGGATTGGAACATTTTCTGCGCGTCTTCCGGGCTCCTGATATCGCCGTTGCCGATAAGGGGAATGCCAATTTGCTGTTTTAATGCGGCGATGTGCGACCAGTCCGCGGTTCCGGAGAAAATCTGTGCCTGAGTGCGCGGATGCAGGCAGAGAAAATCAGCCCCTGCCTCTGCGAGCGCGAGTCCGAATTCCAGATAGTTCAGGCTTGCCTCATTCCAACCGCTGCGGAATTTTACGCCCAGCAGACATTTCCCCGCCAGCACCGATTTCACTGCGGCCACGATGCGCGCTGCCCCAGCAGGATTCTTCATGAGCGCGCTGCCAGCTCCGCGTTTGACCACTTTTCTCACCGGACAGCCCATATTCAGGTCGATGAAATCCGGAGCGTAGGGCAGGCAGGCTTCCGCGCCGCGAGCCATTATATCGGGATCGGAGCCGAAGATCTGCACTCCGAACGGACGCTCGAGCGCATCAAACAGAACGAACTGGATAGTCTTTTTCTGATCGCGGACCAAGCCGTCGGCGCTCACCATTTCGCTGACCAGGACGTCGGCTCCGCAGGATTTACAGAGCTGCCGGTAGGCTCGATCGGTATAGCCTGCCAGAGGAGCCAGCCAGAGTTTTTGTTCGGTTATTGCGCGAATGTCCAGCAAGAGAGGCGGTCCGATCTTCTCCAGAGCGGAGTTCAGATCCTTTTGAAGAGCATGTAGTTCGGCGCGTAGCCCATCCGGCGCTGTTCCGTTTCATACCAGGTGCTGACGTGATCCTGGATGCTTGGGCTGGCCTGGATTAGAGGTTCCTGCAGCGATACAAAGCGCGGATTGCGCACAAACTCCTCGGCGATCCAATTGGCGTATTCTTCGTGATCCGTGGAGACGTGCACTTCGGCGTCCAGAAGCATCACATGCGCCAGCGCGTTCAGAAAATCCTGCTGAAACAAGCGGCGCTTGTGATGGCGCTTCTTCGGCCAGGGATCCGGATGCTGGATGAAGACGCCGCTCACCGATTCAGGGGGTAGCACAGCGGCGAGGTTGGCGCCCACCATCAAGCGTACAATCCGCACGTTGGGTTGGCGCTGGGGCGAAAGTTTCTTCAGGATGTTGCGCACGCGTTTTTCCCGGCCTTCGAAGCCCAGGAAATTCCAGTCCGGATGCTGGAGCGGGTATTGGGAGATGAATTCCCCTTTGCCGGAGCCGATCTCCACGTAGAGGGGCTGAGCGCAAGTGAAGAGGGCGGCGGGCTGCAAAATCCCCTCTACGTTGTCCAAAACGAAGAAATCCCGGTCTTCAAGCATTCTCGTCGTCCCCGTTATCAGACTCTGAGGTTCTATGCTGTTTATATGCCAGGCGCAGGACCGCCATGTCGGCCAGGGAAAGCCCGAATGTGGCAAAGATGAAGATAATCAGAGCCGGGACGTAGGTCTGCGACCATTGGCTGCCAGCGAAAGGCGTGCCGGTGAGCAGATAGAGGCCGCGCAGGTAGAGGGTGAGTAAAGCCGCGCCCAGCAAAGAACAGAGGATCATGCGCCAGCGCAGGATCGCCCGCAGGAAAAAAAACCGCAGGATCAGCTGCTGCAAAACTAGGGCGAATGCCAGGTTGGCCAGGTAAAATGAGGTCAGGCTCAGGCTGAATTTGTTCAACGAGAGTAGAGAATACCCCAGGGGTAGCAAGATCACGCAGATCCAAACCCAATTGCTTTTCAGGTAGTGGCCCAGAAGCGCGAAAACTCCCGCCAGAAGCGCAATATAGAGCATGAGTTCCTTGTACAGGATGGTGTTGGTATCCCTTACTTGAGGGGCATCGGGGGATTTGTTGATAAGGACAGGCTGGCCTGGCACGGCAGCTTGTTCAAAGGTTGCGGCGACTGGATCCGCAGGCTGCTGGCTGGAGGAGAGCGGTAGAAATCCCATGTAAGACACTAGCAGGGGAAGCGCGACCACCAGAAGCAGCGCTGGCTTGAAATGCAGTCTATCCATCATTGTCTTCCCTTTATTTTTCTTGACGTTTCCATGATATTACATTTCGTGGCGAGGCGTTTGGATGTCAATGATTATTGTGGCCTCCAGCGGCTTTTTTACGGAAACACCATCAGGAGGATGGATGCTTAGTATCGTCCGCGGACTGAAGAAAAAACTAGCCCAAACCAAGAGCGGCTTCATCGGCAAGATCAACGCCGCCATCAGCCTGCGCGGTAAGGTTGATGACGAACTGATGGAGCAGATCGAGGAGATCTTGCTCAAATGCGACACCGGCGTGGAAATGACGGAACTGATCATGGACCGCCTGACCCAGAAAATCAGAGCGGACCGCATCAATGACGCCGCTGAGGTGCAACACGCCGTTAGCCAGATCATGCAGGAACTGCTGCTCAACGATTACGCCGCTTCCCAAAACATGTGGGACGAGATCGATGCCCAGCCCTACGTGATCGTTTTTGTAGGCGTGAACGGAGTGGGGAAGACCACCAGCATCGGCAAGGTCGCGCATCATCTGGGCAGAGTTGGCAAGAAAGTGATGATCATCGCCGGCGATACCTTTCGCGCCGCGGCCACCGAACAACTGGCCATTTGGGCGGAACGCGCCGGGGCGGTCTTGATCCGCTCGCAGCAAGGCAGTGACCCCTCCGCCATCATCTATGACGGCATAACTTCCGCGCTGGCCAAGGGTTTCGACGTCGTGCTGATCGACACCGCAGGACGCCAGCACACCAAGGATAACCTGATGCAGGAACTTAGCAAGATCGACCGCACGATAAAGAAGCTCATACCCGCGGCGCCGCACCAGGCCTTGCTGGTGGTGGACGCCACCACAGGGCAGAACGCCATCTCGCAGGCGACAAATTTTGGCAAGGCCATGCCTCTCACAGGCTTGATCCTGAGTAAGTACGACGGCACCTCTCGGGGCGGAATTATCTTTAATCTCAAGCATAAACTCGATCTGCCGGTAAAACTCATCGGCGTGGGCGAAGGCCTTGAAGACCTCGAAGTATTCAACGTCCACGAGTTCATAGAAGCCTTTTTCACTTCAACCAACGAGGAAACCTCATGAAAAACAAAGCCCTGAAATTCTTGAATCCCATCCTTCTGCTGATGTTCCTGGTCACCATGGTCGCCATGGTCCTGTACAAGATCGGCCCGGGCAGTGAAACCTTGGGCGACATCCATCAGTTTGCCGGCATCCTGTTCGCCATCGTGGGCCTCTTGCATCTCTACTACAACTGGGGCTGGGTGCGCAGCAATATCCTGAACAAGAAAAAACGCTAAGCATGCCCGGCAGCCCATTTGGATTGAGCGCGCCGCATTATGAGCGCCTCAGGGAGATCATTGCCGCCAGCGCTGATCCTGGCACCAAACTTCTACAGCTGCGGCAAGCTCTGGAATCCATCTACAAGCAGTTGAGCAGCGACTGCGGCATCAGCTTCAACGGGCTGTTTGCCCGCATGCAGTATGTCCACTCGCAGTCAAATCCCCCGCCGGAACTGGTGAATCAGCTCAACCAACTGCGCATCCTCTGCAACAAAGTGGCGCACGAAGGGGAAAAGCCCGGGCAGGAAGCATATCTCAGCGGCATTCTGGCGCTCCGGGACACCCTGCGCTGGCTGGATCCTGAAAGTGGCACCGAAGAGGTGGACGCGTATCTGAGCCAGAACCAGGCCAGGCCTTTTCCCGCGCTGGAACAAATTCCGAAGCAGAGCTTCAACTGCGTGGTCCTGGGCTGGGAGCTGCTGCGCCAGGCTGGAAAGAACTCCGGCATTGAGATCCGGGCTAGTGATGAAGAGGGAAACGTCCTTACGCTGATGCTGAACGACCGCGCCGGAGATGGCAGCCGTTGGAGCGCCCTGGCGAAGGTTCTGTGGGAGTATTGCACCCTGAATTGCCTCAACCTGACCCCGATAAAGGGCAGGGAACGCAGTTTTGCCAGCAATCCCCTCACGATGATCGTGGTGGAGCCGGATTTCCTGATCGACGCCAGTTCCGTGGCGGATTGCTTCACCAACCAGGAAACCCATCCAGAATACTATCTGCTTTCCCGGCTGCTGCGCGAACCTGGCTCTGCCAGCACCGTGAAGGGAAACATGGTGAACAACATCCTGGATGAATTGATCTCCGAACCGGATAGCGGCTATCAAACCCTGTTTCAAAGGTCGCTGGCGAAGATGCCGATCTCCCTGGCCGCCATTGGGAAAGAAGCCGCCTTGGAACTCTATGCCGCCATTCGGGACGTCCATTTTCCCCCGCTCAAGTCTTTTGCGGCATCTGTGGGGCAGGACCCCATTCAGCTGGAGCCTTCCTACATCTGCCCGGAATACGGATTGCAAGGGCGTTTGGACATCATTTACACCAGCTCGGGCAAACAGCACATCGTGGAATTGAAAAGTGGCTCGGCGCCCCGATACGACGTTTGGAAACAGCATCAGATGCAGGTGGTGGCGTATAATATGATCCTGCGCAGATGCGTGGAGAAAGAAGCTCTTGGCACCAGCAGCATCCTCTATTCGGCCGCTCCGGAAAATCATCTGCGCCACGTGGTGAATACCCTGGAGCTGGAGCTCGCCCTGTTGATGGCGCGCAACCGCATAGTGGGCATCATGCACGGCCTGGCCGTTGATCCCTCTGTGTTCTTCAATTGGCTGCTGAACCAAAGTACCAATTCCGGGGCTGATTTCCGCCTCGCCCAGATCCAGACTGTCGTTTCCACTCTGAAGGCCTTGCCGGAGCATGAGTACGAATGGTTCCTGGGCCAGTTGCGTTTGCTGGTGCGCGAGATCTGGTTTGCCAAGACCGGAGGCTTGGGCAGGGATTCCATCTACGGCCACAACGGACTCTGGCAGGAAAGCGCGGCAGCCAAACAAGAACGCTATCGCATACTGAGTGGACTCCGGATAGCCAGCGTGTGCTTTAACACGATCGTTTTCACGTTGCCCGGTGGTGAGCAAGTGACCGATTTCCGGGAAGAGGACATCGTCGTTCTTTACCGGCAAAACCTGGCTGTCAGCCGGCAGCAGATCCTGCGCGGGCAGATCGTCCGGCTAAGCGGTGACAGCGTGGAAGTGCTGATCCGGGGAGGTTTGCGCCATTTTCCGGAGTCCTTTGTGAAAGATCTCTGGGCGCTTGAACACGATATCCTGGAAACCTCGCTGTTTGGTCCACTGGCCGCGATCTTCAGTTTCCTAAGGGGCGACCCCAGGAAGCGCCAGCTCTGGCTGGGCCTGGCCAAACCTGGATCCACTGCGGAAATTCCCGAGGGCGCGGAATTGGCGGACACCATTGCCCGCATGCAAGCCTCTGAAGATTATCACATCGTGCAGGGGCCTCCCGGCACGGGTAAAACCTCGGGTTTGCTGACCGCCTATATCAGCGCGCTGTATAGCGATACGCCCAAAAACATCCTCATCCTCAGCTTCACCAACCGCGCCGTGGACGAGATCTGCCTGAACCTTAAAAGACACTCCATACCTTTCATCCGCACAGGCCACTCCTCAGAGGTCACCGAGGAACTGCTGGACAAGCTGATTCAGGGCCAAAAGTATGATGAGATCTCCCGGATCGTCGCCTCCAACCGAGTCTGGGTCGCCACGGTCTCCAGCTGCAGCGCCTGGCTGTCCGATCTGGTCAAGCTTGTAGAATTCGACGAACTGGTGATCGACGAAGCTTCGCAGATAGTGGAAAACAGCATTCTGGGCATCATCGTCCAGGCGGAAAAAACCATCCTGATCGGCGACCAGAACCAGTTGCCGCCAATAAGCCGGCAGGCCGACCAGGGTTTTGCCTACAAACATCCCCAATTGACGGGGTTGTTTTACGATTCTTACAGCCAATCCCTGATGGAGCGTCTGAACCGGGTTTGCCGATCCCAAGCTTGGAACCACGCTTCTACCATGCTTCGCCAGCATTACCGGATGCACGACACGATCGCCGGACTCATCCAGCCCTACTATCAAAGAAGCTTGATCTCCATGCAGCCCAGGCAACGCCAGGCCCTACCGCCAAACGCGGAGCCATTGCTGTCCTCGCGGCTGGTCTGGATCGATTTTCCACCTTCCCGCCACCATTTCTACGATCCTTTGCAGGTGCAGGGGATCCTCTATTTGCTGGATCTATTGGCCAGAAAGGGGATAGTGGCGGACACAGCCACGGAGGTTGGGATCGTTGCCCCGTTCCGCGCCATGATCCACGCCTTGCTGCACGAACTGCCCGCGGAGCTACAATCCATCACCATTGATACCGTGGAGCGATTCCAGGGCTCCGAACGCGGGATCATCATCATCACGCTGCCCTTGCACTCAGCCGCAGCCTTGCGCAACATCGAAGCTCTGGCTGCCGACGGCTCCGTGGACCGCAAACTCAACGTGGCGGTAAGTCGCGCCAGGGAACGCGTCTTTGTGCTGGGCTGCGCCGAAATCTGCCAGGCCTCGGAGCATTACAAGTTTGTGGTGGACAAAATCCGCGGCTCTGGCAAAATGCTTTCTTACAACGATATATTAAAGGAGAAATAATGAACAAACCCAATCAGCCCAATCAGATCAACATCAAGATCGACGAAAAGGTCGGCGAAGGCACCTATGCCAATTTCTTTGTGATCACCAACTCACCCTCGGAGTTTATCATCGATTTTGGGCGCATCCTGCCCGGTATTCCTGACGCCCGCATTTACACCCGCGTGGTGTGCACGCCTCAACACGCCAAGCAGTTTTTGAACCTGCTGGAGAAGAACATCGAAGGCTACGAGACCCAATTTGGCGAGATCAAGGTCCAGGGCCTGCCCGAAAACAAACCCGTGGGCTTCAAGACCGACTGAGCAGCGTCGGATTCGGATCCGCCAGGGAGCGTTGCATTCAAAATGCATGCCGCTTTGGCCAGCGACGCCACCTGGGCCTCTCTGCTGCAAGCCGTTACCGTGAAAACCACAGGGAGCCCGACAGCCATAAATGGCTGGTGGATCGGGATAAACTTGCCTGGCCCTGATTTTTGTTGACAAGGCCGCTGCGTTTGCGGGCCTGGAATACATGACGCAAATGCTCTTGGGTGGTGCTCACAAGGAAAAACCTTGACGTTTTGAGGTGCGTGAAATGTTTGGTCTAAAACCTGAAGAATTAGGAATAAATTGAAGTTGGGAGCATAAATCAATGCGCAAGTACTCCTGGTTAATACCTGTATCCATACTGGTGTTTGTATTGGGTACCTTGATCTTCCTGTCTCCGCTGGTCATCCCTGATAGCGTGAGCTGGCCGGTCAAGCAAAAACTGAATCTGGGTTTGGACCTTAAGGGCGGAACACAGATCATCTTGACCGTTAAGACTGATAATCTGCCTGTGGAGGACAAAGCCAACGCGGTGGAAAACAACATCCGGATCATCCGCAACCGCATCGACCAGTACGGCATTGCCGAACCCTCGATCCAAAGAATTGGCGAGAGCGATATTTTGGTGCAACTGCCTGGCGTCAAGGATCCCACAGCTGCTGCCAAACTTGTGCACCAAGCCGCGGAATTGAAGTTCCAGCTGGTCGCGAAACCTGAAGACGCCGAGAAGTTCCTCGATCAAGTCGATGGCTTGGTGAGTGCCAACCTCCGGATGTTTCCGGCTTTGGCGGCGCTTGACGCAAAAGACAAAGCGCTGGATAAGGATTCCAAGGCTGCCGCGGATACCGCCAAAGCAGTTCCGGACACCACAAGTACGGATTCCGGCATCTTCAAATCCTTGATCTCCACTTCGGAATCCGATTACATAGTAAGGAGAAGCGACCTGACCATCGTAAGGGAACTTCTGCTGGATTCCCTTTTCGTATCCCTGATTCCCAAGGGCTTCAATATCTATCTGGAAAGCGCTGATGAAACCATCAAATCAGGTTCGGAGCCAGTTAAGCTTTATGTGCTAAAATCCAGCGTGGAAGTAGCCGGATCCGACGTCGAAGGCGCCAGCTGGGAGATCGGTTCCTCGGACAACCCCAATCCACAGATGGCCAGCAAACCCTATATTTCGCTCACTTTCAATCGCGAAGGCGCACGGAAATTTGCCAATTGCACTGGCGACAACATCAACGAACGGTTGGCGATCGTGGTGGATAACGCGGTTTATTCCGCGCCGCTGATCAAGGACCGCATCCCAGACGGCAAGGCCACCATATCAGGCCAGTTCACCAACGAAGAAGCCAAATCCCTGGCGATCCTGCTGGATAACGAGAGTTTGAGCGCGCCGATCGAAGAGAAATCTTCCAACCAGATCTCCGCAACTTTGGGCACCGACAGCATAAAAAGCGGGCTGAGGGCTGGCTTGATCGGGCTAATCGCGGTTTTCGCGTTCATGATCTTGTTCTATAACCTCAGCGGCCTGGTAACGGATTTCGTGCTGATCTTCAACGTGGGCTTCATCCTCGCGGCCATGACGATCTTCGGCGGAACGCTCACCATGCCTGGTATCGCGGGTATCATTCTGTCCATCGGCATGTCGGTGGACGCCAACGTGCTCATCTTTGAGCGCATCCGGGAAGAACTGGCGGCCGGCAAGTCGGTGCGGTCGGCGGTAGACGCGGGCTTCAAGCGGGCTTCCGTAACAATTTGGGATTCCAATATCACCACGGTCATCGCGGCTTTCGTGCTGTATCAATTCGGCACCGGACCTGTCCGCGGCTTCGCCCTGACCCTTACCATCGGCATCATCGGCTCCATGTTCTGCGCGATCATATTCCTGCGCTACATCATGGAGAAGACCATGCTCAGGCCAAATAAGAAGACCATCAGCATCTAGGAGAATGAGATGAAAGTACTGCAAAATGCCAACTTCCCCTTCGTCAAGTATCGTTATCTGTTCTACGCGATCGCTGGGGTTCTCTTACTGGCCTCCATTATCGGCCTGTTGGTCATTGGCGTCAACTGGAGCACGGACTTCACGGGCGGAGTGACCACCACCATCAACATGAAACCTGCGAATTCCGGCGTTGCCCCGTTGAACATAGATAAACTGCGCAAAGTGGTCAACGACGGCGGATTCAAGGAAGCCGAGATCCAATATGTTGGCAATCCGGCCGACGCCACTTTCCAGATCAAAGTCGCCGGCAAGGACGCCGAAAAATTCAGCCAGCAACTTATCCAATTGATCTCGGAAAAACTGGGTGATTACACAAAAGGCCGCGACCTGCAAAACGATGTAGTTAGGGAAAAAAGCACCGTGGGAGCGAAGGCCGGATCAGAAATGCGGGCCAACGTTACCCTGGCAGTGGTGATAGCCCTGATCCTCATGATCATCTACATCTGGATCCGTTTTGAAGTGGTGTTCGGATTCATGGCCATCATTGCCCTGTTCTTCAACGTGATGGTTATTCTGGGCATCTTTGCCTTCACCGGCAAGGAGATCACGATGCAGATCATCGCTGCCCTATTGACCATCGTGGGTTACTCCATCAACGACACGATTGTGGTGTTCGACAGGATCCGCGAAGACCTGAAAGTCTATCGCAAAGATCCTGTTCCCCTGATCTTCAACCGGGCGATGAACTCGACCCTGAGCAGAACCATCATCACCGGCGGTTCGACCCTGCTCTGCGCGATCTCCCTGTATTTATGGGGCGGCGCCGTGATCCATGATTTCTCTCTGGCCATCACCCTGGGCATCATCATCGGCACCCTGTCGTCGATCTTCATCGCCAGCAATCTGGTGTTGGACGCGTTCAAAGTAACGCACCAGGAGAAGCAGGCTATCCAGCATCTGACTAAAAAGAAGTAATCGCCTGAATGGCATAAAGTTAAGAGAAAGCCGCTCCAACTGGGCGGCTTTCTTGTTTGAGCCGAACTTGCACAGCCCAAGACAGTTAGCGATTATGGCCAAGATTTGCATTGACAGACATTGCCCGGTCTGTTTATTGGCTCCAAAAACAACTATGAGCGTATGAACATGAGATACAAATTGATCTGCCTGCTCTGCCTGGCTTGCCTGACCATGTTGCTGTGGGGTGACGACGTTACCGACAAACAGCGCCAGTTGGAAAAGATCCAGCAGGACCTGAAGGACGCGGAGACGAAGGCTGCCAAGACCGAATCCCAGAAAAAGCAGAAGGAATCCGAGCTCGCCACCACCAAACAGGTAAAACAGAAGACCGACGTGGAACTGCGGCGGACCCAAACCGAAGCTCGCGCGAAACTCTCCAATCTCCTCACAGTGAAGACCGAGCTGCGAACCGTGAGCGAACGTATTCAAGACCTCCGGAGTTTACAAAACGCCCAGCTGATCGGCCTGGTAAAAGCAAAACGCGCGCACAGCGCACTTAAAAAGGTGGATAGAAACCAGCATTACCTGGCCGCCATGGCCGCCCAAACCAGATTGAAACTGAATGATCTGGGCGACGCCCAGCAAACGCTTTCGGCGGAAGAGATACTCAAAGACCGCGAATACAACGAAGTGGACAGGCAATACCGGCAAACTTACAGCACCAGCCGCACCCTCGATTCCAAGGTCAGAAACCTCGAAAGCGAAAAGAACAAGCTAACCCGCGAGCAGCAACAGCTGCAAAACCAGATTGCCAAACTGAAGAAAGACGCCGCCCAGTTGGAAGCCTTGATCGCCCAATTGACTTCCCAATCTGATCAGGAATCGCCTTCCTACCGCTTCAGTTCGCGCACCATCGCCTGGCCTCTGCGCGGAAAACTGATTCGCCGCTTTGGTGAGGAAACCCGTTCCTATGGAACCTCGGTAGTGTGCAATGGGATCGATATCGCGGCAGATGAATGGACGCCGGTGGTGGCAGCGGATGCGGGCGAAGTGGTCTTTTCCGGCACCTATGGCGGACAAGGTAAACTCCTCATCATCGACCACAAGAACGGATTTTTTACGGTTTACGCCTATAATAACGAACTGCTGGCCTCTTTGGGCTCTTTCGTGAAGAAAAACCAGACCATCGCCAAATCCGGCATGACCGGCTCGGCAAGCGTTCCCTCGCTGCACTTTGAGGTCCGCAAGGACGGCAAGGCGGTCAATCCCCTGCTGTATCTGGAGTAAAGGCGAAGCATAGTGGAACTGGTCAGACAGCCTTCCCTGAAAAAACTGGAAAAACTGGCCCGCAAGACGGATTGGCGGAACAAGACAGTCCTTCACTACACTGGCGGGATGTTTGGCATTGGCTGCACTTTGAGTTCGGAAGAGGCCATAACCCGTATCAGGCGATTGAAACAGCGCCAGGATCAACAGGGCTTCATTGTATTGATTCCGGATCTGACCTGGCTGGATGAGCAGGAGATTTCCGTCCCGGAGCGTTTGCGCCCTCTGCTGGAGCAATATTGGCCAGGCAACCTTTCGGTAGTGTTTGCTTGCTCCGATCCTAGGTTTGAGGCGGTGGCGGTGAACGGCAAAGTAGCGTTTCGCGTGCCTGAAGACGCCATGTTGAGGGCCTTCATCGAGATGTTGGGCGAACCGCTTCTCAGCACCAGCGTCAACGTGACCAATCTACCTCCGGAAAACGATTTGAAGAGGCTGACGGGTATTTATGCTTCCTGGTTCGACTATGGCCTGTTGCCAGCCGACGCCAGGGTGGAATACGATACCCAGCCTTCCACCATCGTGGAATTCGTTAGCAGCCGGGAAGCAGCGAACCAAAGCGGCATGGACGAACTTAAGTGCCTGCGTGAGGGTTCCATCGCCTGGTATGGCGTCAAAAAGTCGTTTACCATGCCCGTCATCATGTTTGTCTGCACCGCCAACATCTGTCGCAGTCCCATAGCGGAGAAATTGTTCAACCATTACGCGCTCAAGGAAAAACTCCATCTGGCGGGCGATTCTTGCGGCCTGCTCAGCGGCGGGCAATCCATCTCCGCCAGTTCCATGCAGTTGCTTTTGGAATTGGGGATCCTGGAAGCACGCGACCATATTTCGAAACAGGTGACTCCGGAAATGCTGACCGGAAGCAAACTGGTGCTGACCATGGAAGAGCGCCAACGGGATTATCTGCTGGATATGGAACCCCGGCTGGCCCATAAGATAATGACTTTGAACGAATATCTGGACGAGACGGGTGACATCATCGACCCCTATGGTTCGGACCTGGATTACTACCGGCAGATCTTCGAGATCATCGATGACCGGGTCAAGCGCTTGATCGAGAAACTGAAAGGTCAGGAAGCTCCGGAGATACCGGAATCCAGCTATGCGTGAGCCAGAGATCACTCCTGAACTGGTTAAGGCTCACGGCCTCTCGGAGGACGAGTACGCAAGCATTCTGGAAATCCTGGGGCGTACGCCCACCTACGTGGAACTTGGCATCTTCAGCGTGATGTGGAGCGAGCATGCCAGCTACAAGAATTCCATCCGGCTGCTGAAAACCCTGCCCAAGGAAGGATCCGCCATACTGGCCAAAGCCGGCGAGGAAAACGCCGGAGTGGTGGACATCGGTGATGGCCTGGCGATCTGCTTCAAGATCGAAAGCCACAACCATCCCTCCGCTTTGGAACCTTATCATGGCGCGGCGACAGGAGTGGGCGGCATCCTGCGGGACATTTTTACCATGGGAGCCCGTCCGATAGCCGCCCTCAATTCGCTGCGTTTCGGCGATCCGGCCAATCCCCGGGTGCGCCATCTGATGCGCGGAGTGGTTCAAGGTATCGCCGATTACGGAAATTGCTTCGGCGTGCCTACTGTGGGCGGCGAAGTGTTTTTCGACGCCTCTTATGAGGGGAATCCTCTCGTCAACGCCATGGCAGTGGGGTTGTTGCGCCACGATCAGATCGCCAAATCCGCTGCCCAGGGTGTAGGCAACCTGGTGGTCTATGTAGGCGCGAAGACGGGCCGGGACGGGATCCATGGCGCCACTTTCGCCTCAGTGGATCTCAGCGATGAATCCGCCGAAATGCGCACAGCAGTCCAGGTGGGTGACCCCTTTTACGAGAAACTCCTCCTCGAAGCCACTCTGGAAGTGATCCACGCCGGTTTGGTGGTGGGCATCCAGGATATGGGCGCGGCAGGCTTGACCTGTTCCGGCTCCGAAATGGCGGGCAAAGGCGGAGTGGGCATCGAACTGAACATCGAACGGGTTCCGACGCGTGAAACCGGGATCACGCCCTATGAGATCATGCTTTCGGAATCACAGGAGCGGATGCTGCTGATCGTGGAACCACACAATCTGGAAGCGATCCAGCAGGTGTTCCACAAATGGGATCTGGACGCCGTGGTAATAGGCCGGGTAACGGATGACGGCATGTTCCACATCCGGCTGGAAGGAAAAACTCTGGCCCGGATACCAGCTGAAGTACTTGTGCTGGGAGGGAAAGCGCCGGTCTACACGCGGGAAACTCGAGAGCCGCCTCACATAGCGCCCAACAGAGCTTTCGACACTGCTTCCCTGCCGGAACCTGAGGATTACACAAAAATTCTGGTTAACCTCCTCAAGGACCCCAATATCGCTTCCAAGCGCCCCATCTGGACCAACTACGACCACATGGTGCAAATCGGAACTATGGTGGAGCCAGGCAGCGACGCAGCGGTCGTGGCGATCAAGGGGACCAATTCCGCCGTAGCCCTTTCCACCGACTGCAACGCCCGCCACTGCTGGCTGGATCCTTATGAAGGAGCCAAGGGCGCGGTTGCCGAGGCAGCCCGCAACGTAGCCCGCAGCGGAGCCCGGCCGCTGGCCATCACCAATTGCCTCAATTTCGGCAATCCCTATAAACCAGAGGTGTATTGGACCTTCGCCGAAACGATCCGTGGAATGGGCGAAGCCTGCCGGATGCTGGATACTCCAGTTACTGGCGGCAATGTTTCCTTTTACAACGAAAGCCCTTCAGGCGCAGTGTTTCCCACGCCTGTGATCGGCATGCTGGGCCTAATATCTGACCGCTCCCAAGTAACCACCCAATGGTTCAAAAGTCCCGGTGATATCATCGCCCTGCTGGGCAAACCTTGCAGCAACACCGGCGGCTCGCAATACCTGAAAACCATGTTCGGCAAGGTGTGTGGTCCAGCTCCGCAAGTGGACCTGGATGAGGAAAAACGCTTGATCGAATTGATCCTGCGCTTGACGGGCACCGGTATGGTATCATCCGCGCACGACGTTTCCGAGGGCGGACTGCTGGTCGCAGTGGCGGAATGCTGTTTCCACCCGGAGAAATCATTCGGCGCGGAATTGGACTTTCCCTTGAATAATGCACCCAGCGCGGAGTATTTTGGCGAGTCGAGCGGCAGGATCGTCATCAGTTTTGAGCCTCAGCAGTTGGATGCGGTTATTGCTTTGGCTAAAGAGGCCCGGATTTCTTTCACGCGGCTGGGATCTGTTAACGCCAAAGGTTCTTTCCGGGTGAATCAAGATATCGATATCGCGGCGGAGGAGCTGTTCCACGCTTATAGGGATGGGCTGAACTTCAACTAAGGAGAAGGAGATGAAGATGAATTTCCTCTTTGGAAATGTGTTTTGGGGCGTGTTGCTTCTGCTTTGGGGCATATCGCTGATCCTCAAAGGCCTGAATGTTGTGGATTTGCCGCTGGTAAAGATCTTTCTGGCCATCATAATCATCATGTTCGGCATCCGTCTGCTATTAGGCGGATCGCACCATGTCAAAGTCTTTGGCGGAAAGCAGGGCGTCTACACCAGCGGCGGCACGGAATACACTGCCGTATTCAGCAACCAGACTGTCGATCTTACCGACATCAGTCCTAAATCCAAACCGCTGGATATCACCGCCGTGTTTGGTTCGATCTACGTGATCCTACCCGATGACATCGACTTCGCGATCACACCCACAGGTGTTTTCGGAACCGCCAACGCGCCCAAACCGCCTGCGAACCGTGCTACCGCTCTGGGCACCGTCGAGATCGAAGCGACAGCCGTCTTCGGCAAGGTGGAATTCGAGTACAAGCCGTCCCACCGCAAGGCCGGCACTTCAGGCGCGGCCGCCGATTCCACAGGGGGAAGCCCAAGCGATTCTTTGTAAGCAGCCACACAAGTCCTTATCTCTGGCGTTCCTGCTGCTCCTGGCTTTGATCCCGCTGGGAGCGCTGAAAGTGGGTTACGCTCTCAGTGGGGGTGGAGCGCGCGGCTACGCCCATGTGGGCATCCTCAAAGTTCTGGAAGAGAACGGCATCTATCCCGATTACATCACCGGAACCAGTATCGGGTCTGTAGTGGGAGCGTTCTATTCCAGCGGTTACACTGCCAGCGAACTGGAGCAAATGCTTCTGCAACTCAACATCCCCAGGCTGCTGGACGACCGCTTCGAAAGAGAGGATCTGTATATCGGGCAGAAACGCTGGCCGGAGTGGGGCAACCTAAACATGGATCTGGATTCCGGCTGGAATCCCCGTTTGCCCCCCAGCATTTTTGTGGGTAACCGGCTGAATCTGGAGCTGGCCCTACTGGCCCTGCCCGCTTCCCCCTATCAGGATTTCCGGCAACTGCCCATTCCCTTTGCCGCCGTCGCCACCAATCTTGCCACTGGTGATCCCGTGGTCTTCGACGGCGGATCGCTGATGCAGGCTGTGCGGGCCTCGATAGCCGTCCCCAGCGTGATGCGTCACTTCGAGTTTGAAGGAACTGCCTATATCGATGGCGGAGTCTCCCAAAACCTGCCTATCGCCCAAGTCCGCCAACTGGGAGCGGATGTGGTGATAGGGCTGAAATCCAATTCCCGCCTGCGTTCCCAGGATGAGTTGGTGGACGCCCTGGAAATCCTGGACCAGACCATCAACATCGGCATGACCCGCAACATCAATGCCAACCTGGACGAGTGCGACCTGTTGCTGGAGCCGGACCTCAGCCAGTGGCTGAACACGGATTTTTCGGAGGCGGCAGGGTTGATCGCCGCCGGTGAAGCCTACGCGCGGAAACACCTGCCCGAAATCCTTGCCTTGCGCGATTCCTTGCTTGCCAGGGGCCATATATTTCATCCACCTGAAAAGATCCCCATCCCCGATCGTTATCGGATTAACGCGATCGAAGTGCGGGGCAACGAATTCGTCAGTTCAGCCAAGATCAAGGAATATGCCGGTTTGGAGTCGGGTAAGCAATACACTTCCCAGCAGTTGATCGATGCCTGTCTGGAAGTTTGGAACTCACGTTATTTCCTCACTGTTTATCCCGTTTTGGTGCCTTACGATGGAGCCTATAGGCTGCTGATCTACGTACAGGAAAGCGAGCGGCGCCATTTGTTGCTCAATCTGTCCTTCACATCAGAGGAAAAACTCAACGTAGCAGCAATACTGGCCCTGGATAATCTGGCTCTGAAAAACTCCAACCTTAAGGCCGGATTGACCCTGGGCGGACGGAATGAAATCAACCTGGATTACGTGAAGAACTTCGGCGATTTCCGGGGCGTCTACTTCCGCCTGTTTCCCTACCTCAGCGAGAACTGGTTCTATATCTACAATGAGGACAATTACCGCGTCGCCAAGATCAAGTCTCTGGAGTTTGGCATCACGCCAGGTGTGGGGCTTTTTGCCAACAAACTGGCGGTCGCGGAAACCTTCTTCTATTCTTATCGCAAGAAGCTCTACCGCGACGTTTCCTCCACCGCGCCTGTCGATTCGCTGTATCTGATCTCGGGTTTGGGACTCAAACTCTATCACGAGAGCCTGAACGACGACGTTTTTCCCACGTCCGGAATTCGCGCTTTCGCCAAGTTCAATTTCGCCCGCTGGGACAAGATCAGCGACCAGATCTACAACAAATTCGTCGCCGACCTGGACGTGTATTCCCAGCTTTTCGACCGCCTTTCCCTGCACCTCGGTTTGGACTACGGCACCTATTTCGGCGCGGAAGAGCAAGGGGCGTCTGATCCCTTCTATTTCAGCGGTTCGCACGGATACCGCGGCTACCAGCGTTATGAGGTCAGTTCTCCGCTCTACAAGATCTACACGCTTGCTTTAGTGCTGAAACCTTTTAGCAACACGTTCCTGGAAACCGGAGTACAAGGCTTGAATACCGCAGCCAGCGATAGCTGGGGCGCTGATCAGGACGTGCTATGGTCGGTTTATGCGGATCTGGGCTACCGTACCCCCATCGGCCCATTGAGTCTGGTGGCCGCCATTCGCAGGAACAGCAAGCCCAATTTTTACCTGAATATCGGCTACGACACCGATTTCTTCTGGTTTTCCCGGAAGTGAGCAACGTTTTGTGACCCCCGTTATCCCTGAGTGAAAGTTACGAAAGGGGACGTCGGCACCCAATCCCGCGCAAATCCCAGATCCTAATCTACTAGATTTACAGGCAAGCCTTCGCAGAGGTTTTCCCTTTGCTCCGCCCTAAGGGCTGCCCCGCCATCCTCTCTATGGCCTCCCTATGACTTCCCTATGAACCTAGGGGAGGTGTTCGGGGAGTCGGTCCCAGGCAAGTGAGCCAGCCTTGAGGGCGACGCGATCAGCTTTCGTTGTTTCTGGCTCAAGTTCAATTATGGCGGGCTCAGATAGTGCCGCTTATCCGGGCTTATCCACCATCATTGAACCAGGGCCTTATTTAAGCAGCACCATGCGCTTGCTTTGAGTGTGGGATCCATAACTCAGGCGGTAGCAGTAGATGCCGGAAGAAACCTTGTTTCCCTCTTCGTTTGTGCCGTCCCATGCAAAGGTATACAGGCCCCTGGCCAGAGCTGCCTGGCTCAGTTTTTTCACCAACTGGCCTCTGGTATTGTATATGGCAAGCTGGTATTCCGGGTCGGGATCCTTGATCCGGAGGCAAATGGAAGTACTGGCGCGGAAGGGATTGGGGTAGTTCTGAAAAAGCTCAAACGTACCGGGAGCAGGTACGGAGGGATCGTTTATGGACACCGGGGCAGGCTGAACGACGGCCACGGAGATCCCGTATCCGGCGCTGAAATCCAGAAATCTCAAGCTGTCGGGCACCAGGCATTGGCCGTTGCCATTGTTTCCCCAGGCAAACAAATCATCCGAGTCATTGAGCGCCAGGGCATGGGAATTGCCCGCAGAGAGAGCTGTCCAATCATTGCCGGGCGGGATATTGTCCAAACCGGAATAAAGACTGCCCCAGACAACGATATTTCCCGCGGAAGTGATGCCCATGCTGCCATACAGGCCGCCTGATACATGCGCAAAGGTGAGCCCCGGCGGGACATCGCACTGGCCGGAGCAATTGTAACCCCAGACCAAAACCTGTCCAGTTTGGGTGAGGGCCAGGCTGTGGGCGTATCCTGCTTCGATAGCCACATAGTTGTTGCCGACGGGAACATTGCACTGGCCGTGGTTGTTGCTGCCCCAAGCCACCAAACTGCCGTCATCCCGGATAGCCAGAGCGTGGTCGTAACCCGCGGCTATGGCTACAAAACCTGATCCCGGCGGAGCAGCGCACTGGCCAAGGTCGTTATCGCCCCAAGCCACGATCTGTCCTGCTTCCGTAAGGGCAACGGCAAAATAGTCCCCGACCGCGATTGCGGTGAAGTCGTTGCCGGCGGGGACAGTGGAAACAGCGTCATTATCATACAGCCAGGAGACCAGGGAGCCATCCTCACGCAGAGCGATCACGTGAGGCCGGCCGGCATCCACGGCGATGAAATCGTCACCCGGGGGAACACCGCAGGCACCCCAGAGGTTGTGACCCCAGCAGGCGATGGTGCCGTCGGAACGCAGGGCGATGCTGTGAGAGGCTCCGCAAGCGATGGCGATGAAATCGTTGCCAGCCGGGACGTCGCATTGGCCATAGTTGTTCACGCCCCAGGCAGTCAGTGACCCATCGGATCGGAGAGCCAGGCTGAAGTTCATGCCAGCGTCTATGGCAGCAAAGTCGTTGCCAGCCGGAACGTCGCACTGGCCGGCGCTGTTGTCCCCCCAGGCGATCAGCGAGCCGTCGTCGCGCAGGGCCAGGCCGTGGTCGCTGCCAGCGGCGATGGCGGAAAAATCGTCACCTGTAGGGACATCGCATTGCCCTTCGTAATTATAACCGAACGCCACGATGCCGCCTTCCGCGTTCAAAGCCAGGCCATATTGGGCTCCAGCGGAGATGGCCACAAAGTTGCTGTCCGGAGGAACGGTGTAATTGACCTCGCCCCAACTGCCTATCGTGCCGTTGGTCCTTAGCACCATGTGGATCCGGAAGCCCGAGGATACAGCAGCGTAGTCGTTCCCTGGAGGAACCTGGCACATGGCGTTATTGTTGCTGTCGCCCCAAACAGCCAGCGAGCCGTCGGGCCTCAATCCCAGGCTGAAATCCCATCCGGCCGCGATATCTGAGAAAACTTCTCCGGCGGGAATCAGGCAAGCCCGGGAGAAGTTACCTCCCCAGGCGATGTAGGAACCGTCGGACTTCTGGGCTAGATTGTAATTGTAGCCGGCGCGGATCTTGATGTTGTCCGAGCCCAGATCCTGGCCTACGATGACGCCCCAACTGACCAGGGAACCCGTTTCCGCGGAGGCCAGGGACAAAGTCAACACTAGTAGAATCGAGAAGAGGGTCAGAGATCTTGCCATGTGCTGCTCCTAAAACTCTGAACATTCATCCCCAGTTGATCAAAAAACAAGCCCGGAGTCAGTTCCCCGGGCTTGCGATAGGGTTTGATTACTTGAGCAGGACCATGCGCTTGCTTTGGGTTTGGGATCCATTGCTCAGGCGATAGTTGTATATACCGGAGGCAACTTTGTTACCATGGCTGTCGGTGCCGTCCCAACTGAGGGTGTGGCTGCCTTTTGCCAGGTTGCCGCTGGCGAGGGTCTTCACCAGTTGGCCTTTGAGGTTGTAGATGCTGAGCTGGTAATCCCGCCCGGCGTCCTTGATCCGGAAACTGATGTTCGTGGCGGGGGAGAAAGGATTGGGGCTGT
>CAYSAT010000028.1:0-36045 GCA_964429035.1 uncultured Candidatus Cloacimonadota bacterium | reverse complement strand
GCCAGGACCGCGTTTTGGATGGCGAGCCAGACCGAGAGGCCGTAGATGAAGGGCGGCTCGCCGGTCGCCTTGCTGCCGAAAACGCTGGCGTATTCAGCGCCGGAGGGCACTATCCGAACTTCCAGCAACTCCGGGATTTCGCGCACCGTGGGTATCTTGTAGGTGGAGGGATTCACCGCCAGGCAGCGTCCTTGGGCGTCGTAGGGCAGTTCCTCGATGGTGCACCAGCCCGCGCTTTGCACGAAGGCGCCGATGATTTGGCCGCGGTCGATGTCCTCATGCAGGCTGTTGCCGTTTTCATGCACGATGAAGGTTTTCAGGATGCGGTGTTCGCCGCTGAGAAGGTCGATCTGCACACTCGACAGCGCGCACCCGCAAACGTAGTAATGGAAAGGGTTGCCCACGCCTTTATCGCGGTCGAAATGCAGGCCGGGAGTTTTGTAATAGCCGTAAGCGGCAAGTGGTACGCGGGAATTGTAGGCCTGGCGCACCAGATCGGCAAAAGCGACGCTCTGGCTGGGATAAGCGGCGGCAAAAACACGGCCGTCCTGCCAGCGGATATCCTCTTCGCGGCATTCCACGCCTTGCTGCGCCAGCAGATCCAGCGCCACAGGCAGCAATTGCGACCGGATTTTTTCGGCGGCGATCCTGGCGGCGTTGCCATTGAGGTCGCTGCCGGTGGAAGCCGCTGTGGGAGAAGCGTTGCCCACTCTTTGGGAGTTGTTGCTTTCCACGCGGATGCTCTGTAGAGGCAGGCCCAAAACGCGCGCCACCACGATCGCGCATTTGGTGCTCACTTCCTGGCCCATTTCCACGCCTCCAGTGGTGAGTGAAGCGCTGCCGTCGAGGTAGATCCAGAGCAGCGCGGAAGCCTGGTTGAGCAGCGCCGTGGTAAAGGATATTCCGAATTTCACCGGCACGATCCCCAGGCCCTGTTTGGCGTCGGCATGGGTGGCATTGAAAGCGCTTACTTCTTCTTTCAGGGAGTTGTAAGCGCTGTTTTCCGCCAGGGTTTCGAGCAGCTCGGCGACCTTGCATTCCTGCACGGTCTGGCCGTAGGGAGCGCGGTCTCCGGAGCGGTAAGCGTTGATCTGGCGCACTTTCAGGGGGTCGAGGCCCAGTTGCGCGGCGATTTGCTCGATCACGGTTTCGATCACGAAAATTCCCTGCGGCGCGCCAAAACCCCGGAACGCCGTGTTGGGAGGCAGGTTGGTGCGGCAGGCGCGGCCTCTGATGCGGGCATGGGGAATGTGGTAGGCGTTTTCGGCGTGGAACATGGCGCGCTCCAAAATGGCGATGGAGAGGTCGGCATAGGCGCCGCCGTTGCTCAAGAGTTCGATGTCGAAGACCGTGATCTTGCCGCTTGCGTCGTAGCCCGCTTTCCACCTGCTTTTAAAGGGATGGCGTTTACCCGTGGCGCGCATGTCTTCGTCCCGGGTCAGCAAGATCTGCACGGGATGCCGGGTTACATGCGCCGCCAATCCTGCCAGGCAAGCCCAAAGGGTGCCGGCGCGTTCCTTACCGCCGAAAGCGCCGCCTAATCTGGGCACCTCGACGATGATGTTGTGCGCGGCGATGCCCAACACGTGGGCCAGCACTTCCTGCACTTCCTGCGTGCTTTGCGTGGCCGTGAAAAGGGTAAGTTGGAGCCCTTCGCCAGGCACTGCGCGGCAACGCTGGCCCTCCATGTAAAAGTGTTCCTGGCCCGCGGATTCCGTGGTTCCCTGCAGGGTGAAAGGCGCTTCCCGCAAGGTTTTCTCCACATCGCCGCACTCGATCTTGCGCTCGGGGATGTACCATTCTCCGGCAGCGTCCGCAGCGTCGATTTCCAACCTGGGCGGCAGTTCCTCGTATTCCAGTTCGATCAGGCGCGCCGCGTCTTCCGCCAGCAGTTCGTCCTCCGCCAGCACCAAAGCCAGAGGCTGGCCGGCGTACATGATCGTGTTTTCAGGAAAGAGCGGTTCGTCCTTGATCACGTGGCCGATCTGGTTTTCTCCGGGAATGTCGGCCGCGGTGATGATCCGCGCGATGCCTGGAATGGATGCGGCGCGGGATGTGTCCAGACGCAGGATGCGGGCATGCGCAACGGGCGCGAACAGGCATTTGGCGTGCAGCATTCCCGGCAGCGGAGCTTCGTCGCCGATGAAGCGCGAAGCGCCGGTCAGATGCAGTTTTCCGCTGATGTGGGCTGGCGCTTTGCTCATGCGCGCCTCCCCTCCAGAAAGTCGGCCAGATGCTTCAGGACGTGGTTGCGGATCAGTTGCGCGCGGTAGTTTGCGGAGCCGCGCACATCGGAAATGGGCTTGAATTCAGCCGCCACAAAGTCCGCGATCTCAGGCGCGTGCAGACCTTGCAGTTCCATGCTGGCCAGGGCGTTGTGGAATTTGCGCGAAAGGGCGGGAACCGGCGCCACGCCTCCCAAAGCAAGCTCCGCCAGGCTCACATGGCCATCCCGGACTTCGATCCGGACCGCCGAAACCACGGACGAGATGTCCACAGCCTTGCGTTTGGCGGATTTTTGCGCCTGGATAAAGGCATCGGGAGCGGGAAACGGGATCAGGATCTCGCGGATGAATTCTCCCTGCCGCAATGCTGTTTTCCGGTACTCCAGATAGAACTCCCGCAGCGGAATTTCCCGTTCCCCAGATGCTGAAACCAGCCTCAGCCCGGCATCCAGCACCAGCAGCAGCGGCAAGGTGTCACCGATCGGCGAAGCGTTGGCGATGTTTCCCGCCAGAGTGGCGAAATTGCGGATCTGCTGCGAGGCGATCTGCTGCACCAAGGTTACCAGGCAGGGGAAATTCACTCGCACCGCTTCGGAATTGAGCAGGCCAGTGTAGGTGACATTGGCGCCGATGCCGAGCCCTGCTTCGGATATCGTGATCCCATCCAAATCAGCGATGCCGCCCAGGTCGATCAGGACGGGGAATTGGCGCCGCTGAACGTTCATCTGCACCATGATATCGGTGCCGCCATTGATCAGCGCGCAGTCCGATTCGTTTTGCAGCAGGGCGGTGAGTTCGCCGATGCTTTGCGGCCGGTGATAGCGCTGGCAATGCCGGAGCGGCATGCCGCTCTTAACCACGCTGTCAGGCGGTTTCGGAGCCTGCGCCAGTTGGGCTTCCACGTCCCGGCACCACTGCGGAACGATCACCCCGGGGCTGTAGTTTTCTGCCAGAAACCGCGCGGCTTGCAGGATGCTGTTGTAGCCGGTGCAGCGGCACAGATTGCCTTCCAGCGCGCTCAGAAGCGTTGCTTTGGAGGGATGCTCTTCCATCGCCAGCAGCGCGAACAGGCTCATCACGAAGCCCGGCGAGCAATAGCCGCATTGCGTGGAGTGGAAATCCAGCATGGCTTGTTGGATGGGGTGCAAATGTTCCGGAGTGCCCAGGGCTTCGATCGTGATCAGATGCTTGCCCTGCAGTTTTGCCGCGGTGTAGAGGCAGGAATTCACCGCCTCATATACCGTTCCGCCCGCTTCAAAACGGGCGACCACCACAGTGCAGGCTCCGCAATCGCCTTCGTTGCAGCTGCATTTGGTGCCCCAAAGTTGCTGTGTCTGCTGCAGAAACTCCAGTGTGGTCTGGGCTGGCGGGATCTCGGCAGTGAGCGGTTTGCCGTTCAGCCAGAAACTGACGCGGTTGGCTTGATAGCGGCGTTCCGAGGCTTGCCGCAGCGCTTTATAAGCGTTGTTATCCATCGCATGACCTGCCTGTACTTTGGTTTCTTTTCTTTGTGCCTGACCACGGGATATTTGTCCAGCGTTTTTTTTGCTCCGGGATAGCAGGAATGTGGGTTTCGCTCAGGAATGCCGGCCTTTTCAACTGGCACACGCCGCTTATCCGTTGCCTCAGCCAGTTTGCGCTTGACAGTTTCCGGCCCCGCCAAACGCTTCCCGGCAGGAATTTCAAGCCCAAGCAGGGAGTAAACATGAGCTGGATCATCGGAACAAATTGCCAAACTCCGGAAGGACCGGACATCGCGAAGCACTGCCCGGACAAGCCTCTGTTCACCTTGGAACACGGCGGATACACCCTATGCGCCGGCGGAAATCCGCGTACTTGCTGGCGGGGAACTTTGCCCAGGGGGGAAGGCTACCTCGTATTGGGCGCTCCGGCTGTGTTGCGCGGCGATACGTATTCCGCCCTTACAGAGGAAGCCGCGAACGCCATCCTGCCAAACGAAGAGCGGTTGCGCGGCCTGGACGGGCACTACCTGATCCTGATCTTCGGCGAGGACGGGATCAGGATCTACAACGACCCCTTGGGCAAGCGCAGCCTATATATCCGGCAATCCGCAAAGGACGTTTTCTTCACCAGTTCGCTCGCCATCCTCAAGGCTGCGCTGCGGCCGGAACTGGATTTCCGGGCTTTGGGCGTGTATTGGCACACCATGTTTCCCCCTTCGAACGATCGCTACGCGCCCGCTGATGCAGGCTACTTCAAGGATGTGCGGGTATTGGGAACCGGCGGAAAGGCGGTTCTGGGCGCTGCTGTGCGGATCGAGAGCCGGCTGTTCAAACCGGCAAAGGAAAAGCGGGATATCTATTCCCTGCTGCGGAGTTTCTGCCTGCTGCCCCTTTCCCAAGCAGCCAGAATCGCCGTTTCCTTATCCGGCGGAATGGACATCCGGCCTTTATTGGCGGTGTATTTGGGAGCCGGCGCGGAAATCTCGGCGATCCATTATGGCAACGATGACAGCAGCGACTTCCGGATCGCGCAGCGGATCAGCGCGCAGTTCCGGATTCCCTTCCGGCATATCAGCTACGAAACCGCGGAAGGCAGCGATCCGTGGGCTCAGGCGGTGGAATTCAAACGCAAATGGGGCGTCACGGCGCCGCCTGCCAACGCACCCTATCTGGGCTACTACCACGAAGTAGCGAAGGATTGCGACTTCTATGTGAGCGGCTATTTCGGGGAACTCTTCCGCTTCCGCTTCTTCGTGGCGCACCTGGCCAGCCTCTTCAAGGGCAAGAAGCCGGGCGTCGCCGATCTCAGCGCCTATCTCTACCGGAATCCCGCCCGCGTCTTCATTCCCGAGGTCAACCGGGAACTGCAGCTCGGCTATGGTGAAAGCATCCAGCGCGCGTTCACGCAGATGCCCTCGCCCACAACCATGGGCAATCCCAAGTGGTTCAACCTGTTTCTGGCCCGCTACAGCCCCTTCACGGTCAACATGCCCGCGCTGGCCGAATTGGACTGCCTGCTGGTGGACCACATGCCCTGGCTGCAAAGCGGGATCATCGCGCAGCACTGGCAGCTGGGATTTGGCTTCCAACTGGCGGAAGGCGTGCATCGCGGGCTGATCCGGCGCAATTGCCCGCAACTGGCGCAGTTTCCCCTGGCTCTGGCGGACGTGCAGGCGCCCTATTTCTACCGCCAATACATGCTCAAACTGAAGATGTGGCAATACTACCGGCGGCGTCCGCTCACTCGGGAAAGCCGCGCCGACCGCTTTTTGGCCATCAATCGTGAGAGCATCCTGGACCTCTTCCACAGTGACAGGGTCAGGGATTACGCCCCTTATGACCGCACGAGTTTGGAGGCCAGCCTCGCCGCGTATTACCAAGGCGACATGGGCCAGAGGGACGCCCTCATGTGCTGGCTGGCTGTGGAATTGGGGCGCTAGGGAGTCTCATCCAGATCTTTCCTTGAGGCTGGATCCCTTGCCCAAAGCGGACCACTGCCGAGCCTCCCCCGATTTTCGCGGGTAGATCGCGGGTGGTTCGGCAGGTGATGGCTGGCCAGCCCCCAGAACGGAGTTTGCCCACAAAAAGAACCCCCGGAAGATCCAGGGATTCTGTGTAATGATCTCTAAGCGCGGGGTCAGAAGTTGTCCGTGGACACCACGCGGTAGAATCCTGCGGGGAACAAGGCCGCTCCCAGGTGCAGATATTCCGGCAGGTTCAGGCTGGGTGCCAGCAAGCCGAAATCTACACTGGGATCGAGCGAGTAATAGATATCGTAGCTATCCGCGCCGGGAACAGCGTCCCATTCCACCAGCATGTCTGAACCAATTGGCGTGAGGGTGAAATACACCGGTGGACGCGGTTTGGCGTCTGGATGCACGTAGAAGCGCCAGATGGGGCTGAAGGTCTCGCGTCCTGTGCTGTCGAAGGCTTTCACCTTCCAGTAGATCAGCGATCCAGGCGCGCAGAAACCCGACCAGGCGGAAGTTCCGGAAGTGGTGAAGGAACCCGCGGTTTCAAAGCCGGCGGAGACATCCCAATAAACGGTGTAGGTCACAAAGTCGCCGGGGTCGGGATCGGTCGTCGCTTGCCAGGAGAGCAGGTTGCTGGTGAGGTGCACGGTCCCGTTGTTGGAAGGCGAGGCCAGACCGAAGGCCAGCGGGGATTCCGGGACCGCGGTATCGAAGTAGAAGTAACTCTCGTAGCACCAGACAGTCTGATCCTGGGTGTCCGTGGCGCTCACTTTCCAATAGTAGCGGGCGTCGTCGTCCAGAGTGCCGGCTGGTAACTGATAGGTTGAGGCACTCAGGTTGGCGAAGGTGGCCAGTCCGCTGCTGAAGCTGGTGTTTTGGGCGATGAGCAGGGTGTAGGTCACCGTATCGCCGGGACTGGGATCGATGGCCTCCTCCCAGTCCAGAACTGGAGTGAGGGTTTCCACTACGCTGGCTGTAGCCGGTGTGAGCAGATGGAAGCGCGAGGGCGCGTCGCCGATATT
The DNA here is from genome assembly GCA_964429035.1 of uncultured Candidatus Cloacimonadota bacterium. Lineage (GTDB taxonomy): Bacteria > Cloacimonadota > Cloacimonadia > Cloacimonadales > Cloacimonadaceae > Syntrophosphaera. The sequence goes on along the minus strand of CAYSAT010000028.1, from coordinate 29,362 downwards.
AGTGATCCGCCAGGGATCGAAGTCCACGTAGTTGGAGACGGGATTTCCCTCTCCGCCCGAATTGAGCGTGGCGTGATAAGGTCCGCTGGGGTAGCCCCACCAGTTGTAGAGGGCGTTCACGTTGAAGCTGGAAGTGGTGTTCTGCACTCCGTAGCTGGTGTTGCCATCTATGCTGTTGGCGTTGCCGGTGCTGCCGCCGATGATTGGATTGGCGTTGTTGGCGCAATAGACGCCGATGCCGTTGTTGTAGATGTAACTCTTGCTGATGGAGGTCACGGAGTTTCCGCCTGTGGCATAGATACCGACTCCACCGTGGCGGATCACGCAGCTGTCGATGTAGGACAGGGGAGCGTTCTCTGTCCTCACATTTCCCGTGGCGCCGGCATATTCCACAACACAGCCGCTGAGATAGGAATCGTTGCGCGCGTGAATGTAGAACTGCAGGCCGTTCCAGCCGCCTGTCGTGCCATTCAGCGCGGAGAGGATCGCCCCGTCAGCCTGCAAACCGCCGCTGTGATCCGCATAATAGGGGCTGCCGATGTACAGACCGGTTCCGGCACGGAACAGCAAAGTCAGGCCGGAATTAAGTTTCAGGATGGGCGCGATGCTCCAGTAGTCCACAGAGAGGTTGGCACTTACCTCGACCGGCACGCCCGGATCGTTCCAGGTATGGTTGGCAGTGAGGGTTTCCCCGCCCATGAGAACGCGGTTGGGGGTGTTGCCGCTGAAGGTGTTTCCACCGCCGTTGAGTGTGCCGAAGGCGCTGGCCGCGGTGCTGATGGGATAGCCGCCGTTGTTCAGGAACTGGCAGTTGCTGGCTGCTGGCCTGGCGGATGCCGTAACAGTGAGGCCCTGGGCAGGATTGTTGCGGAAAATGCAGCCGGTGAAGGACGGATTTGCGCCATCCACGTGTACGGCGCACTGGTTCCCGCTGCGCAGGTACTCGAAAACGCAGTTGGTGAAGCTGGAGGACCCATCCGTTGAGTAAGTGTAGAAAACCAGGCCATAGGGCACAGCAGTATCGTTACTGCGGGTGAAGGTCACGCTTTCGGCTTCCAAAGAGCCGCCGTGATCGGAATAGTAAGGGCTGCCGATGTACAGGCCGACATCGGATGGCAGCATGACCACGGTTCCTGGCAGGATCTGGATATGCGGCGCGTTGGCATGATCGATGTAGCAGTGGTCGGTCAGCTGGTAGGGTACCCCGGGGTTGTGCCAGACTCCGCTGGTGGAAACGGTTCCGGCCCGCACTTCCACGCGGTCGAGCGTGTTGCCGGTGAAGTTGTTGGCTTCGGTCAGCGCGCGCAACCTCTCCACATGGATGGACAGCGGATAGGATCCACAGCTGGTGACGGTGTTGCCCGAGATCGACACCATGCTGTTGTTGGCAAGGTTGATGCCCTTGGCCAGGCAGTTTTGGATGGTGCAGCCGGTGATGGTGGAAGCGGCAATGTCGCAGTGGATGCCGGGGGTGTTGTTGTAGCCTGCATCCTGGATCACACAGCCGGAGAGCAAATGGGGATTGCCATAGACGTACATGGTGATCCCCGCCCAATAACCTGGCGTAGATTCAGCGCCGCGGAAGGTGACGCCGGTGGCATTGAGCGCCGGGTGGTGGCTTGCATAATAAGGGGTGCCGATGTAGAAAGCCCTGGCACTGGCGAAGCGTAGTTCCACTCCCAAAGGTATGTTCAGCACCGAAGCGCCGTCATGGTCGTAGTAGATGTGTTCCGTGACCAGGATGGGCGTGCTTTGGGTGGTCCAGGTGGCGCTGGCCGTGATATAGCCGCCCAGACAGTGGATGCGGTCGTCAGTGTTGCCGGCATAGCTGTTGCCGGTAAGCAGTTTCTGCACATCGCAGGCATAAACCGCGACCGTCTTGGCATTGCCGGTGAGGGTGCAGCCGGTCAGGGCAAAGGATTTGCCGGAATAGCAGCGCACGGCATAGTTGTCGTTGGCGGTGAAGAGGCAGTTCTGCAAGGTGAGCAAACTGCTGCAGTTGACAGCTACGGCGCCCGCAGATCCAGCAGCAACTTCGCGGATGGTGCAGGAATCCAGCAAGTTGGGGGAAGTGTAGTTGGCGAAATAGAAGCCATACCAGCCCAGAGCTGGATCAGCGGCTCTGAAAGTGGCGCCAGTAGCGTGAAGGCTTTGTTGGCGGTCGGAATAGTCGTTGCTGCCTACATAGAAATTGAGATTGGGATTGAATTGCATTTCGACTCCGGCCGGGATTTCCAGGAGAGGCGTTCCCGCTCCGACGAAGTAGATGTGCGCGGTCACCCAGATCGGAGTGCCCTGGGGAGTCCAGGACGCGGAGATATCGATGGTCTCACCCCAGCAATGGATGCGGTTTTCCGTGTTTCCCACATACGAATTGCCGGTGAGCAGTTTATGCAGATCCCTCGCGTAAAGCCCCACGGTCTTGGCATTGCCGGAAAGAGTGCAATCGCTCATGGCGAAGGACCTTCCCCATTGGCAGTATACGGCGTAGCTGTTATTGGCGGTGAACAGGCAGTCCTGCAGGGTGAGCAGCTGGCCGCAATTGACCACCACAGCTCCCTGCGTGCTCGAACTGGCGTCCTGGACCACGCAGCCATCCAGAAAAGAGGGGGACATATAGTAGCCGAAATAGAGGCCGTTCCAGCCTTGAGCGGCATTGGCGGCCTTGAAGGTCACGCCGGTGGCATGCAGGCTTTGCAAGCGGTCGGAATAGTTGTTGTCGCCGATGATGAAGCTGAGCCCCTGGTTAAATTGCAGTTCCACACCGGAAGGAATTTCCAGGATGGGTGTGCCGGAGCCATTGAAGTACATCAGCCCGGTCACCCAGATCGGCGTGCTTTGGGTGGTCCAGGTCACCGCAGAGTTGATATAGTCGCCAAAGCATTCAATGCGGTTTTCCGTGTTGCCGGTGTAGGTATTTCCGGAGAGCAGTTTGTGCACGTCGGCCGCGTAAAGGCCCACGGTCTTGGCGTTGGCGGAGAGCGCGCAGCCGCTCAGGCTGAACGCTTTGTTCTTATGGCAATAGATGGCGTAGTTGTCGTTGGCGGTGAACACGCAGTTTACGAAGGCGGCCGTATTGTCGCAATTAATGGTGGCAGCTCCGGAAGATCCGGAGTTCACCTGCTTGATGGTGCAGCCGGTGAACGTTGAGGGCAGCGTGTAGGCCAGGAAACTCAGCCCGTTCCAGCCTTGGGCGGGGTTCACCGCGCTGAAGGTGGCGTTGGTGGCCACGATATGACCGCGCTGGTCTGGGTAGTTGTTATCGCCGATGTAGAGACGCCGGCCGTTTTTGAACTGCAGTTCCGTGCCGGGCTGCAGGATGATCGGGTTGGCGTTGTTTTCCAGCGTCAGGTCGGCCTCCATCTCAAAGGGTATGCCCTTGTTCGTCCAGGTGACAGCGCCTGTAAGGATCAGCGACTTGAGCAGGATGCGCTGGGTTCCGTTGCCAGTGAACGTGTTGTCATCTCCGATAGAGGGAACGGACTGCGGGTTCCAGTGCAGCGGATAGCCGCCATTGTTCTGGAATGCGCAGGCGCTAACGCTGGCCGTGGCCGCATCGTGGGTGTGGTAGATGCCGTAGTTGGAGGAATTGCGGAAAGTGCAGTTGGTGAAGGCGGGGCTGCCGCCGTTAACGTTGATCAAGCCGTTGCCGCTGCTGCCGCCGTATTCGAAGATGGCGTAGTTGAAGCTGCTGGGGCCGGTGTAGGGCTGGGTGCGGATGTAATTCCAATATCCGGGCGTAGGGCTGCCCAGATTCGCCGTGAATAGCACGGGAGAAGCCGCAGTGCCGTTGGCGACGATGGCGCCCAGTTGGTCGTTATAATTCACATTGCCCAGATTGATCGCGGTGCCGCTGTTGAATTTCACCACAACGCCAGCCTGGATGGTGATGATGGGGGTGGGATAGCCGCGGACCTCGACGTTGCCCGTGATGATGTAGGGCGAACCCGCGAGGGTCCAGGTTTGGGAAGTGTTGATGGTGCCGCTCACATTGGTGTCGGCGAAGAGGGCGCTGCCCAGGATCAGGCAGCAGAATAACCAAAACGAGAGTGCTTTCATGGCTTTCTCCTTTATGTGTTATGGCGATATGGACTCCATTAGCATATTCAAAATTTAATATACTCCTATTTGAGGGTGATTTGCTTGTCAAGAAAAATCAGCCGGGGTTTGGGAAGGTCCTCTGGAGCCGTAGTTCCATCCAGCTTGGGACGCGGAACACCGAATTCGCCCCCGTTACCATTGCGCGGTAATTGCGCGGTCATTACGGGTGAAGCGCGCAATGACCGCGCAGTGACTGCGTAATGCTAACCGGAGGAATGCCGGGCGAATGAGGGTAAAAATGCATGTTTTGGTCCCATTAGGGCGGAAAACCTGATCGATGCCACACGGGATCCTGAAGTTGGAGACCAGGAGAAAACCCAACTCAGACTCCCGGAGGGACCCACCCCAAGCCTGCCTTCCGGTTCCGATCCCGCCTAATCAGGATCGCGGGCTTTTTCGCGCTCGAGGTCCTTCTGCTGCTGGCTGTCCCGCTTATCGTAGGATTTCTTGCCCTTTCCCAACGCGATGGTCACCTTGCACAGTCCGGCGTCGTTGACGATCAATTCCAGGGGGATGAGGGTCATGCCCTGTTCCTCGGTTTTGACCTTCAGGCGGCGGATCTCGTGTTTGTGCAGCAGCAGCTTGCGTCTGCGGCTGGGATCGTGGTTGAAATGCGCGGCGGTGTCCCAAGGGCTGATATGCAGGTTGATCAGCCAGCATTCGCCATCCACGACGCGAGCGTAACTATCGCGGAAATTGACCTTTCCGGCGCGGATGGACTTGATCTCGGTGCCTACGAGCGCGATGCCCGCCTCATACTTTTGGATGATGTAGTAATCGTGCAAGGCCCGGCGGTTCTTGATCGCTTTCACGCTTGCAACTCCCGGGCGATCAAATCCCTGTATTGCTGGGCGTCGCGCAGCAGTTTTTGCTCTTCGATCCTGGTGTGGCGGCCTTCCCGATAAACCAGTTCTCCGGCGATGATTACATCGCGGACGGCTCGCGAACCGAGCGCGTAAACTACCTGGGAATAAGGATTGTAAAGCGGTTGGCCGGCCAGGGATGCGGTGTCCAGGATACAGATATCGGCATCCTTGCCGGTTTCCAGGGAACCTCTGCGTGAGGCTACGCCAAGGGCTTTTGCCGCCTGAAGCGTGGCCATGCGGAGCGCTTGTTCGGCCGGCAGAAAAGTCGGGTCGTTGTTGACCGCTTTGTGCAGTTTGGCGGTGACGTCCAGTTCCGCCAGCAGGTCCAAATTGTTGTTGCTGGCCACTCCGTCCGTGGCGAAACAGACGTTCACGCCGCGCTTCAGATACGCTGCCAGAGGCAGGATTCCGGACGCGAGTTTGAGGTTGCTCTCGGTGCAGATGGCGATGGAAGCCGGAGCGGAGGCCAGAAGTTCGATCTCGTCCTCATCCACCCAGATGCCATGGGCATAGACTGCCGGCAACTCCAGCAGACCCAGTTCACGCAGATAAAACACTGGCTTCAAACCGTGCTCCCGGACGCATTTTTCGACCTCGGAGCGGCTCTCGGAAAGATGCATGTGCAGGCGGAAACCGTGGTCGGAAGCGGCCTGGGCGCATTGCTCCAAAGTCTGGCGTGAGCAGGCATAGAGGGAATGGGGCGCGAGGTCAAAATCCACCAGAGCGCAGTCGCCAAAACGCTGGCGCAGCTCCAAAATCTGGGTGCCCGCCGGCTTCGCAACCCCTTGTGGACCTGCTATGGCAGAGAGCGCCACTTCGCCGATGATGGCGCGCAAACCCGCTTCCAGGCAGGCTTCGGCGATGGCGGGCATGTCGAAATACATGTCGTTGATCTGGGTGACGCCGTTCTGGATCATCTCCGCGGCCCCATGCAGAGAGGAATCGCGGATGAACTGGCTGTCCAGCAGTTTCTCTTCCAGCGGCCAGATATAATCGTTGAGCCAGGTTGCCAGCGGCAGGTCGTCTGCCAAGCCCCGAAAATAGGTCATCGGCAGGTGCGTGTGGGCGTTGATCAAGCCCGGCAGCACGATGCATCCAGAGGCGTCGAGGCTTTCCGCAGGCGCATACGCAGCGCTGCCATCCGCGAAGATATCCACTATCCGGCCCTTCTGGATGGCGATGCTGTGCCCGGTCAAGACACGCCTGCCTTCATCCATGCAGAGCAAGGTTCCGCCTGTGATGAGAAGATCGGCCTGGCGAGGTTCAAGCATAGCTCAGCCCTGCACTTTTTGCGCGGCTTCCCGGGGATGGAAAACGCCTTTGCGCGTGATTATTCCGGTGATGAAGCCGGACGGAGTGATGTCAAAAGATGGATTCAGCACGGGTGAACCGGGATTGGCGACCGGGACTCCGCCGACGCTTTGCAGTTCTTCATCCGCGCGGAATTCGATGGGGATCTCCGAGCCCCTCGTGCAGGTAAAATCGAAGGTGGAAAGCGGCGCGGCGATGTAGAAGGGGATCTTGTGTTCCTTGGCCAGCACGGCTTTTTCGTAGGTGCCGACCTTGTTGGCGATGTCGCCGTTGAGGCAGACTCTGTCGGCGCCGGTGATCACGAGGTCGATCTCTTTCTTCCAGAAGTAGTAGCCCGCGGCGCTGTCAGCGATGATGGCGTGGGGGATCCCTTCCTGCTCCAGTTCGAAGGCCGTGAGCCGCGAGCCCTGGAAACGCGGACGGGTCTCGCTCACATACACGAAGAGTTCCTTGCCTTTGCGGTGCGCGGTGCGGATCACGCTCAAGGCTGTGCCCCAATCCACCGTTGCCAGGGCTCCGGCGTTGCAATGCGTGAGGACGCGCGCTTTGTCTGGAATGATCGCGTTGCCGGCGAGGCCTAGCTGGCGGCAGTCTTCGGAACTGCGGCTGGCGAATTCGTTGGCGGCCAGAACGGCCACCTGCCTGGCGTGGACGTAATCCGGGATGAACTTCAGGGTCTGCTCATAGACGTAATTCACGCCATTGACCAGATCGACGGCTGTGGGTCTTGCGGCGATCAGGACGTCGTGGGCTTTGCGCAGATGGGTGCGGAACTTGTCGTCCGGAGCGCCTTGCGCCGCCAGAGCCAGTCCGAAAGCCCCCGCAGCGCCAATAGCCGGAGCGCCGCGCACGGTCATGTTCCGGATCGCTTCCGCCACGGCCTGGAATTCCGTGAATTCGGCGATGGCGAACTCGAAGGGCAGTATGTTCTGGTCGATCAAATGCAGGCGTCCGTGTTCCCACCAGACGCTGCGGTATTCAGAGCCGTTGATGATCATTCTTTAGTCCGCGTATCTCGCTCAGGCGGATGTTTTGGCTGTTTTGGCAGCGCGGAATTTCAGCAGCAGTCCGCCCAAGAGAGCCAGCAAACTCAGCAGCAGGCCGATCAGGCTCAAAGTGACGCTCTTTTTATAGGACTCGGGCGCGAAAGTCAGTTCCAGTTCATGCGTTCCTGCCGGGATTTGCAGGCCACGCAGGATGTAGTTCGCGGGGTGGATGGGTATTTCCTTGCCGTCCAAAGCCGCTTTCCAGCCCGCCGGATAATAGATCTCGCTCAGAACCAGGAAGCCGGGCTTATCCGTGTAAACGTCGTAGGTCAGTTTGTGCATTTCACTGGCGGTCTGTTTCACCCAGGCGGAATCAGGCTTCGCCACGCCGCTGATATCGCTTTCCACATAGGCTACGGCGCGCGGATCGAAGCTCGCGGAGCGCAATTTCGGCAGGATGGAATCCGCTGGGCTTACTTTCTGCACCGAATCCACGAACCAGGCGCGTGGCAAAGCGCGGTTGTTGCGGTAGACCGTGATGCCGGTTTCGCTTTCGAAAACCGGGGTGATCTGGGTGAGCAGGGAGTCGTAGGGCAGGCGGTCCGGATGCACGAAATACTTGGCGGAGAGCATGTTAAGAATGGGCGTGTCCACTTCCGCCGGAAGCATTCCTTTGTCCGGCGAGAAGAAGCCCTTCAGATAGCGGCGCCATTCGCCGGCACCCTGCGCGTCGTCCTGCAGCACCTTCAGAACTTTGTCGTAGCGTTCCAGTTTGGCGGCGGAATAACCCAGCACGGTTTGATGGTGGAAAGCCCATTCGCCGGCCGGTTTGGGAAGTTGCGCCTGGGTAAGGATATCCTGGTCGATGGGATAGATGCGGAAGTTGGAGTTGTCGGCCAGCAGGAATTCGTCGTAATCTTGCACCGCGAAACGGTCCAGATGCTCGGTCGGCGCTTTCAGGTTTTCACGCTTAAGATGCTTGCCGGTGTACACATAGAGGTCCACGAACACCAGCAGCGTAAGCAGCAGCACGAAGGCCAGGCGCGGAAGTTTCTTTAGGCTCTTTAAATACGCCAGGCCCATGCCCACGGCCAAAAAGAGGAAGCTCAGGATGCCGCTCTTGTAGAGCAGGCCCAGGCGCTGTTCCTTGATCATGGGCAGCTGGTCCAGCATCTCGCGGGCTTCCAATTGCGCCATTTCGCCGGCGTTGGTGAAATTCAGCCCCGCGAAGAGCGATTTTGCCGCCACCAGCCACAGAAAGAACACGCCGCCGCAGATCCAGAAAGCCTTGAACAGTCCTTTGCTCCAGCGCGTTTCCTGTTCCTTGCCCAAACTGAGCACGGTGTCCACCCCCAAAGCAGCCAGCAGCACGGCGTTGATCTGCGCCATGGTGAGGATCATCGAGGGCACGCGGAATTTGTTGAAATAGGGCAGATACTTGAGCAGCAGATCGCTGAGGGCTGGCGCGAAACTGCCGAAGGACATCAGGATGAACAGCGCGGAAGAAATGGCCAGCCACACCGCCAGACGCCGATGCTTTCTGCCCAGCAGCGCGATCACGCCGAAGCCCAGCACCAACAGCCCAAAGTAGTTGTAGATCTGCGTGAAAGGCATGTAGCCCCAATAGTTGGGGCTCACGCCGCCGTAGAAATCCGGAATGAAGAAGGTGATGATCTCCAGCGGATGGAAACTCCAGCCCTGGGCGTAGCTCGTTTCCAGCCCAGAAGCGCCGCCGCGCATGGTGTAGTGGCTGTATTCCATCGTGCTCAGATAGGGGTTCAGCACCGCCAGAACGGTGAGCCCGAAAGCCAGCACGGTCAATCCCGTGAACGCCCCGAAGCTTTTCCAATCCTTGTTTTTGATGCTCTCGATCAATTGCCAGAGCCAGTACATTCCCACCAGCAGATAGAGGTAATAGCTGATCTGCGGATGGTTCTCGCGCAGTTGCACGATCAGCATGGTGGCCAGGAAGCCCAGCCCCAGCAAGCCGGGTTTCTTGCGCAGGTACATCAGCGCCCAGATCACCCAGGGTACATACATGATGGCGCGGAATTTGGTGTTGTGGCCGATCTCCACCAGACCCAGCCAATGGCAGGAAAACATGAAGGCGACCGCTCCGAACAGGCAAGTGAAGGGATCCAGCCCCCAAAACCGCAGCAGCAGAAACACGCCCAGCGCTCCGATGAAGAGCAGGAAGATGCGCCAGTTGATCACTTTGTCCGTGATTTTGCTGAGGTTTTCCAGGAAGGGGAAGCGGTTCGGAAACGAGATCATATAGGCGGGCATGCCGGAAAACATGCTTTGGGTCCACAGCGCGTTGTCGGAGTGCGCTTTATTGTATTCGATGATCTTGTTCGCCGCGCCCTGCCATTGCGAAATATCCGAGGCGGCGGGAGATTTACTCTGAAACGCCACCGGAAAGTAGAGCAGGCTGACGAACAGCAGCAGCGCGACCATCAGCGCCAAAGGCAGCCAGCGGCTCTCCAAAAAAGGCCAGGCAGGGGCTTTGGCCGCGGCGGGTTTGGCAGCCGGGACCGCTTTGTGAGCGATCCGGGGCTTCACCGCGCTGACCGGCACGGCAGGCTTGGCGTTGGTGTGGGGCTTGGGTTTTATTTTGGGGTTGACAATTTTCTTGGCCATATAATCCTCAATTCCAAAAGTGATCTACGCATCAGAATTGCGCCTCGCTTATCGGTCAAGCACAAATTGCGGCGGCGCCAACTGTCAAGGAAAGGAGCAACGATGATCTTCGAATTCCGTAAAAGGATCTATGGCTTCGAATGCGACGTTTACGGCCACCTGAACAACGCCAACTATCTGCAGATCCTGGAATCGGCGCGCGCCGAAGCCATGATCGGCATGGGCATGTCCGTTTCCCGAATGCGCGAACTGAACCTCCAGGTGTTCATCCGCTCCTTCGAACTGCACTACCTCAAGGCCATCGAACTCGAGGAGATCATCACGGTTACAAGCTGCTTCGACGAGATGAACCGCGTGAAAGGCCACTGGACCCAGCGCATCTACAATCAGGCGGGCCAGCTGTGCTTCGAAGCCCGCATGATCGGCGTCTTTGCCAGCCGGGGAAAAGCCCAGCGCCTGCCCATGGAAGTCTTTGACCTGTTCTACAGCTTCCGCGAGGAAGCTCCCGGCGCTGCCCAACCCTGACATTTACCGCGCCTAATCCCCTTTACTGCATATAGATAGACTGCATCAAGCCCGGGGCCATTCCGTAACTGCCTATCCTTCAGATTCTTATCTCTACTTGCTGTCTTCGCGCTGGGGGATTAGCCTTAATCAAGCCTTAATCAAGCGTTAATCAAGCGTTAACAATAGACAAGTGATTAAGGCTTGATTAAGGCTTGATTGACGCCGTGGCCCGGGAATCCGAAAAGGCTTGACACCGGAGCTCTTCTTTCCGCCGATGGTTCCGTGCATCAAAACCAAGCAGGGAGCCGGAATGAAAGTTCGCCATACGATCTTCTTACTGATACTGGCAGTGTTGTTTAGCCAGCCAGCCGCCGCAAAATACGCGGATGGCTTTGTCCTGGGCAATTTCTCCTATTTACGCGCCACCAGCGGGTTTCTGCCCCGGGTGGATTCGCTGGCGGCCCGAATGCGGGAAGCCGGCTACAACGCCACGGTCTGCGAGATCGTGGACGGTTCCAGCCCCCGACAGATCGAGCAGTTGCTGGGAGCCTTCGACCGCCACGGCATCGACGCCATCCTCACGGACAAGGTCTGGCGGGAATCCGGAGCCGACCCCCAATTTGGCACGGAAGCCCTTTCCATCGGCAATTACTGGCGTTTCGAGGCCGAGTACGATTCCTCTTCCACCCTGAACCAGAACGCGGAGAAGTACTTCTACATCCATTCCGGACGCAGCGGAACCGCCACGCGCTCCAAACAGGCTTCAAATGGCTGGTTGCGCGTCCTGGAGGATGGCCAACCCGGCTACGCCTTGAACCGGATGGAATTCCGCTGGCCCACAGCCGCCCATAACAAAGGGATCAGATACAATATCGGGCCGGAATTCCGCTTTGTCCAGCGGGCTTATGGCAGCGGCGAAAAGGACGATTTCACCGCCAATCCTTCAGCCGACGACACGCTTTACGTCACTTTCGCTTTCAACTGCAGCGACTTGCCCACCGATCCCGACGCCCTGATCCTGCGCGTTTCGCTCGCCGGATTCGCCAACCAGGGCGACCAAAAAGAGCGGGAGATCTTCAGTTACGATCCCCAGACCGGGAAAATGATCGTACCCCGGGAACTCAGCGTCCGCGAATACAATTCCCTGCCAGTGGCGAACAGAAACCGGGAGGGCGGAAAAACCTGGCCGCACCGCGAACTGACCCTGGCGATCCCCGTCAGCAGCCTGTACGAAGAGGGTTTGATCGACCGCACCAAAGGCTGGCGTTATTCCCTCCTCAGCCTCAATCCCGGTTTCTATTGGCTGGGCAAGGGGCAACTGGAACTGGATTATGTGGAGTTCGAGGACACCATGCACCGGCAGTTGCTGGCCAATAACGCTTTGCGCCAGGCGGTCCGGGAACGCGTCCAAGACCTGGCAACCTCATACGATAATATAAGTTACCTGTTCCTCACCGATGAACCCACCGTGGGCCAGTTCTCTTCCTACAAGGAGATCGAGCATGGCCTGCTGAAGGACCTGGACTCCCTGGCCCCCTCGCTTAAAGGCCTGATTTCCTGTTCCTGGCTGGACCGGCGTAATGTGCTCAAGGACAACGGCGACAATTTCAACCTGATCTCGCTGTTCGATGAGATCGCCCAGCCCCGCATCCTCAGCTTCGATATCTATCCCCTGTTCGGATCGCTGCGTTGGAACCGGCCGGAAGTTTCCCGCGGCATCCAAAAGACCCTGGACATGGACATGCTCAAGTATTACCGCACCGCCAGGATCCAGTGCGCCAAACGCGGCGCGAGATTTATGCCCGCCACCCAGACCTACGGCGTCTGGCTTTACGACCAGCAGCAATGGGGCACGCTGCGGCCTCCGCAAAACATGCAGAAGTGCCTGCAGTACTTACCCTTATGCTATGGCGCGGAAGGGCTCATCAACTTCAAACTCTACGACGTGGTGGGCGATCCCGCGGTCACCAAACAGACCCGGCAGGATTTTTCCCCCATCAACGTCCACGAGGCCAACGGCCGGATGAACCTGACTTTCAACTCCCATTGGGACGCCATAGTTGAGGCCAACCGGCGCATCCTGGCCTACGCCAGGCCGATGCAAAGCTTGGAATGGATCGACTCCGAAGCAATCCTGACACAAGGCTACCGCAATCCGGAGAATTTGGGTTCCAGCGGCCTAAAATCCCTCGAGGTGCTGCCGCAAAACCTTGTCCTGAATGGAATAAGCCTCTACGATGGCTACGTGCAAGCCGGCCTCTTCCGGCAAAAATCCGGAGCGCCCGCCCTGATGCTGGTCAATCGCCGGACGGAGTTCGTTTTTCCCCAAACTAGCGCCGCTTCGGATGGCAGCGACGAACTACTGGCTGTGCCGCCGGAAAAGTTCGATGCAGCCTGCTTTCCCGCCCCGCCGCAAACCGTGCGCGCGATTTTTACCGCTTCCGCCACCAGGAATTTGGGCGAGCGTCCCGGGCTCTGGGACCCCTCCGATAACAGCTTCTACCCGCTGAATGGGAACCTTGCGGAAGTGGCGATAGGTCCGGGCGACGGCAAATTGCTGCTGCTGGTTGGTTCGCTGCCCTCCACATTGAACGGACGGACGAAGCTGGAAGGCCGGACGCTAGTCAATCAGGACTTGCAATTGGCCAAGGGGGCCAAAATGAGCTCCAGACCGGACAGCGAACTGCATATATTAAAGGATGTTACGATTGCCAAAGGGGCGAGCCTCAAACTGCGGGGCAAGGTCCATATCGCCGACGGAGTGCAAATCACGGTTTTGCCCGGAGGCAAGATCGACCTCAAAAAGGCTGATTGCACGTGGGGCAAGGGCGCCGAGTTAGTGCGGAATTGAGGCTCTATTGCAAACGAAGTGGGTAAACTAGTGAACCTAGCCCGGTGGCAAACCCGCTTCAGCGGGTGCAGGACGGTAGGCGGGTGATTTATCGCCCGTGTAGAAACAACCAAGATCCTCTCCATTTTGGAGTCAACTCATTTCAATGAGTGCAGGACTTCCGGGTATATTCATCCAGCAACTGACACGTTTTCAAGGTCCTTAGCTGTGAAGTCCTGCACCGGTTGAAACCGGTTGACTGCTATAATGGCCTCTCGTTTGGCACGGGCGATAAATCACCCGCCTACCATCCTACGCCCTCCGGGCTTCCCAGTTCGGTTTGGAAGAGAGCTGGAATTGAGCGTTTCCTGATTCAGTTTACCGGAAGCCAAAGTGCCAGGACACCGCTCCCGCAATCGCTACGCTATTACTGCGCGGTTCTACGGGTTTCACCTGTAATGAGCGCGCGTTGACCGCGCAATGGTTACGGGTACCAGGCCGGAATTCTGATGCGGTTAATTGCTGGAAAGGCGGCCGTCCTCGGTGATGTAGAGATCCGGAAAACCATTCGCCTGGAGGGTGATCAGGAAGGACCGCGAGGTGGTTTCCAGGTGAGGCATGTAAGTCTTTGTATCGAAACTAAATGGAGCCAGACCCAGTTCTGCCAGGCTGTCGGAATAACGCCCATGGTCCTGCCAGAATTGCTTCTGGGCGTAGTAGAGCTGGCGCAGATATTCCCGCGCGTTTTCCACTGGGGGCGGAAACTGACGCGGGGAGTCCGAGCCGGCAGCTTCGGACACGAAGAACAGGTAGCCCCAACGCTCGGGATAATGCATCGCGACCAGGCCCTGCGGACTCCAAACCCAGTTGAACTCCGGCCGGTCTGGAACCTTAACATATTCTCCCGCAACGATCTCGGTCTCCCATTGCACCCGTGAGAAATTGATCCGCCAATAGTCGCCGGGTTTCGGAGGACAGGGCGTGTGGGCCATTTCGGAGACGGCGGACCAGGGCAGAAACATTTCCACGCACCAGGCCTGATCGGTATCGGAGGGGTCATTCAAGGTCCCCTCGAGTCCGATGGCATAGCGCAAACCTTTTGCTTCCCAGCCGTTTAGAGAACTGTGGGCATCGCGGTAAGGCTGGATCAGAAAGAGGTCCCAGAGCGTGCCCAGGGCATTGAACTCCAGCTCGAAATACTCGTGGGTGTCGCCATTGGGATCCAGGAAAACTTCAAAATCGTTGTCCTGGAAGATCACGGAATCGTGCTGCAGGAGTTTGGCCCAGATGTGCGGTTCTTCCAGTCTGGCGAAGATATACAGGCCAGTTTGGTCCCAAAGCATCTTCACCCGGGTGTTCAGGTAAGGGGTGGGCTTCAGATCGCCCTCGATATCCGTAAAATATTCGGTCCAAGTGGCTTGCCCCCAATCCGCCTCAGCGTCGCGGCCATCTATCTTGAGCGGCAAGGTGCTTTGCTGGCAGTTGTAGACCCGGGGTTCGAAGGGTACTTGAGGCACGGGAAAGGTCTCGGCGCAGAGCGGCGCTCCCAGCAAGCAGCCGGCCAGAATTATGCAAGATACTGTTTTCATCTCAACTCCCAAGAGTGGTTTTCAGGTAGTTATGGTAAACCAGGAACATCCATTGGGCACACGACAGGATTCCAGCGCGGTCAGTTACGCAACAGGCAGCCCCGCAGTAGCGTTTCCGACCAGGGGGAATTGTGGCCCGTTTCACGCTGCTTCAGGCGGAAGATATAGATCCCCGGGGGAAGATCGCGTCCGTTTCCATCTTTTGCATTCCACAAATAGCTATGAACTTCCGGGGCTGCAGTTAGAATCCCGGAGGAGTGGATCAATCTGCCCCGGAGATCGAACACTTCCCACAGAATTTCCGCATTCCGAGAAGGATTCACGGCCAGCGCAACCTGTCCAGGGAAGGGATTGGGACGCAGCGAGGCAGTAACCGGTGGGAGGATATCTTCGCCGTTGCAGGATCCGGTGGCGGTTGCTTCGGCCTGGTTGGAAGGCAGAGATTCCTGGCCGGCGTAAACGCTGGTGACATAATACAAGTACGTTTCCCCGGGGGCCACGTTCGTATCGGTGTAGCCGAGTCCCATGCAGGGGGCTGAATTCAAGCGGACGTGGTTTCGATAGACGAAGTAAGCGATTTCCGGGATCATGCTGGAGGGGAGCCACTGCAATTCGATGCCGCCAGTTGTGGCCTCTGCGCTGAGGTTAAGAGGCGGCAGCAGTTCATCCGGCAGGTTGAAAACGGCATTGATCTTGTCCGCAAGCGGGGTTCCGGCAATGATTCCGGAATTGGGCGCGGTTTCCAGATAGTCGCCGGTGATCTCCCAAATGATCACGCCTCCCGCGCCGTGTTCCTTGGCGTAGTGGGTTTTCCAGCCCACGGAGGTCGTGTCGTCGTAGGAAACGAACGTGTTGAACCCATTGCCGAGAAGATAGGGGCATTTTACGGAGTCGTCCCAATGGTAGGCGTAATTGGGCAACGCGTCCAGGATCGAGTAATAATGCGGCTGTCCTTCATCCACAGGGAAGGCTGCCAGGTCGTAGCCGCTGTGGGTACCGTAGAGTTGGCTGCAATTGGCCAGCGCCTTGCCGTAAAAGGGAATGCCGAGGTTGATCCGGCTTGGCGGAACGTTGAATTCCTCGGTCAGGATTTCGAAAGATCCGGAGCAGCACCATACGGGGTCGCCAACCGCAGGCGGATAAAGGGGGGAATTGAAGTTGCTGAGCGCGTCCCAGGAGCCATGATAGTCGTAGGACATCAGATTCACCATGTCCAAAAGCGGCAGGACCGCGGGCCAGTCGATATCCTCCATCCGTTCTCTGGAGCCGTTGAAGCAGGAAGTGATGATATAATCTGCTCCGGTTTGCGTTTCCAGGGCGTCCAAGGCCGCGCGCAAATCCTGCAGCAGCAGGGGAAAGTTGTAATAGTCGGCGGGCGATCCGTTGTGTTCTGGAAAACCTGGATATTCCCAGTCCAGGTCGATGCCGTCGAATCCATAAGTTTGGATGAGGCCGACGCAGCTTTGGGCGAAGGTTTGCCGCTTGGCCGGATCAGCAGAAATGGAGGGGAAATTGCTGGACAAGGTCCAGCCTCCGATGGATGGCAAGACCTTTACGCCCGCCTGATGTGCCAGATAGGGCAGGCAGCGCGTGGAATCGTGCATTTCCACGGGCCACCAGATCATCGGTCCGAGCAGCAGGTTTTCATCGGCCCAACTATCCGTGGTTTGGACGCTGCCATTGGCTGTGGGATTGAAAAAGGCGTAATTGATCACGGTGTAGTTGCTGTAGTCGATGGATTCCGGGTCCACCAACTGGTTGCGGCGGTACCATTGCCAATTGGGATAATAACCCACAACCTGCCTGTTGTGGGCCAGGCAGTGCTCCAGCAAGGCAGCGAACAGGAGGATCAGGATAAGGCCACGGTAGTTCATATCTTCCTCTGTTTATTGGGCGTTACAGTGATCAAGAAGTTCGCGGGGCGAGCTCGTGGCCAGGCAGATGCTGGTATCGGCGGCCCCGTAATAGATTTTCACTTCGCTTTCCGGCAGGGCAAAGCCATTTGGGTCTGTTTGCAGAGGGATCGCCGCGGTGGGAAACACCACGTTGGGCACCTGGCCGGTATGTTCGCATGACTCCCGAGGTTCGAGGATATTGTATTTTCCCCGGGCCAGAGTCAGCCAGGGTTGTTCCAAATCCTGCAGCGAAACTCCCATCTGGTAGATGTTTACGCCGGCAAAATGGGTAGCCACGCCATGATAGAGGTGCAGCCAGCCTGCGTGGATCTTGATGGGCGGGGGTCCGGATCCGATGAGTTCGTCCCAATAGTGGGGCCTGCCGCTGAAGACTTCGGCGACGCTTTCCCAGTTACGCAGGTCGGTAGATTTGCTGCAAACGATTGTGGAACCGGTCTTTACTCCATCAGGGAGCAGGGTCGTATTGGGCCGCTCGAAACGCAGATAGTTCTCCCCGAATTTCTGCGGGAAGAGCACCCCGTTGCGGACATCCGGACCGGAAACGATAGCCTGGAATTCCAGCGCGCAAAAGTCGGGCGTGGTGAACCAGCCGAGGAAGCAGCCCTGGTCGGTATCCAGGGCGCAGAGCACGTGGTAGGTCCCCTCCAGAAAGCTTATCCGGGGGTCGTAGATATGGTAGAGGCGACGGGTGCAGCGCTCCAATCCGCTGATGGGCAAGGGCTTGGAGTCCACCTTGAAACTACTGCCATCCACGGAAAGTGCTTTGAGCAGATAAGTTTCCCGGGCGCGATTCTGCACGCGCAGCAGCAGCAGGATCTGATCCTCGAAAAGGATTCCGCCGGGGTTGAAAACCGAGGAAACGTCCTGCAGCGCTGGATGCTGTGAAACAATGTCCTTGCGGGTCAGGATGGGATTGGCGGGGTGGCGGATCAAAAGATTTCCCTCATTGCCCAGATGCGCTCCCAGAAATCGCTGAAATCCCTGGTTTGGGGATCGGACCAGAACAGCTCGGATAGGGCGTAGATGCGCCAGCCAAGCAGATCTTTGGCTGTCCGGGAGTCGGGAACGTGTTCCGTCCATAGGTTGGCCTGTCCGCCCAGAAAGAGTTTCTTATTCTGGAACCGGTATTGGGCGAGGTCCAGATGGTAAACGTCTTGCAGGGTGGTGACGCCATGAGCGCCCGGTAAATCGGGTTCAGGGCCGCATTTCCAGTCGAAATAGAGTTTGCTGTTGGGGCAGATGATGTAGCGGTTGCCGTTGGCGTGGGCTTTGCGGGCGGCGTCGACGCCATCTCCGCGCCAGGCCATCACGATGGGTTGGCCATCGATGTTGCCGTCCAGGATCTCGTCCCAGCCGATCACCGTCTTGCCCAGGCCCTGCAAGTGTTGGGCGAGGGTTTGCACCAGCCAACCCTGCAGTTCTTCCGCGTTGGCAAGTTTCTTGGCGGCGATGCGTTTTTGGCAGTGCGGACACTCTTCCCACCTGGCTTTGGGGGCTTCGTCGCCACCCAGGTGGATATACTGGCCGGGGAAGAGCTCCGCCACTTCAGTGAACAGGTCTTTCAGAAATTCGAGCACGGAGTCCTTGCCGGCGCAAAGGATGTCCTCAGAAATGCCCCACACGCCCATGGTCTGGAAATCCCGCGGAAAGCAGGCCAATTCCGGATAGGCGGCGAGGATGGCCATGGCATGGCCGGGCACGTCGATTTCGGGGATGACCTCGATGCCGCGTTGTTCCGCGTGCTCCAGCACCAGTTTGATCTGTCTCTGGGTGTAATATCCGCCATAGCGGCTGCCATCGGCTTCAGTGCGCCAGGCGCCCTTTTCGTGCAGCAGGGGAAAGCGTTTGCTCTCGATCCGCCATCCCTGGTCATCGGAAAGATGCCAGTGGAATTTATTGAGTTTGAACGCCGCCATCCAGTCCAGATAGCGGCGCACGAACTTGTAGTCGAAGAAGTGGCGGCTGACGTCCAGATGCAGTCCGCGCCAGGGAAAGGAGGGCCAGTCGCGGATATCCAGGCAGGGTGAGTCACCGGGTTCGTCATATTCATTGGGGAAGTAGTAACTGCAAATGTAAAGATGCTGTTTCAGGGTCTGCAATCCGTAGCGCAGGCCATTGAGGGTTGCGGCGCTGATGTGGATGCTCAGGGCGTCCACTTTCAGGCGGTAGTAATCCGGCGGGACTTTCTGGTTGAAAGGGGCCAGGGTAAACATGACGGTCATGACATGGTCGTCGTCCAGGAAACCTTCGTCGAAGAATTTATGGTACCAGGCGTCCAGGTCTTGCACCAGAAAGCGGAAGATATCCTCCGGCAGTTCGTCGTTGCGCTGGTAATCGACCCTGGAGGTCATCCAGAAGCGCTTTTTGAACACGCGCATTTGTTGGGGCAAGGGGATCATGGTTCCTCTCTGAGAATAATGGTTTTGATCTCGAAAGGCCGGAACTCCAGGCAGAGCGGAAAGTATTCCTCGATGCGGATGGGGTCGGCATCCAGAGGCTCTTCCAGCATGTTGGTTTCCCGGCAGGAAACATAGTTGCGGGCGCAATGCAAGCGCGCGGTTCCGCTCTGGCCCTTGTACTCGTGGAAGCGCAGGACGATGCCGTTGCCTGATTCCGCGGGCTTGACGGCATCCAGGTTGACGTGGTCGCTATCCAGGCGAAAAAGGGGCTCAGACCTTTCCCTGGGAAGGGATTTGACCGGCACGATTACAAGGTCGTGGGCAATGCGCTCCGCGGCGTTAAACACATCGCTGTGTTCATAGTCGCCGGGATGGGGATAAAAGGCGTAACTGTAGGCGTGGGCGTGGATGTCGGCGCTGGGATCGACGTCGGCAGGACTGCGCAGCAAGTTCAGTTCCAGCTGGCTGTCCACGATCCGGTAGCCGAATTTGACGTCGCAGAGCAGCGCGCAGCCGTAATCGGGCTGGGAAAGGTCGGCGAAGCGTTGGGCGGGAACCTCGAATTGGGCTTCTTCCCAAGCGTTTTTGGGTTTGCTGCTGCGCTTGATCACGCCGCCCTGGATGCCATACGTGGCAACGCCGCCATAAACCGCGGGGAACCAGTGTGTGCGCAGCATTTTATGCCGTTCCTGCCAGTCGATCTCGTGCGAAACCCGCAGCATACGCTCGTCGCAGCGCAGTTCGATGGTCTGGCGCAAGGTTGAAGACCCGATCCGGATGTCGTGCACCAAGCGGCTGAATCCGCCTTCCAGGTTGATGCTGAGGTCCTGGTTCAGCGTGGCGCTGCTGGCTCTTTGGGGCTCCGTGTCGCGGTAGAAATGGTTGATGTCCCAAGCGCCCCAATTGTTGGGTTCATCCTCCCACAAAAGGAGCAGATTGGATTCCGCGGCCAGCACCTCGCGCCGCAGTTCCTTGTCCCAAAGCGAACGGATGCCGCCAGTTTCGGTCAATTCCACCTTCAGATAGGGGTTTTCCAGGGTCAGGGAAGCGGGCAAGAGCTGGGAGGGAGGCAGGTAACTATCGTCCGAAAACCGCAGCAGAAGGCTGCCCCAGGCTGGCACTTTGAGTTTGGCCAGCAGCGCGGTTTCCGTTTCCAGGGAGTTCATCTGGGTGCTGTATTCGTTCAGCGGGACCAGACCGCGCAACTCCTTGGGGAAGGCGTGCCAGGCCGTGATTTCCTGATTGGAGGGGTTGAGTACCAGGTAGGCGGGATCCTGGCAGGATTGGCCATCTTGCGCCAGTTCAGTAGCGGTAGCGGTAAGGTAATCACGCAGCAGGGCATGGTTCGCGGCGCTGATGGCTTGGGCGTCCGCATACACCATGGTGATGGAGGAACCGGGGATGATGTCGTGGAATTGCAGCAGCAGCGTGTCCTGCCAGATCTGGCGCAACGCTTCGGGATACGGCTTTCCGGCCAGCACTGCCAGGTATTCCGCGGCGCCCAGCAGTTTCTCGCTGCTGCGGTTATCCTGTTTCATGCGGGCTTGCGTGGTATAGGTGCCGCGGTGGAATTCCAGATACAATTCGCCGTATGCCGTGGGCAGCAAGGCTTTGTCCAGTCTGGACACATGCTCGAAGAACTGCGCTCCGGTGGCGAACTTGAACTTGCTCACGCCTTCCAGGTCTTGCATCCGCAGGCCATATTCGATGTGGTTGCGGGTGGGACCGCCACCGCCGTCGCCGATGCCAAAGAGGTTGAGGAAGGCGTCGCAGATTCCGCTCTGGGCGTAGCGCTGCTCCGTTTGCAGAAAGGCGGAGGGGTCGTTGGAAAAGTTGTAGTCGTTGGTGGGCAGTTGATGCGCCAGAACCCTGCTGCCGTCTATCCCTTCCCAATTGAAGAGATGGTGGGGGAAGGCGTTGCTCTCGTTCCAGCTTAGTTTCTGGGTCATGAACCAGGGCACGCCGCAACCTTGCATCAATTGGGGCAGATTGCCCGAAAAGCCAAAGCAGTCCGGCAACCAGAGGAGCAGCGGTTCAGCCCCGAATTCCTGCCTGAAAAAGCGTTTGCCGTACATGAACTGGCGGATGATGGACTCCGCGGATATGAGGTTGGTGTCGAATTCCACCCAGGACGCGCCCTGAATCTCCCAACGGCCTTGCTGGACGCGCTCTTGCACCTGTTTGTAGAGCTCGGGATAGTCCTCTTTGATCCAGAGGTATAGTTGGGCCTGCGAAGCGCCGAAAACGTAGTCCGGATACTGCTCCAGCAGACGCAGCGCGTTGGCGAAGGTGCGTCCGCCTTTGCGATGGGATTCACGCAGGGGCCACAGCCAGGCCAGGTCCAGATGCGCGTGTCCCACGCTGAAGGCGGTCAAGGCGCTGGAATGAGCGGGATGCGACAGCAGTTCCGCCAGTATCGTGCGCGCTTGCTCCGCGTTGCTTTGCCAGAGCCCGCAAACCCTGTTCAAACCATGCAGGATGCGTTGGCGGCGAACCGTTCCCGGGGGTAAGCTTTCGACCAGATCGAGCAGCAGGCCGATATCCATTCGCCGCTGGAACAGCTCCTCGTCAAAGGTACAAAGATGGCATTCGCGCAGGCGGAACTCCGCTTTGCCGCCTCCAAAGAGGTCGTTGGCGGAGGCAGCGATATCCAGTTGGAAAGCTGCGCCCGGCCGCACTTTCGCCTCCAGCGGAACATAGTGTTTGGCGGCCTTGTGATACCAATCCACTTTGGGCGTCAGGCCCTGTAAGGGTGTTCCGCCTTCCATAACGCAGGCCTCGCCGTCGCAATCGAAGAACAGCCCGTAGTTCTTTCCCGAGAGGGATGCCGGGACAGTGCCTGCTACGCGGAACTGCGCGGTTTGCCAGGGCTGGCCCCACGCTTCGCCGATCTGCACCGGGCGGAAAGCTTCTCCGGGCAAGGCATATTCCGCTTCCAAGAGGCTTTTGTCCTGATAGAGCAGGGCGTTCTGGCGTTCCAGCAAGCGTTTGATCCGCGTGATCAGTATCTTTTCATTTTGCATGGCTTATTTCTCCATGGGGACCACGATCCCCTTGATAATGATATTCTGGAAGAAGACAAACACCGCCAGGGTCGGAATGGCGGCCACAACCAGCGCGGCATAACCCACGGAAAGGCTGGCGCGCTGCATCAGCTCATAGATGTGCACCATCAGGGTCCACATGCTCTGGTCCTGGCAAACGATGAAGGCGAAGAGGAAGTTGCGGTAGGCGGCGTTGAAGGCTCCGAGGGCGATCACGGCCAATATGGGCTTGGAAAGGTCCAGCGTGAACTGCCAGAACATGCGGAATTCCCCGGCGCCGTCCAAACTCGCGCTTTCATACAGCTCGCGGGGCAAACTGTCGAAAAAGCCCTTGAGCAGAAAGATGAAATAGCCATCGGCAGCAGCCGGCAAAACCAGCGCCCAAAAGGTGTTGAGCAGGTTGAGGCGCTTGATCATCAGGAAGTTCGGGATGCCCATCACCATGGCTGGGAACGCCATCGTGAGCATGAAGAGCATGATCACCTGGTAGGAAAAGCGCGGTTTGAAGCGGCTGAGAGCATAGGCGGCAAGGGGGTTCACGGTGATGGCCAGCAGGATGGAGAGCAGGGCGTAGATGGCGGTGTTGCGCAGGGAGCGCGCGTCGTTGAACATCTGGTCCAGCACCATGGCGTAGTTGCGGGTCAGGAACTCCCGTTTGATCGCGGAGCGGTGCTCCTGGAACTGGTAATAGTCGATCTGGTGGATGGGCAGCGGAATTCGATCAAAACTCGCCGGAATCAAGCGCCAGGCCTGGTTCAATGCCGAAATCCGCCCATACTTGCGTTGCAGGAAACTATGCCACTTTGCCGCGGCTTCTGGATTGACCTCGATCCGCAG
This sequence comes from uncultured Candidatus Cloacimonadota bacterium, assembly GCA_964429035.1. Classification (GTDB taxonomy): domain Bacteria; phylum Cloacimonadota; class Cloacimonadia; order Cloacimonadales; family Cloacimonadaceae; genus Syntrophosphaera. The sequence continues at coordinate 6,336 of CAYSAT010000028.1, read as the reverse complement.
CTGCAGGGGATTGGCTTGCCCGCTTACGAATTCTCGCCAGAAAGATGCCTGCGCCGCCTGTTCTGGAAGTCGGGCCGCGGGATACACATCCTGCCCATTGTGGTAATCTGTGCCCCATGCCCTGTTCACTGCTCCCAGGTCCAGGCTTCCATCCGCAGCGGGGAAATCCTTGCGCAAGGCCTCCAAAAATTCGCTTTGCGCCGCGGGCAACACTTCCACCCACTTCAGGCCATCAGTCCGGGTAAAGAGCGTCCAATCCTTTGCCTGGGCAAGGTTGGAGGCAGGATAGGCGGCGGTAAGGCGTACGCTTTCCCAATCGGGATAACCCCATTTTAGAGAGCGCTCAAGCCTTTCCACGCTTCCGTATTTGGCGCGCAGGAAGTCCCGGAACTCATTGCCGATATTGCGCACCCGGATGTCTTCCGGCGCGGCCAAATTCTCCACGAAGTAGGTGAGATCCTCAACTAGTGCGCCGGCATCTGGTATCCGGTCCGGGATGCGCACCTCTGAAAAACTCGCGTAATCCGTATGCCAGGTGGCGTTGAGCATGGCGATCCCGGAGTACTTTTCCCGCAGAAGCTGCTGGAAAGCGGCGTCCGCGGTGTCCTCCAGGTTCAGGTGGTGGATGTTCAAGGCCTTGCGCACATAGCGCAGCCAGAAAGGACGCAAAGGATCGCTTACAGAAGGGCAGGAAGCGCTGAGTGTGATCTCCTGCCAGGAATTGAAGTCCGTTCCCAGGGAGTCGTTGCAGGCCGCCAGGTCGCCGCCAAAAACCGGAGCCAACTCCATCTGGACAAAGGCTCCGTCGAGGTTGGCGTAGTTGCGGTGGCGCTCTTCGATGTCCTGCTTGAACTTCCTGAATCGGCCCAGATAGCCATCCGGCGTGCTGATGTAGTTACGGCCCAGGATTTCCTTTTCCTCCACCACGATCTGTTCCCAGTTTTGCGCGCCGGTGCTGTATTTGCGGTTGAAGGCGGCCAGGTCGTTGCCGTTTTCCTGGCGCAGCAGTTTGCGGATGCGGCGTTGATTGAGCGGATAGACTCCGCGGCCGTAATGCTCCGCCACATAATAGTCATAAACCCCTTGGGGATGCAGCGCGATGAACTCCCGCCAATCCTTGTCCAGAGCGGGATTCGGCAGTTCCGGCAGTTCCGCTTCGGCAAAGGCCAGATACTTCCCCGCGTAATTGTCGGCGAGGCGGCTGCTTTCCTCGTTGTAGCGCGATTCCAGGTATTTGCGGAAGAGCGCCGCGTCGTCGTAAAGATAGCGGGGCAGCAAACTCAGGCGGTTGCTGTCCACATTGCTTTTCAGGGAGGAGGAAACCATCAGCAGGAAGGGATAGACCATGGTCACCGCGCCCAAGATCAGGACCGTGTGGATGGCGAGGTTGAGCAGACGTCCCTGGGCCGATTTGCGTCCCACCGTGGCGATGATGCTCATGCCGGCGCTTCCTTATCGTCGCGGGCTGTGCGGAATTCCATGCGCGAAAGGTATTTGATCTGCAGCACGGCGAAGCCCATGAGCAGCAGGCTGAGGATCCAGGCCATCGTGGTCGCCAGGCCGAAACGCAGATACAGATAGGCTTTTTCGAAGATCAGGAGGTCGGCGACCCGTGTGGCTTCGTTGGGCCCGCCAAAGGTCATCACCAGGATGAAGTCGCTGCTTTGGGCAGCCACGATGAACGCCGCGATGAACTGGATAATGATCAGCCCTTTCAAACTGGGAAAGACTATATGCCGCAGTTTGGCCAGAAACCCCGCGCCATCGATATCCGCGGCCTCATACAGCTGGGGCGGGATGTTTTTCAGCGCGGCCAGATAGATCAGCGAGCCCGGACCCACGCCAGCCCATATCGTTGGCAGCACCACGCAGAGCATCGCCAGCGACTCGTTTTTGATCCACATGCTTTTAGGCAGCCCCAGCGCCATCAGCAATTGGTTCAGCACACCGGCGTCGGAAGGCTCGTAGAGCAGCTTCCAGAGGTAGATCACGATCACGCCGCTGATTACAGCCGGCAGGTAAAACAGCACACGGTAGAGCATCTTGGCGTGCGAAACCTCCTGCAGCAGGATGGCCAGCAGGATCGGCGGCACGAAGCCCAAACCCAGCAGCAGCGCCATGTAATAGAGCGTCTTGCCCACGGAAGCCCACCACGCCGGATCGAACAGCGCTTCGGCGAAGTTGCCGAAACCGATCCAGGGGCTGGGCCCCACGATATGGAAGTCCTGAAAGGCCATCAGCGAGCCGGTGACCATGGGCAGATATTTCCACACCAGGATCGTGAGCACAGCAGGAGCCAGGAGCAGCAACACCCATCCCCGGTAATTGAAGCGAAGTTTGCCCTGCGCCTTGTTTTCCGGCGTCAGCAGTTTCCAGACCTTCCATAGGGTGAAGCCGAAGACCAGCAGGATCAAAGCCGCGAAAAACAAGGCCAGGCGTTCCCGGAAAGCCTTGGTGGCAGGCGGAATGCGGCCGATCATCTCCTGATTGGTGCGGTCTTCGCCGCGCTTAAGTACTGCGGCGATGTAGTTTCTGCGCGCCTGGGGATCCTGGCTAAGCTTGCCTTTCAGGTCCAGCGCCACCAGTTCTTCCAGGGGATGGGTCATGTATTCGTAAACCTTCTGGCAATTGGCGCCATAGGGTTCCGGACGCCCTTCCCGCATCGCGATCTGAAAGGTTTCCAGCCAGCCAGCCGGAGCGTAGCGCAGGTATTCTTCATAACCGTAACGCTGCAGGAACAGGGGATTCTGCATCCGGCCATAGCCGCTGTCCACCATGATCTTCATGCGAATCTGGCGCGCTTCCTCGGAATCGTAGAAGCGGATGTATTCCCAGGCCGCAGCCCTCACGGCATCAGGATCGCGGTCGCCCACTCCGGAATTGTTGCTGATGCCCGCCCCGGAAAAGATGCCCATCATGCGGCAGTTTATCTCGCTGCCGCCTCGTCCTGAAGGTCCGGCTGGGGCAGGTGCAAAGGCAAACAGGTTGGGATCGTAGGCGCCGCCCATGTTTTGCTGCGAGAGGTAATCCATGCGCATGCCGATCTTGCCTTCCTGCCACATGTAGCCCCAATCCCCTTCCCGTATGGCAAAGCCCGTCTGTTCCTTGCCGTGGTTATCTTTCCATTTGGTGGCCACCATTTGCAGGTAAAACTCCATGGCCGCCACACCCTCCGGTGAAGCGAAAGATGCCCGCCAGGACTGGGTTTGGGGGTCATAGGCAACCGCGTCGCCCCCTGCTGCCCACAAAAACGGCAGCCAATCGTAGGCGGCTTGCGGTCCGGAGGCCAGCACCGTGCCGTAGGCTCCGGACGCTGGATCGGTGAGCAGGCGCGCCGTGGCGTAAAACTCATCCCAATTGCGCGGAGGCCTTTCGGGATCGAGCCCCGCCTTGCGAAACACGTCCTTGCGCAGCATCAGCACGCGCACCAAGGTCTCGTAGGGCAGCATCCAGGTCCGTTCTCCGGAATCGCCTTGGCGGATCCTGCGGATCACCGGCCAGACGGGCTTTTCCACCCTTAGTTCCAACGCTTCCGGAGTCTCCCGTGCCATAAATTCATCCAGGGGATAGAGGAAGTTGTTCTGGATATAGGTGTCGCTCTGGCGGAAGTTCACATAGAGGATATCGGGAGCGACGCCGCCGGCAATGGCCATTAGCGGCCCGGCGTCCAGGTCCATGTTCTCGATCTGGATCCCGGAAAACGCCCGCAACTCGATGTGGGGGAATTTCTTGCGGAACGCCTCCACCACCGCCAGATTGGCCCGCGAATAGGCGTCCGTCTTGCGCGGATCAGGCAGTTCGAACACCTTGAGCACCACGCGGGACAGTGTTTTTGCCCGCGCCGAAACCGCTGCACCCCAAAGAGCCAGCAAAACGGCCAGAATCAGCACTATCCTGCGCATAATATCTCACCGCAGCTGCTAGCAGGGCTGGCCTTTCTGTCAAGCATAAAAAATGACGTCACCGAAGCAGGTGGCTCCTGTGTAGCAGCGGACATGCCGTTCCAATCAATGCCTTGTATATCGCCGCCTCCGCGTTAACATATCAATACACCACACACAAAGGAGTCAATCATGATCACCATCAACCCCTATCTGGACTTCAACGGCAATTGCGAAGAGGCGTTTGAATTCTACAAGTCCGTATTCGGCGGAGCTTTCCCCTATGTCAGCAGGTATAAGGAAATGCCGCAAAATCCCGAGCATCCCCTGCCCGATGAACTCAAGGAAAAGATCATGCACATCAGCCTGCCCATCAGCCAGGAAACGGTTCTTTATGGTTCCGACGCGGTGGAGCAGTTCAGCGGCAAAGCCAACTTCGGCAACAACATCTCTATCATGATCAACGCCCAAAACAAGGCGGAAGTGGACGCCCTGTGGGTAAAACTTTCCGCGGGCGGCAAAGTCACCATGGAGTTGATGGACGCCTTTTGGGGCGATTATTTTGGCGCGCTGACCGATAAATTCGGGGTGAACTGGATGCTCATCTGCCCTTCGGAGAAGAAAGACTGACGCTCCCTCCGGGGCTAACCAACTTGATTTGCGTTAGAGCCGTTTGAGAGAGAGCCGCTTTTTTCACTCGAAGGCAATTTCCCTCCGGCGATCATTACGGGGTGATTGCGCGCTCATTGCGCGCTTTGCCCGTAGTGAGCGCGCAATGACGGCGCAATGGTAACGGGAGCCAGATGGAACTGATGCGCGGTTCCGGGCTATATTCTACAATAGCCGAAAGCCGATCAAGAGCCTTGTTTTTTTAGGCTCTCTTCCAAACCGAGTGGGTAAGCCCGGAGGGCGTAGGACGGTAGGCGGGTGATTTATCGCCCGTGCCAAACGAGAAGCCATTATGCAATCAACCGGTTTCAACCGTTGCGGGACTTCACGTATGAGGACCTTGAGAATGTGTCAGTTGCTGGATGAATATACCCTGAAGTCCTGCACTCATTGAAATGAGTTGATCACAAAATGGGGTGGAGTCTGGTTCATGCTACACGGGCGATTAATCACCCGCCTACCGTCCTGCACCCGCTGAAGCAAGTTTGCCAACGGGCTAGGTTCACTGGGTTACCCACTCTGTTTGGAAGAGAGCCTTTGTTTTAAGATATTTCATTGTCCAAACCGACCGCCTAACCACCCCACCGCCCAACAAGTTGTGCGTCGAGGAACCCGGTGAACGCAGTGTTTCGGATATGAGCAAGCATCTTTCCCAAAATGTAGCATTGGAATGCTACACTACGTAGGGTAGGATTCCGATCCTACCAGAGATTTGGTCTTCTTTGTCGATTCTATCTGGCTCTCTTTCAAACCGAGTGGGTAAGGATCCGTGATATGAAAAATTGGGGTGGGGACGTCCCGTCGCCACAGAGCCCGCAGGACTCTTCAGAAGCCGGCTCCGCCGACTCTGTGGACCCGGAGGTCGACAGCCCAATCCATAGCGCTCGATGACTGTGGATATAATTGACCCACCAAGTTTGAAAGAGAGCCTTCTATTTGAGGCTCTTGTTCAATTATGGTGGGTTAAGAATAGGATCAGATCAATGCGGATGGTATACTTGGATAAGCCCCTCGGGGGCGAAAAACTTAGCCCACAGTGGAGCGACCACCTCATCAACATGCGCAGCATGGTGATGGGGTGGTCTGCGGAACTGTGGGATATGGGCAAAGCGATGAATCTAGCCCCTCGGGGGCGACACAATGATGATCCTGATTGTGTCGCCCACAAGGGGCTTCGCCGGGAATATCTATATCACAAGTCCCACAGTTCCGCTTCGCTCCACTGTGGGCTTCACTTATGGCGCCCTCTGGGCTTACCCACAGTAATTGAACTAAAGCCCTATTTGAGCAGCAGCAGCTTCCGCGTTTCCTGTTTGCCATTGCAGGCGATGCGGCAAAGGTAAAGGCCGGAAGCGACGCTGTGGCTGGATTCGTCCTTGCCGTTCCAGATGAGGGTATGTTCGCCGGCTGGCTGCTCTTCATTTACCAGGCTTTTCACCAATTGTCCCCGGCTATTGTAGATCTGCAGGGATACCGGTCCTGCTGTGGGCAATGTATAGGAGATCGTGGTCTCCGGATTGAAGGGGTTGGGATAGTTGCGCAGTTGAAATGCAGAAGGGGGTATCTGGACCGGGTCATCCGCATCCAAGGCGTTCAGATTGTGAATATTCAGGCCATAATCGCCATTGGCCGTATAGAGGAAATCTTCGTCCGCCCAGATATCAGAAGAGCAGAGGTTCCAGGCATACCGGTCGATCAGAACGGGGGTTTGCGGAGTGCTGATATCGTAAATGCTGATCTCGTTCCAGTTATTGTCGGAGATAAAAAGCCGGTTGTCACGGATCAG
>CAYSAT010000027.1:0-37737 GCA_964429035.1 uncultured Candidatus Cloacimonadota bacterium | reverse complement strand
CGCTATCGCTTCTTCAGTTACGGCGACGCCATGCTCATCACATGAGAACGGAACTCCACTACGGCAGCCTGGATTCCACTCTGGCGGAGCATGCCAGGCTGGAAGCGGCGGGAGCGGCTGGATCGGGCCTTGTAATCCGGGCTGACGCGCAAACAGCGGGCAAGGGCAGGAATGGCAACCTATGGCAATCTCCGAACGGAGGTCTGTGGCTCGCTTTTAACCTCTGCCATCCTCACCGCGTGCCCTCTTTCGCCCTCTACGTGGGTTTCTGCCTGCATGGCCTGCTGCTGCGCCTGTTTGGCTTGCCTTCCCTCAAGATCAAATGGCCCAACGATATCTACCTCGGCGATGCCAAATTGGCGGGCATTTTGTGCGAGTCCCGGGAGATCGATTCCCGCTACGTGGTCGGAATAGGCATCAACACCAACGTCATCAGAGATGAAGTATCGCTTCCGATCCCCATCGCCATATTATCAGATCATCTCGGCTTTACGGTATCCAATTCGCGTCTGGCGGCTCTGTTGGTCCATTGCGTTCGGAAACAAGCGGCGCTTCTGGATTCTCCCCAAGTTTACATCGATTACTGTAATGCCTGCTTGTATGGCCAGGGCGCTTGGGCCGAGCTGGAAAACTGCGGGCGGAAGCTCTGCGGAACCATAGCCGGGATCGCTGCGGAGGGTTCGCTGATCCTGCGTATGGAGAGCGGCGAAGAGCGGCTGGCAGTATCCGGCAGCCTGCATATCCCAGTGCCGGTGAGAGCTTTTTCTTGACAGATAAAGGGGCTGAAAATTGGAGTTTAAAAAAAACTATACACTTCCCGGGAGGAAGAATGAATAAGTGGATACTAATCGTCCTCGCAGCGTTGCTGGGCCTTTATGCCTGCTCTGCCAGCCGCAGCGTTCAAGACGAAGTCAAAGTTCCCAAAGCGGAGATCAATACCAAAGTGGCGATCCTGCCCCTGAAAGCCCTGGACAGCTCCAGCCGCTACATCACCAAAATCCTCACTGTCCGTGATCTGGAACTTACATTTGATAAACACGCCAACTACGTGCTGCTGGATCTGGCGGAAACCGCTGAAGGCTTCAAACAAACCGGATACACCGACGTGGAAGACCTGGATATCGAGGAGATGAAAGAAATCTCCAAGAACCTGGCCGCCGACGTCATCGCGATGGGTAGCGTGAGCGAAAGCCGCACCAATCTCTACAACATTTCCATGCGTTTCTACAGCACCAGGTCCGAAGAACTAAAGCAGGTCAGTTTCAATGTGGGCAAAGACAAATATTCCCGCTGGACCGCCCTCGAAGACAACATGATGGGCGAATTGGACGCTTTTATCTCCAACGAGATGGACAAGATCTTCAACATCGCCACCAACTACTTCAACAACGGCAACTATACCGAAGCCGAAAAATCCCTGCGCCAGGTGGTGGCCCTCAAGCCGGACAAAGTGGACGCCTACTACTACCTCGGCAACACCTACGTGAAGACCAACAAGAACGAACTCGCCGAGCAGAACTTTATCAAAGCCGACGAACTGGACCCCGCGGACCAGCGCAGCGCCAGGGCTTTGATCGATCTTTACGACAAAACCAACCAGGTCTCCAAGCGAATCGTCCTGATGGAGAAAATGGCCACCGCCAACAACGACGAAGAACTCTGGCTGGCCGTCGGCAACCTTTACGACCAGCAAGGCAACCAGACTAAAGCCAAGGAAGCGTTCCGCAAGGCTCTCGTTGCCAATCCCGATTATTCCACTGCCAATGTCCGCCTGGCTTTGATGCTTTTCGACGAAGGCAGCTACACCGAATCCATCCCCTTGCTGGAAAAAGCCTTCGACCAGGCTCCGGACAACGACGTTATCAGCCGCCGCCTCGCCACTGCCTACCAAAGGAGCGGACGCACCCAGGACGCCATCGCCAAATACGAAGGCCTCATCAAGAACGATCCCAACAACGTCAATGCCTACCTGAACGTGATCGGCCTCTATCGCAACATCGCCAGCGAAGCCACCGATGCCAAGGTGACTGCCGAAATGAACCAGAAGGCGATCGACGCCTGCCTGGCCCTCAAAGCCGTGGATCCGGAAAATCCCTTTGTGTACCTGAACCTCGCCGCCATTTACCTTTCCCAAAACAGGTACAACGAAGCGGAAACCAATGCCAACCTCACCCTGGCCAAGAATTCCTCGCTCTACCAGCCCTACGTGATCCTCTCCGTGGTGCTGCAAACCCGCGGAACCGAGGCCTACAACAACTATATCGACCTCGATAAACAGGCCTCCAAAGCAGTGGGTTCGGCCCTCAACAGGATCAAGAATCAGCGCGACGCCGCCAAGGCGAACGCCAATTCCCTGTTCCGTCGTGCTGAGGACAACCTCAAGCTCGCGCGTAATTTCGCCACCGAGCAGGAAGCCCTCACCGACATCAACAACCGCCTGGCCAACATCGCCCGCTTGATCGGCCAGACCCTGTAAACAATACCTATTCAGACATAGAGAAGCGCCTGAGATTTTCAGGCGCTTTTTGTTTTTGGGATGGCAGTGGGAAAGACAAGGCTCAAGTTCAATAATGGTGGATCAGCATGATAATCTCATTGTCATTCCAGCGCAGGCTGGAATCCAGTTCTTTCCTGCCATTCTGATAATCAGGCAGATACTGCTACCATGCATCTTTCGGCACTCATGCAAACAAAGTGGGTAACCCCGCGAAGCTAGCCCGTTGGCAAACCCGCTTCAGCGGGTGCAGGACGGTAGGCGGGTGATTTATCGCCCGTGCTAAATGAGAAGCCATTATGCAAGCAACCGGTTTCAACCGGTGCAGGACTTCACAGCTGAGGACCATGAGAGTGTAACAATTGCCGGATGAATAATGCGCTGAAGTCCTACACTCATTGAAATGAGTTGACTACAAAATGGGGTGAGATTGGTTTATCCTACACGGGCGATAAATCACCCGCCTACCATCCTACGCCCTCTGGGCTTACCCACTCGGTTTGGAAGAGAGCCTATCTTTCTGGATCCCAGATTGCGCTGGGATGATATCGCTTCCACCCACTCTAATTGAACTTGAGCCTGCTTTTCCCACAGTTCCGCCACGCTCCACTGTGGGCTAAGTTTTTTCGCCCCCGAGGGGCTTATCCGGGCATCCCGATTGACCTGTTCCTAATCCCAAACCACCGTAATTGAATTGAGCCGAACTTACTTGAAGGCTTCCATGCCGCTGAATTCGCGTTCTGGAGCGAAGCTTTCCAGCACCCGCAAATCGCTTTCCGTCAATTCTTCCAGGCAGATCCGGGTGAGCAGTTCGCCCAGTCCGGGTCCCAGCATGAACCCCTGTCCGCACATCCCCACGGCGTTGATCAGGTTGTCTCCAGCCCTGCCCACTATTGGGAAGCCGTCTGGGGTCATCGGATACTGGCCGCGCCAGGTGCGGCGGACTTTCAGGTTGCGCAGGCGGGGATACACTTCCAGCATGCGTTTGCTGCACAGGGGCAGGAATTCCGAGCTGCTGCGGCTGTCGATGCCCAGGATAGGAGGGTCGGGCGTGACGCAGAAGACCACCTGTCCCTCGTGGTTTTGATAGAAATAGAAGTTTGCCGAGCCTGGGCGCTTGCGCATATCCACCACCATGGGACCCATGAAACGGGCCACCGGTTCGGTGATGCCGGCTTCGTGGTTATCTGGGAAAACGGGTAAATCAAGCCCTGCCATGGCCCCGATCTCTCGGGCCTGGTTGCCGGCAGCGTTGATCACCGTTCCCGCGCTGTAGCTGTCTTTATCTGTGATGACAGCTTCTATGCGGTTTCCCGCCATGTCGAAGCCGATCGCCTGTTCCCGGTAACGCAGTTCCACTCCGCTGCGCAAAGCGTGGCGCAGAAAGGCGGAGTTCATCAGCAGGGGCGAACAGCTGCCATCTTCAGGAGAATAGGTGGAACCCAGCAAGCCTTCCATGTTGATGCCGGGGACCAGTTCGTTGTATTCCTCCGCACTTACCCATTTGATGTTCAGCCCAAAACCGAGTTGGATCTGCATCAAGTCTTGCAGGGTTTTGGCGATCGCGGGATCCCAGGCGGGGTAGCTGTAGCCGTTGCTCATCCAGCCGATATCGTCGCCCCAGGTATCGTGCCAGCTTTGCATGATCTGAATCGAGCGCTGGCACACGCTGATCTTGCCGAAATCGCTGTGCGTGGCGCGCACTCCGCCGATGGCTTTCTTGTTGTTTTGCTGTCCGGGCGCGCTTTCGGAATCGATCACGAGGACTTCCTGCCCGCGCCGTGCCAGTTCCAAAGCCGCCGGCAGGCCGATCGAGCCGGCTCCGATGATTACGACGTCGTAAACCTTACTCATGGTTGCCTCCGGTGGAATTCCCATCCGCGAATGTATCCAGCGGCACCTCCACAAACACCGGACGCTTGGTGTTCGGCACCACGTTTTCCACGGGAATGCCTTCTTCGCGCAGCACGCCTTTGATCAGCGTCTCGCAGGTTTTGGCGCCGCAAGGACCCATTCCAGCCCGGGTGATCGCTTTGAGCTGGTTCAGGTTCGTGATCCCGCCTCTGATCAATTCGCGCACTTCGCCCACGCTGACCCGCTCGCAGAGGCAGATCATCGCCTCATCGGAGAGTTTAGGCGGAATGACCGGCTGCGCCAGTGGTTCGCTCACAGAGGCAGGCTGGACGCGGAAGGAGGCCACTTGTTTGACGATGGCGCGCGGAACGCTGGTTTTCACCAGTTGCGTGTGCCGCTCTTTCATCTCCAAAACCGCTGTAACGGGGTAGGTGCCCAGATCAGCGCCGCCGATGTCCACCAGTTCGATCTCGTCGCCGGTTTTGACCGGATAATTGAAAACTTCATAGGGCAGAGTGACCGTGGGATATTCCGCGTCCTTGCGGAAATCCACCAGCGTGATTGCCAGGCCGGGACAGATCAGCAGGCATTTGTTGCAGCCGATGCACGAGCCCGTGTAGAGCGGAACCGCCATCAAACCGCCGTCTTCGGTGTGGATGGAATTGGTGGGGCAGACCGTGGTGCAGGGGTTGCAGGGTATTTCCTGCAGGCAATGGATGACGGGGAAGACGCCCTCTTCGGGCAGTCCGTGCTGATAGCCTTTTATCGCGCCGGGATGGGCTTTAAGCACTTCCGCCTTGGCATACCATTCGCTGGGAACGGCTCCGGCCTCTGCGTGGCCGCAATCGCGAACGATGGTCAGCCCGGCGATCTTGCCGTTGAACATCGCGCTGGAGGCTTCGGCGATCTCCAGAGCATCGCCGGCGGCATACACCGGAATGCCCGCTTCGGTGGCTTCCAGAGTGAATTCCGAAAGCGAATCCAAGCCTACGGCGATCAGGATGGTATCGCAGGCAAAGCTCTTTTCCGTGCCGGGGATGAACTGAAAACGCTCGTCAACCTGAGCTATGGTGATGCCCTCCACAGTCTCGCCGCCTGTGGCACAGAGGATTGAATGCGAGGTGTAGATCGGCACGCCCAGCCTGTGCAGTTTGTCCGCGTGAACCTTGTAACCTCCGCATTGGGGCATCGCTTCGGCCAGGCCGACTACTTCGATGCCCGCTTGCAGCGCGTGATAACCGGCGATCAGGCCAACATTGCCTCCGCCGATGATGAACAGCCTTTGCGTGGGGCGGATGAGGTCGCGGTTGACCAGGGTCTGAAACGCTCCAGCGCCGTAGATGCGGGCCAGATGGTTGCCCGTGAAGCGCAGGAACTTTTCCCTGGCTCCCGCCGCGTTCAGGATCCGCTGGGGAGTAACGATCTTGTACACGCCGTCCTTGAGGATGCCGGCTTTCTTGTCGCTGAAAACAAACAGCGCGGTGCTGTTCAGCCAGACTTTCACGGAGGGGTATTGCGCCACTTCCCCAGCCAGCAGTTTGCCGATGTCGTGGCCGCGCACTCCGGCATTGCTGTCTTCCTCGCTGCCGAAGAACTTGTGGGTCTGCAAAACGAGTTTTCCGCCCAAAGCGTGCTTGTCGTCGATCAACAGGGTGTCGATGCCGTGTTTGCCAAGTTCGATCGCGGCCGCCAGTCCGGATGGGCCTCCGCCGATGATCAGCACTTCCGTTTCCAGATGCTCGATCGCGGGGCGGTCCGCTTCATACACGCTGTCCGGCAATTCCGGCAAACCGTCCGCGCTGCGCGCTTCCAAGCCCGGCGTTACGGGCGTCATGCAAGATTTGACTGCCACGCCGTTCGCGATGACCGTGCATTTGGCGCACTGGCCGTTGGCGCAAAAAATGCCTTGCGCGCTGCCGTCCTTGTGATGGTGGCCGAAAACGTTGATCCCGTTGGCGATCAGCGCCGAGGATATCATTTCGCCTTTCTTCGCGGTTAAAGCCACGCCGTTCCAAGTGAAGAGGACATCATCCCTTTCCTCGACTGCCAGGATCGGATGCTTGCTAATACGATGATTCTCCATGCGGGGAATTACTCCTGTGTGGGGTTGTTTTTTGGGGCTCAAGAACTTTCAGAGCCTTTTCGTGTCAAGGAAAAGCTGGGAACAGCATTGCGGAATGGGGGGAGAGGATAATGAGTTTTTTTGAAGCCTGCAGCGCGGGATTCCGTTATCTCAGCCCTGTAGCATTGGAATGCTGCACTACATCACAAAAAAAACCGCCATCCCAAAGGACGGCGGCATCGCGTATGGTGCTGCTTCTAATCAATAGGAGCGGTCATATCTGTTGCGATTGAACTGCTGCTTCTTGGCCTTACGGCAGGCGGGGCAACGCAGAGGCTCGTTGGTCAGGCCCTTTTCTTTGTAGAATTCCTGTTCGCCTTCGGTGAACACGAATTCCTGTGAGCAGTCTTTGCAAACCAAAGTTTTGTCTGGCATGGCTTTCTCCTTGTGTTCGGGACATCTGACATTCGGGTTTGAGGCAATCCCAGAACAAAGGAAAAGGCTCATGGAATGTTTGGATCCCAGTATTTGCGCGACCCTCTTTTCCGCGCCCCCAATCTGTCAACAAATATTTTCGCGAACGTATTGCTTAACAGCCCTGAATGGCTTTCAATCCGCTCCATTCCGGCTTGCAGGGCTTGCGCTCAGAGATCTGGAACAGGATCAAAAACTCAGGTAAGGCCGCACCACTCCAGCCCGGATACGCGTATGGGGATTGAGGTAGCAGTTTTCGCGGCTGGCCATGAGCTTGGCGGCAGAAGCAGGCAGCGCGTCGGTTCCGAAACCTCCTAGAATCAGGATCGCCAGGGGCAGGGACTCGTTGCCGGTGTTGATCACGCCTGGTTCGAAACCCAGGAACCCGACCAGTTCCGAAGCGTCCATGGCATGGGCGACCACTCCTCTTGCGCCTGCTCTGGCAAGGGTTTTCAGGTCTTTGGCAGAGGGTGGGAAAGCGAGCGCGGCGATGCGTCCGCTTACATCCGCCGAGTCCAGTTCAGATTGGTCTTTGAGCATGATGAAAGGACCGTGGCATTCCCGGCCAAAGGCGATCCGGCCTTCGATCCGCAGTCCCGCATAGCTGATCTGAACGCTGCGCGAGGGGGCCACTGACTCTATCTTGCCCTGTACGTGGGCTTGAAACTCCAAAGGCTGATGCCTGTAAACGATGGTCAGTACTCCGTTTTCGGCGTCTATTTCGGTGATCGTGCCGGTACCTGGAGCTTTCACGAAAACTGGCGGGTCGCCTTCGGAAGTCTTTTCCAGCCTGCGGGCCAGCATTTCGCCGTGGTACACGAAGTCGCCTTGTTGGCGCAGCAGATAGCGCCGGGCCTGTTTGGGCTTCAGCAATAGCAATTCGGCATAGTTGACCCGGAGCGGTCGTGAGGAATAATCCTGAATTTCGGAAAGCACCATGATGCCGGTGTTGGAATCGATCATTTCGACAACTCCGCGGACTGGCGAGATCAGGCGTCGGGCTGCCCGGTTGTAATGGGGGACTTCCACTGTGGCGGGCAGTTGGGCGTAATGCTGGTCGAAATCCAGACGGTCGCCGCGTTGGACCAGCAAAGCGTCCTGGATCTGTTGGGGAGTGATGGCGGGGAAGTTTTGGAAGCCGTTGACGATGTAGAGGCGGGGCGGATTGTAGCGGTTGACGGCCACCACGTCATCGGGTTTTACCTGTTCGCCAACGCGATAATTGATGTCGCCGGAATAAGGCAGTTCCACTTTCCGAAGCCAGGTTCCGCTTTTACTTTCCGGGGGCGCTATCGCGGCGAAGGCCTGTCCGGCAGCTTGCCCGTCCTGCGGATAGAGCTGCAGAAGTTGTTCCACTTCGTGCATGCGGAGGGATGGGTCCAGCCGGGTGTCGATGATTACTGGAAGGGCGGTCTGGAGTGCTTGCAGGTCCAGGGTTGTGTTGAGCCGCGTGGAACCCAGCAGAGTCACGCGCAGCGTTTTCTCGCCTTCCGGAACATGGTAAAACGCGTCAGGGGCGATCTCCAGTAATTGCTTTCCCCTTTTCGTGGCTACCTCCACCCGCATTAAGGGTTTTTTGCTTTTGGGAGCGAAGTTGGGGGCGATATGCAAGGCCAGTTTCTGGATTCCTTCTGACTGCAGCAGATAGCTGGATGTGTGAGGGGCGGAATCGCTGAGTGCGCCAAGGTGGGGTGAGATGAAGCGGGGATCGATCCAGATCTCCGTGATCCCTTTGGGACGCAGGGCGTCGATCAGGATCTGGGCGCATTGGGCTTGGTTTTGGGCGTGGGCGAAGATCCCTCCGGCTCCGATCAGGACGTCGATCTCGCTTTCGGAAAAGGAATACTTGCGCTCTTCCCTCTGGTATTCGAAGATCTGCTCATATTTATCGATGTCGCCTTGCTTGAGTTTGTCCAGATACCCCATTTTGCTGCCATTGTAATGCATCTGCCGGTGCTGTTCCAGAGCCAGGGACAGCGCTTCCCTGGCTAGGGCATGCTCGATGCGGAAATCGAGGGTGGAAACAGGATTGGCGGTGGGGTGGAGGCATTTGTTGGCGATGTAATTCCGGACCGTGGATTCCCCGGTTCCTGAAGGGAGCCAGCGCATGATCTGCTCCGGACCGCTTTCCCTCAATACGTTCCAGGCGCTGTAACTCAATCCCAGGTTGGCGCTCACCGTCCTCTGGAAATGGCTGTTGATGTAGCTGAAGACGTCGGTGGTCGCTCCGCCGATATCGAAGGCAAAGATGTTGCGCTTGTCTTCTCCGGCGAGGATGGCCAGGGCTTTCTGGACTCCGACCGGCGTTGGGATGATGGGGGCGTTGACCGCCGGCTTCACTTCCGAGTAGCCGGGCGCGTGCTCCATCACGTTTTCCATGAAGAGCTGCTGGATCTTATCCTGGGTGGGCTTGAGGTTTTCCGCGGTCAGAGAAGGGCGCAGATTGGGCAATATGTAAAGGTCGAAGGCCTCGGAAATGAGTTTCTTGATGATGGGCGCGGCATCCACATTTCCAGCGTAGAGCGCCGGAATCTTGTCGTTGGTGGCGAATTTGGGGGCGGGATCGGCGATGCGGACGATCTCGGCCATGCGCAGAACGCCTGAGATCGCGCCGCCGTCGGTTCCGCCACAGAGCAGGATCATGTCCGGATGCAGGTTGCGCATTGCCAGCATTTGTTCCATCGCCTGGCGTTTGTCGTCGATGGCGAAGGTATCCAAAATCACGCCTCCAGCCCCATAAGCGCAGCGTTTGCCGCTGCTGGCGGAATCGAACAGGGTGAGCCCGATCACCAATATCTGCAAACCGCCGCCCGCGCTGCTGGTGCTGAAATAGGCCACTTTCTCCTGCCAGATTAGCTGCACTGGGTCAGCGGATTTGAGAAAAAGCGGGATCTGGTGTTGCCTTTCCAGTTCTTCCACGGAAGCCCGGATGCCGTGGCGGACGTCATTCAAGGGCTCTTCCACGGTGGTGGGGGCGTGTGCGATTCCCAACAGGCGGGGAATCTCGGGCCTGTTGTCCAGCAATACGGCTTTGGTCGTAGTGCTGCCGATATCGGTGATGACGATATAGTCTTGGTTCAGGCGCATGATAGCTCCCTGGGCTGGCTGCACCGGGCCGCAAACATCTTTCCGAACCGGCCTGGCGAGCGCAGCGTAGTTTTGGGATGATGGTTTTCGCGTGACTGCTGCCTGTCAACAGAAATGTCGGGCTCCGCTTATCATTGCGGGATCATTGCGCGGTCATCGCGGGCTTCGCGCGCAATGAGCCCGCGTTTACCGCGCAATGATAACGGGAGCGGAGCAGAGTGCTCTTGCGGCCGGAGCTCTGGCCTGATTACATCTCGCCCAACACAAGCCTTACTTTGTTGGGGTTGTCTTCGGCCAGCTCTACCTGTAGGGCAGGCACAGGCGCAAGAGAGCCCTGGGAGCGGGATGATCACGAAGTTTTCCAGTTTCCAACAGCGATTTCCATTGACAAGGGCGGCGCTTCTGGCAGGCAGGTAACAGGAGAGTCCATGAAAAAATACTTACTGAGCGTTATTCTGGCAGCAGTCGCTCTGCTGATTTACAATTTCTTATCCGCCAAAGAAATACGCGGCAAAGTGATATCCATCCAGGATGGCGATACGATCACTGTCCTGCAAGGAACAACCAGCTATCGCATCCGGCTGGATGGGATCGACTGCCCGGAAAAAGGCCAGGCTTACGGCAACGCGGCGCGCCAATTCACCTCGGATCAAGTGTTTGGCAAGACGGTCAAAGTTACCTGGAAGGAAAAGGACCGCTACAAAAGGTATCTGGGAACAGTATTCACGCCTGCCGGCAAAAATCTGAATCAGGAGTTGCTGAAAGCCGGCCTGGCCTGGCAATACCGGGATAACGACAGCGTGGTTCTGGCGGCGCTGGAACTCAAGGCGCGCCAGGCTCAAAAGGGTTTATGGGCCGATCCGCATGCCATCGCGCCCTGGGATTTCCGGCGGGGCCAGCGAGAAAAATCTTGACGTAAACGGCGGTTTCGGTAAACATAAACAAACCGCCTGTTGGAAACGGCGAGTCTTCAACGAGGCGCGTAACAGCATACAATAAATGAATATAGATAGGAGACATGAATCATGAGCACCCTTCCCAACTTTCTGGACGCCGACCTGCACGGAAAGACGGTCCTGGTACGCATGGACCATAACGTGGTCAAAAACGGCAAGATCAAAGATCCCATGCGCATCGACGCCACCATCCCCACCCTGCTGCATATCTACAAAAAGGGCGGCAAGCCCATCCTGATGACGCATGTGGGGCGTCCCTACGACAAAAAAACAGGCGTGATCACCATCGACGCCGCAGACGGAGTGGAGCCGATCGTCAAATACATCGAGGAAAAACTGCAATTGAAGGGCTCGATTCCAGTATGCGCGGGCAACGGCGCAGAGGGAATCACCGACCTTTCACCCCTCGGAACTGCCGTCCAAGCCTTGAGAGACCGCCAGGCGGATTTCGTGTATCTGCCCAACACCAGGTGGTTCAAGGGCGAAGAGGCAAAGGACGAGGCGGCGGACACGCTGGCGAAGGGTCTGGCTTCTTTGGCGGACGTTTATGTAAACGATGCCTTCGGATCCTGGCAGGCGCACGCTTCCACATTCAATGTGACCAAGTTTTTGCCTTCCTACGCAGGGCTCTTGATGCTGAAGGAAATAGCCAACCTGCAGAAGGTGTTCGAACCCCGGCGCCCACTGGTTTCCGTGGTTGCCGGAGCCAAGTTCGACACCAAGATCGGGCCGCTTTCCTCCCTGATCAAAATTAGCGACAAACTAGTGTTGGGCGGGGTGCTCTACAACGCCTACCTGTGCGTGAAATACCAGATTCAGATAATGGGTGTGGGTGAGGACGACCTGGCTCTGGCGCGGCAATTTTTGCGCGACGTGGAGCCTTATCAGGACAGGATCGTGGAACTGCCCGCCATCATTGAATCGGACAGTTTTGAAAACGCGGATGCCTGGAGGGTGCACAAGGTGCAAGACCTCAAACCCGGAACCGTGCTGAACTACGTGCTGGATATCGCTCCGGAGTCTTTTGCCGGCGAGGCTGTAAAGGGCGTCTTCGCTTCCGCGCAGACCATCTTCGTAAACGCCGTGATGGGCTATACCGCCCTCTTCACAGGTGGCACCAAGGCGATGTACGAACTGATCGATTCCTGCAGCAAGGCGGAAAAACTCTTTGGGGGCGGCGATACGATCCAGGATTTCCGCGACCTCTTGCCCGGGATTTTCGCCAAAGCGGTAAATGACCCCCGTTACTACTTCTTCACAGGCGGCGGCGCAATCCTGGACGCGATCGTAAGCGGCTCGCCCTATGGCATGAAACCGGTCCAGGCCTTGATGCCCCAAGCCTGATTGCGAAAGGAGATGAGGAAAGTGCAAAGCAATATAGATTTGAACCTGAGGGCGGAGTTTCCCCCGCCAAGTTTTGAGCAGTGGAAAGCAGCCGTCGTGGATACGCTGAAAGGCGCGGAATTCGACAAGGCGATGAAAACCAAAACTGACGAGGGCATCACGCTGGAACCGATCTACCGGAAAGAGGACACTGCGGAGCTGCCCTTCCTGCGAAACATTCCCGGCACCAGCCCCTATCTGCGCGGCTCGGATCCCCATCGGTTCCTGGCTGAAGGCTGGCTGATCGCGCAAAGCCATGGCGAAGCGGATCCCGCCGCACTCAACGCGGAGATTTTGCGGGAACTGCAGTTGGGAGTGACGGCCGTGAATCTGCGCCTGGAGCACCATGACAGCGTTTCGGGCGTGAATATCTCTTCATTGGAAGACCTGCGCGCGATCCTGAACGGAGTGGATTTGCATGCCGCGCCGCTTTTCATGCAGTTGGACGTTTGCGAAAGCGGGATCCTGGACTGGATTGAACAATACGCAGCAGAAAAAGGACTGGACCTGGCTAATCTGGATGCCGGCATCGGCTTCGATCCCACCGGCGAATTCGCCCGCAAGGGCTATCTGGAAGAACCGCTCGACGCTCTGTGGAAGAAGTTGTTGGAAAGCGTCCACTGGAATCTTGCCCAAGCGCCCAGGAACAGGCTGCTGTCCATTGACGCGACCGTATATGGGGCCGCTGGGGCTACTTCGGTGCAGGAACTTGGTTTTGCGCTCTCCACGGCGATCGGCTACATCCAGGGCCTGCAGCAATCGGGCTTGGAGATCGATAGCATCGCGCCCCTGTTCCAGATCACACTATCGCTGGGCTCGAACTTCTTCCTGGAGATAGCCAAGATCCGCGCGTTCAGGCTGCTTTGGGCGGAAATGATCCGGGCTTTCGGAGGTTCGGAAAAGGCGCAGAAAATCTGGATCCATGGTAAAACCGCCGGTTTCAACAAGAGCAGCTACGATGCCTACGTGAACGTCCTGCGCACGAGCACCGAAGGTTTCGCGGGTGTTATCGGCGGCGTGGACAGCCTGGAAATCGGCTGTTTCGACGAACTGACAGCCCCGGAGAGCGATTTCTCGCGCCGCATATCCCGCAACCAACAGATTATCCTCAAAGAAGAAGCACATTTCGGCAAAGTGATCGATCCCGCCGGAGGATGCTATTACATCGAGCGCCTGACAGGCGAACTGGCGGGTAAAGCCTGGTCGCTGATGCAGGAAATCGAAAGCGCTGGCGGAATGATCCGCTCACTGCGCGCCGGCAAGATCCACGAGTTGGTAGCCTCCGTAGCGCGGAACCGCATAGATGCCGTCCACAAACGCAAAAGCGTGTTCGTGGGGGTGAACATGTTCGCCAATCCCGATGAAAAAACTTTGGGCAAACCGGCTCAGCAACAGGATAAACAGATAGCCAAGGCCGTGGAACTCGAGCAAGGCGCTTTACCCAAACTGCGTGCCGTGCAAGAGCTGGAGCAGTTGCGACGCCAGATCGAAGCCAGCGGCAAGAACACCAAAATCCTGCTTCTGAACATGGGCGAACTGGCAGAATACAAAGCCCGCGCGGACTTTTCGCTGGGATTCTTCCAGACCGCCGGATTCGAAGTGCTCAATCCAACCGGATTCGCCTCTGTTGACGCAGCGGCGCAAGCTGCCCGCGATTCCGGCGCCGCCGCTTTCTGCATCTGCTCCACCGATGAAAACTACCAGAGCCTGGTCCCGGAAATAGGCAAGCTGCTCAAAGGCAAAACCCTCATCCTGGCAGGCTATCCGGCTGATATGGTCGAAGCCTGCAAGCAAGCCGGGGTCAACATCTTCATACATATGCGGGCGGATCTGCATGCTACTTTGCGGGAACTGGCCAATCTGATGGGGGTGACAGCATGAAAAACCCTGATTTCACCAGCCTGAAACCATCCTTCGCAGCCGAACCGGGAACACTCCACGAGCTCAAACAAGCCTGGAAAACCAACGAACAGATCGAGGTCAAGCCCCTCTTCACGCAAGACGATCTGGCGGGTTTGGAGCATCTGGACTATCTTTCCGGTTTGCCTCCCTTTCTGCGCGGACCGTATCCCTCGATGTTCATCCAGAGGCCCTGGACGATCCGCCAATACGCCGGGTTTTCCACTGCCGAGGAAAGCAACGCCTTTTACCGCCGCAACCTGGCCATGGGGCAGAAAGGCCTCTCCATCGCTTTCGACCTGGCAACGCACCGGGGCTACGATTCCGACCATCCCCGCGTGATCGGCGACGTGGGAAAAGCGGGTGTGGCGGTGGACAGCATTCTGGACATGAAGATCCTGTTCGATCAGATCCCCCTGGACCAGATGAGCGTTTCCATGACCATGAACGGAGCCGTGATCCCCATCCTGGCCTTTTATATCGTGGCCGCGGAGGAACAAGGCGTGGCGCCGGAATTGCTAAACGGCACCATCCAGAACGACATCCTCAAGGAATACATGGTGCGCAACACCTATATCTATCCGCCGGAAGCCTCCATGCGCATCATCGCGGACATCTTCAAATACACGTCCCGGCATATGCCCAAGTTCAACAGCATCAGCATCTCCGGCTACCACATGCACGAAGCGGGCGCTACTGCCGACCTGGAAATGGCCTATACGCTGGCTGACGGATGGGAATACGTGCGCACGGCGATAGCCGCGGGCATCGACATCGACCTGATCGCTCCGCGCCTGTCCTTTTTCTGGGCGGAAGGGATGAACTACTTCATGGAAGTAGCCAAACTGCGCGCCGCGCGTGTCCTTTGGGCGAAGATCATCAAGGGTTTTCAGCCGAAAAATCCCAAGAGCCTGGCCTTGCGCACCCACTCCCAAACCTCGGGCTGGAGCCTCACGGAGCAGGATCCCTTCAACAACATCACCCGCACCTGCATCGAAGCGCTGGCCGCCACCTTGGGCCACACCCAATCCCTGCACACCAATTCCCTGGACGAAGCGATCGCCTTGCCCACGGATTTCAGCGCCCGCATCGCCCGCAACACACAGCTCTATCTGCAGCATGAAACCGGCATCACCAAGGTAATCGACCCCTGGGCTGGCTCCTATTACCTGGAATACCTCACGGATGCCCTGATGCACAAAGCCTGGGCGCATATCAGGGAAGTGGAGGAACTGGGCGGTATGGCCAAGGCCATCGAGACCGGTCTGCCCAAACTACGCATCGAAGAAGCGGCAGCGCGCCGCCAGGCTCACATCGATTCCGGCGAGGACACCATCGTGGGCGTTAATAAATTCCGCCTCGAGCAGGAAGACGCCATGGAGTTTCTGGAAGTGGACAATACGGCGGTTCGCGAAGCCCAGGTCGCCAGATTGCGCCAATTGCGCTCAGAACGCGATTCCGCCAGGGTTGCGGCCTGCCTGGCTGCGCTCACCACAGCCGCCGAAACCAAGACCGGCAACCTTCTCGAACTGGCGATCGACGCGGCCCGTGCCAGAGCCTCTCTGGGCGAGATCTCCGCCGCTTTGGAAACCGTTTTCGGACGCCACCAGGCCAGCATCAAACTGATCAACAACGTTTACAGCAGCGAGTATGCCAAAATGGATGAAATAGAAAAAGTACGCGCCCTCACCGACCGTTTTGCCGATCGGGAAGGCCGCCGTCCCCGCATCCTGATCGCCAAAATGGGCCAGGATGGGCACGACCGCGGAGCCAAAGTGGTTGCCACAGCCTACGCGGACATGGGTTTTGACGTGGATATGGGGCCGCTGTTCCAGACTCCGGAAGAGACTGCCCGCCAGGCTGTGGAAAATGACGTCCACATCGTCGGAATGAGTTCCCTGGCGGCGGGTCACAAGACCTTGTTGCCTCAACTGGCGGATGAACTGGCCAAGCTGGGCAGGAGCGACATCATGCTCGTGGTTGGGGGCGTGATCCCCGCCCAGGACTACGAATTCCTGCTCTCGCACGGAGCTGCGGCGATCTTCGGTCCGGGTACCAAACTCCCCGAAGCCGCCACAATCCTGCTCAACAAACTCCTGCAGGACTAAACTCCATGGCCAAACCCCGCAAGCCTGAATGGACTCCACCAGACGGAGGAGTTGAGTACGCTTCCCGCGTGATGTCGGCCAAAGCGGCTGACAGCAACGTCAGCGACGCATCCCCTGTGGTTTCACGCGGTTCCATGCCGCCGGTGGAAGAACTTCTAACGGGCATTCGGGCTGGCAACCGAACCCTGCTGGGTAGGGCGATCACGCTGATCGAGAGTAATTCCCCCCGGCACTTCAACGCCGGCCAGGAATTGATCCGCCAGCTTCTGCCGGGATCCGCGGAATCTATCCGGATCGGGATAACCGGAGTGCCCGGAGCGGGAAAAAGCACTTTCATCGAGAGTTTCGGGCTGTGGCTGATAGCTCGCGGACACCGGGTCGCTGTTTTGGCGGTCGATCCCAGCAGCAGCCTGTCCAAAG
Source organism: uncultured Candidatus Cloacimonadota bacterium (assembly GCA_964429035.1). GTDB lineage: Bacteria > Cloacimonadota > Cloacimonadia > Cloacimonadales > Cloacimonadaceae > Syntrophosphaera. Next base: position 21,000 of record CAYSAT010000027.1, on the reverse strand, counting down.
GCAGCATTTTGGGCGATAAAACCCGGATGGAAGAATTGAGCCGGAATCCCGGCAGTTTCATCCGCCCTTCGCCAAGCGGCGGGACTTTGGGCGGTGTGGCGCGGAAAACACGGGAATCCATCATTCTCTGCGAAGCCGCCGGCTACGACGTGATCCTCATCGAAACCGTGGGCGTAGGCCAATCCGAGATCACGGTGCGCTCGATGGTCGATTTCTTTCTGCTGATGCAGATCGCCGGTGCTGGCGACGAATTGCAGGGTATCAAAAAAGGGATCATGGAATTGGCGGACCTCGTGGTGGTCAACAAAGCCGATAGCGACAACGTCCAAGCCGCCGAGTTGGCAGCCCGCGAACTGAACAACGCCCTGCATTACCTGCGCCATTCCACAGCTGGCTGGATTTCCAAAGCCATCACTTGCTCGGCGGTCCAGAAGACTGGCCTGGCAGAGATCTGGAGTGCCATTGAGAGATTTGTGGAACACGGCAAGACCAGCGGAGTGTTTGAACGGAGGCGGCAGGAGCAAGTGGCACAATGGTTCGAATCCTTGCTCACGGAAGCAGTGCTCAACCGTTTCTTCTCCGATCCTGGGGTCAGGGAGCGGCTGCCGCAAATCAGGCAGGAAGTCGAGTCTGGCGTCCTGCCAGTGGTCCTGGCTGTTCAGAAAATTCTCGGCTGACTCCCACGATCATTGCGCCATAATTGCGCGGTCATTGCGAGCTTCACCCGCAATAAGCGCGCAATGATACCGCAATGGATTAAGGCAGCTTGGGCGGTGATGTCCACTATTTCGAAGCGGTAATGCAATCTATCTTCATTTAGCGGTTTAGGCATCCATATTGCCCAGGCGTCAGGCCGATAGTTTTTTCTCTTGACATTTTTTGATAACGCTGGAGTCTGTTACAGCAACATTTCAGAATCCCTGCCTCGCAAGGATGTGTATGTTTTTCAAAGGATTAGATATTTAAAGAACTTAGAAAAGGAGTTATTATGTACAAGCTCAAAACGTCTTGTCTCCTTCTGCTCCTGTCGATGACCGTGATTGGCGCTTGGGGGGCTGTGAATGAGTATTCGTTTGCCTCCACGGCCGGAACGTTCGTGGAAATCAGCGGCGGGACTGTCCTGGGAACGGTTGCCAATGATAACGAAAGTTTCAACGCCATCCCCCTGGGCTTCACTTTCACCTACAATGGAGTAGCCTACACAACTGTCAGCATTCAAACCAACGGCTTCCTGGCCATGGGCGACGTCGTCGTAACCAGTAATCTGGCCATCAGTTCAGCGACCGGCACCAACAATGTCGTCGCCGCCTTGAACAGGGATATCAAAAGCCGGGACACTGGCGAATTGATGTACCTGCTTTCTGGAGTCGAGCCCAACCGGGTGTTCACTGTCCAATGGAAACACTATCGCCGCTCTCCAACCTCAACCGCTAACGATGACTTCACCTTCCAGATCCAGTTGCAGGAAAATGGCAACAAAGTGGTCTTCGTATACGGTGCGTTTACCACGGTAACCGCTACTTCTGCGCAGACCATCCAAGTCGGATTGAGAGGGGACTCCAACGCGGATTTCAACAACCGCACGACTACCACGGATTGGAGCGCAACCACAGCTGGAACGGCTAACAACAGCAATTGCGTCCTCAGCGCTACCGTCTTCCCCTCCCAGGGACTACAATTCACTTTCACGCCGCCTGCTGCTGGAGAACCTCCACTTCCGGCGCAATCACCCAATCCTGGCAACGGAGCTGAGAACGTTGCCATTGCCGCCAACCTGAGCTGGACGGTTGGAGGCGGCACAGTGGACGGCTACAAGGTATTTCTGGGCACGGACAATCCTCCCACAAACTTAGTCAACGGTACCACGCAAACCGGTAACACCTACAATCCGGTTGATTTCAACTACAGCACCACCTACTATTGGCAGATTGTGCCCTATAACACCTATGGCGACGCTCTGAACTGCCCGGTCTGGAGCTTCACCACACTGGCCGATCCAACCATCACCACTTATCCCTACCTCCAGAATTTCGATACAACCACTCCCACCGCTTTGCCGCTGGGCTGGACCACCATCAACGCCAACAACGACGCCTACTTCTGGGAGACCTACGCCGGCAACTTCCAAAGCGCGCCCAACAGCGTGCGCATGCGCTACAACTCGAACCTGGCTATGAACGACTGGCTTCTGATGCCGCCTGTGCAACTGGCTCAAGGCAGCTACTACAAAGTGAGATTCTACTACCGCGCCACGAGTGTGGATTTTCCGGAGAAACTCGCCGTCTATTGGGGCACAGCGCCCACTGTGGACAGCCTTTACAACCAGATCTACGTCAATGAGAACATCACGAATCAAAACTACCTGATAGCGGAGGCGATTATACCTCCGCAGGAAACAGGCGTGTATTACGTAGGTTTCAAAGGCTACAGCGATGCCGATATGTTCTACATCTACCTGGATACGATATCCATCGACGTCTGGGTGGAGCAGCTGAATCCCCCAACTAACCTCACTGCTATCGTCAACGGTTTCGATGTGCTGCTGAATTGGACAGCTCCAGTAGAAACCCGTGCATTGCTGGGTTACAAGATCTACCGCAACGGTACCTTGATACATACAATCGACTACCCGGATACCCTCAACTACCTGGATTCCGGCCTCACGTCCGGCCTCTACAGCTACGGAGTCTCGGCTTTCTACACTTCCGGAGAATCCACGCTTGCCGGTCCGGTCCTGGCTGACGTTGATCCCGTGATCCTTCCGCCGGCAAATCTCACCGCCACTACGCTCGATCGCGATATTACACTCAACTGGACCAATCCCGAAGGAGATTGGATTACCTGGTGCAACATGGCCCTCGGGAATTCCGTGGGTGTGGGCTCCGCAATTGTCTTTGACGTGGCGCATCGCTGGCCGCAGGAAGATCTTGCGCCTTATGCAGGTCGCTCCATTACCCGTCTTGAGTTCGTACCTGTCTTCAATAATTGCACTTATACGCTCAAAGTCTGGACTGGAGGCTCTGCCAGCGATGCCGGCGCTTTGGTCCATTCCCAGGTGGTCGCCAGCCCGGTGATGAACGAATGGAATACTGTGATCCTCACAGCCCAAATCCCCATTCCCACCACAGGTGACCTCTACTATGGTTATGAAGTCAACACCCAAGGCGGTTATCCGGCAGGCTGCGACGATGGCCCGCCCATAGAAGGCAAGGGCAACATGATGTATTTCCAGGGCTCCTGGCAGACCCTTACGCAGGTGGCGCCTACGCTTCCCTACAACTGGAATATCCGCGCCTTTGCCCAGTTCGCTCCTCCGCCACTCCAGGAACTGACTCCGATCGCAGAAATGCGCGACTATCCGCCGGTCAACCTACCGCTGACGCTGCACCGTTTCACTCCTTCCGAACCTGACCGCGTCATCACCGGTTATAAGGTATACCGGGATGGAACCTTGCTGGCCACTCTTCCAGACGAAGAAATCTTCACCTACACCGATGCCGGACTGCCCAACGCCACATACACCTACACTGTCACATCTGTTGCCGCGACCGGTGAATCCGAGCCTGCCACGGTTGTCGTGGTTTTAGACTTCCAGTTGGCTGAACTGGTCATGAGCGATGATTTCGAGGCATATCCCGATTTCACGACGACCATTCCACCCTGGACGCTCCGAGACCAAGACAACCAAACAACCTACGGAATCACCGATGTGACCTTCCCCGGATCGGGAAATCCGATGGCCTACATTGTCTTCAATCCCTCGGCCACGACTCCTCCGATAACTTCGGTGACGCCACATGGCGGAGCGAAAATGATGGCGTCATTTGCTGCAACCACTCCTCCCAACAACGACTGGATCATCTCCCCGAGGATCCAATTGGGCACCGACAGCTCGATCAAATTCTTCGCCAGATCCCACACCAGCGCTTTTGGCCTGGAACGCTTCCGGGTAGGAGTTTGCCCGCTTCCCTCCATCATCATTCAGGGATTCCAGTATGTAACCGGTCCCGACTTCATTGAAGCGCCAATCGATTGGCACGAATACGTTTACGACCTCTCGGCCTACGACGGTCAACTGGTCTTCATCGGCATCCGCTGCGTATCAGACGACGCCTTCGTATTCTACCTGGACGATATCTCCATCCACTCCGATGGCGGCAGCGTGGACAATGGCGACATCACCGCGCCGGTTTTACAAAATGAACTGGCCGGTAACTATCCGAACCCCTTCAACCCGGAAACGACCATCCGCTACAGCACGGCTCAGAAAGGCGCGGTAGCCATCGATATCTACAACGTCAAGGGCCAGTTGGTCAGGCGTTTGGTCAATGAGGAAAAAGCAGCCGGCAACCACAGCGTGGTTTTCGACGGCAAGGACAATTCGGGGCGTTCAGTCGCCAGCGGCATCTATTACTACAAGATGCAGGCCGGCAAATACAGCTCAACCAAAAAGATGATCCTGATGAAGTAGATGCTTTACAGAGCATAAACAGGTTATCACGTCAATAATGCCCCGCTTCTCTGCGGGGCTTTTCTTTTGGTTTCGTGCACAGTTATCGTCTTGATCCAAGTAGTTTCAGAACTGGTGTCGTGGCGCAGGTGGTCACTCTTGCCAAAGCGCTAATAAAAGAGGATTTGAATCGGTGAATATGTTGGTCGCTTGGGCAAGCGACACTACATGGATATCGACAGCATCTGTAAACTGGCGGACGCTGGTCAGCCCAAATCGGTGCTTCAGCGAGCACAGGTACGGAAGGAGCGGCCATATTCGGATAGATCGGTAATTGTCCGATCCTAAGGGCTGGTTTGCCAACCTCTCCCGAACCTCCTTATGACCTCCCACATAATAGACGGGTGGTCATAGAGAGGCCATCAAGTGACAAGCAATCCAGGCTTGATAACGAAGTAAAAAATGGCTCTCTTTCAAACCGACTGGGTAATGATCTGTGAAATGGCAGAATTGGGGAGTGGACGTCCCGTCGCCACAGAGTCCGCAGTACTCTTCAGAAGCCGGCTCCGCCGACTCTGTCGACCCGGAGATCGACAGCCCACCCTATAAGATCGGGTCAAGCGGATATGGTTTGCCCACTTAATCTGCAAAAGGCCAAACTAAACACCATAACAAAGCCCCCACGTTTGTGGGGGCTGATGTTATGGTTTGAGATTCCTGTAATTAGTGCAGATTACTGCCTTTAATTCAGGATATCCATCGAACGGTCCATGATGGGCGTGATGCTCGGAGCCTGCACCATGGTCCTGGAGGGTTGGATGCCTCTGACAGGAGCAGGTGTGACGGCCGTGACTTTGATGAACTTCATGGGTTCAGATACAGTGTAGGAGTAGCTGGGTGTAGTCACGTTACCCAGCAAGGTCCAGGGATCTGGCGCATAGGGATCGTTTGAGCCATAGACGTTGTAGGATGTGGCTCCTGCCACTGCAGGCCAGGTAATTCCCATCGCTGTACCATCGAAGGTTGTGGCAACCTCGATCTCATGGGTTTCGACGTAAGCGCCGATCGCCCACTCGCCCGGGCTGCTGGAATAGTAGATTCCATCTCCGCTGATCATCAGGTAGAGGGTGGTGTAATCGTAGGTGGCGTCATACCGGAAATAACAGCCGAGGGGCAGATCTTCGTAGCTGATCCAGAAGTAGGGGGAGGTGATCTGGATATTCAGGGCGGAGAGATCGGTTTCCAGACGGGTCCTGTGGATGAAGGTGACGGGAAGCGGAGTGATCAGATCTGTGAGATTGACACCGTCGTCGGCATAAACGTGCAGGTTGGCCACAGCGGGCGGATTACCTGTACTGCTGTTATGCACAGCGCCATCCACAGCCAGCAGGTGTAGCGGGTTTCCAGTGCCATAGAGAGGGTTCTCGTAATAGATCATCGGACCCCAAACATAGGTGGGGTAGCCGGTGTAGCCTGTTCCGCCGATGTCGTATTGGATCCAGACCGGATCATTGACCTGGAAGCTGTAGGAGAGCGACGTGGCCGTGTTGCCTTCGCTGTCGGTGGCGTCCATGTAATAGGTGACGGTGGTTCCAATGACCTGGGCCGGGATATCGGCGCTCCAGGCATCGCGGACGTCTGCCGCCATGGCGATGGGCGGATTCCAGGTGGTGCCGCCGTCAGTGCTGTAATACAGGTTCGCGCTGGCGATGTCGTTGTTCCAGATGGCGTCGTCCACGATGTCTGCCACGACGGTATAGGGGATGTCGTCACGCAGGCTGTTCAACACCGGCAGATGAGTGATAACGGGGGCGTATTCGTCTTCCGTCAAACCAATGATATGGACGTCGTCCACATACCAGTCATCAGCGTCAGCGCCCTGGTAGTTGAAGGCGAAGTAGACGATCTGGCCGGCGTAGTCGGTGATGTTCACCGCCGCGTTTGTCCAGGCTTGGGTAGCCGTTCCCTGTGACCAGATCTGCAGCCAGTTTCCGTCGTTCGGATCGTTGGAGACCGGATTGACCAACACGCCGTTGTAGACCATGTAGGTGGGATACACGTTGTAGTTCCACCAGTCCAGATACCACAAAGCGCCGGTGATGAAGGGGATCGACACTGCGGGGGTGATCAACCAGCCGTTGCTGGAAGGATCTACCGGCCCGTAACCGTGCTTGGCGGATTTGGTGCCGCCGGGGGTGTGGTTATAGGTCGCGACGGTGTTTTCCGTCCAGGTGGTACCGCCGCCATCAAGGTCAGCAATGGTCCAGCCAGTGGGCGGGAAAACACGCGCCAGGTCATCGAAGTCTTCCAGCCAGGGGAAGGTGTTGATCACTACGTCGTTGGTGATGTCGAAGCGGTAGATCTCGCTGAGGGCTTCCGGCTGATCCAGAATGCTGGCGCCGACTTGCCAATACCATCTCTGGCCGGGTGTGAAGGTTACGCCGCCGTTTACCACTGGATCGGTGATGGAAGTGCTGCTTTCCCAACTAAACGAAGCCTCGGAGGGAAGGTTGGCTTCCACAGTGTCCATATAGATGGTGTAATACGAAGGCAGAGCGCCTTGGGACGAAGCCGACCAGTCGAGGCTGAAGCCGGAGCTGGGTACATTATCCGCGCCATTGACGGGGAATATCAGGTTCGGAGCGGCAGGCGCGGCGCTTACGGAGAAGATCTGGAAGTCGTCGAGTTCCAGGGGGAAGCCGATCGGGTCGGTGTTATTCGATTGGAAATACCAGCGGAATTTGACCGGTTGGCCGGCAAAGATCGTGATGTCTCCATCCAATGTGTAGCTCAGGATCATGGACATCCAGGTGGAGGCCGCCCCGGAATAGACGTAGTTGTTGCCTTCGGGATCCTGGGTGATGTTGCTCATATAGAGCCAGGGACCGTTGTTGACGGATATTTCCCAACCGAAGTAGTCGACGTCGGGGAACACTCCTGGATCTGTGTAGGAGCCTCTGAGCTGGAAGTCGGCGACGATTTGGGTGGCATCCGCCGGCAGGTTGATCGTGGGGCTCATCAAGAAGTTGTACATGCCGTTGACGTAGGTGTTGGCGCTGTTACGGCAGCTCATGATGTGGGTGGGTGAGGGAGCGTCGTTACCAACCGTGGCCAGGTGCCAAAAGTCTCCGGCAGTGGGAACCAGGCTGGTCCAGCTCATCTGTGTGTCGTTTACGCCGTTGTTGGAGTAGCCACCAAAGGCGATATCGTCCACCATCGCGCCGAACATGGTCGGGTCGTCAGCTGTGCTGAATGCCGGGTCGGAAGCGAAGGCAAAGCGGATCTTCACGCTCTGTCCAACAAATCCTGCCAGGTTGACAACCACGCTTTGCCAGGGTTCATGGACGCCGCCCCAGGCTGGAACGCCGGGACCTTCGCCATGTTGCTCGCCAAAGGCGTAGGAAGAGGTGAAGTCATAAGGTACGCTGAGCAGATCGGTGGGGATCACCGTGTAGGTGATGCCGGCATTGGTGGAAATGCGGATGTTAAAGGAATCCCAGCCGTTGTAATCTCCGCTGGTGCCGGGCGCTTCCACATTCAGGCGCATCTTGAAGCTCAGGGTGGTGTTTCCTGCCTGAATGGTTTGGGCGGGGGTGTCCAAAACCAGGTACTGCTGGTCGTAGTAGCCACCGATGTTACTCCCGGAAGCCAGGGCGGGATCGCCCATCCACCAGACGTCGCCTTGGGCATCGCCGTTGGCGTAGATATGCCAGTTGTTCGGGGATACAGCGCCGTCCCAATGAGTCCAGCCTGCTGCGCCGCCTTCGAAGTTTTCTTGATAGAAGATATCCCGGTAGGGGTATCTGTCTGCGATCTGGGTGCCGTTCCGTTCGGCGACAATCCTGGTCACATCAGCCATTAAGCCGGCGGCAAGGTATAGAGCCACCAGCAGAAATAGGAATTTCTTCATAATTTTCTCCTATTATGATTTTATGTGGTGTTACGTTTGGGCAAAAGTTAAAGAGCCGGTCGGCCTCCTCCGGATCTGGCGGTTACCGATCCGGCTCCAAACCAGTTATTGAAGTTGAGAAGTTTACTTGGTTCCCGCAAAATCGCTCCGCTCCAGTGATCGTGTAATAATGTGCGATGATTATTCCCAACAGACTGGAAGGGGAGGTGTTTTTGTCCAAAACCATTATTCGACAAGGATATATGTGGGTTTGATAGCAAGGTGACAGCTCCTGACACAGAACCAGACAGACACCGCAAGCGGTATGCCAAAGAAACAAAACTAACTGGCCAAACTGCTGGTTTCATAATCTCCCGATGACTTTTCTTACAACTCGATTACGCTTCAACACAGGCGTTGACTGGCAAAAAAGACCAATTAGACCTTCCCTTGCGGTGGGTAACCAATCACTTCTTTCCCAAGGGAAACTGTCTATGATGTAGTTTGAAAACAACTCAGATTCTTGTCAAGTTTTATTTTAGCCTTCAGACCGTTCAACATCTTGCTATGGGTCAAGGCACTAGAATCTGCGCGATGTAAAATCGGCACAACCCGCGGGTGTAGGACTCAGCCCGTATTAGCGGCCACTTCCCTCGCTGAGGTAAATCCCGCCCAAGACATTCCGAAGCTTATTGGGGTTGTATTGGGCGAGTGTGATAGTTCCGGAATGCGAGGTTGCGAGCTTGAATCAGCCGCTAAATGCCAGTCCGGCTGGTTTGCCGGATGGCTTCAAACAGGATGATGGCCACCGAGTTGGCCAGGTTCAGCGACCGGCAAAGAGGCTGCATGGGAATGGTGATGAGCTGCTTTCGATATTGTTCCAGAAGGTCTGCCGGCAATCCGCGTGATTCGGGGCCGAAGACAAAGGCGTCGCCGGGCTGGTAGTTCACGTCCAGATAACTGAGCTCGGATTTGGTGCTACAGAGGAAAACGCGGTCGGCTGCGAATTGGGAAAACGCTTCCGTTTGGCTCTGATGGTGAACGACGGACAAATCCGGCCAATAGTCAAGCCCAGCCCGTTTAAGCGCCTTATCGGTGAGAAGAAACCTGCAGGGGTGGATGAGATGCAGGCAGGAACCGGTCGCCACGCAAAGACGCCCGATATTGCCAGTGTTGGCGGGGATTTCCGGCTCGAAGAGGACGATGTGGAAATCCGAACGGGCCAGGGGAAGCATGTCAGAATCCGGGCAGCCGGTTGTTCATCCGGTTCCAGGATTCCAGCCAGAGGGGCAGTTGTTCGCGCGCCAGGTTTTTATTCAGCCTCTGGTTGTGGGCGAAGGCGTTCTTCGGGATGGCCTCAAATGTCCTGATCAGCGGCGTGCGCCCATTCACCGGCAGCAAGCCCAGTTTGAACATTACGAATTTCTGGACGTCGGCGGAGATCAGATGGCGGAGAAAATCCAGGCCGGTAGCGCGGTTGGGCGCGCCGTTGCACAGCGCGGCGGACTCCACGTAGAGGAAGCTGCCTTCTTGGGGAATCACCGCCTGGATGTTGCTTTCCGCGGGAAAGAATTCCGCCACCCAAGCCGGAGCGCTCTGCAAGCCCAACATCAATCCGCATTCCCCCTTGCGCAAGGCTTCCAGCGCCACCCAGCGGTCCGGATAGACCTTGCGGATGTTCTTGCGCAAGCTGGTCCACAGTTGGTCGAATCCGCCGTCTCCGAAGAGGGAGACCGACCACAGCAGCGAACTCCTTCCCAAACCCGTGGTTAGGGGGTCGCAGATCGCCAGTTGGGAATAGAACCGGGAGTCCTGTAGTTCGCCAAAGGATTGCGGCGGCTGGGACACAACCTTGGCGTTGAAAACCAAAGCCATGTGGGAATAGGCATAAGGAATGAGGCGTCTGGAGGGGTCTTTGGGAACCTCGAAACTGATCTCGGTGAGCGCGACTTCAGGAACCGGCAAGAACACGTCCAACAGGGAATCCGTGATGGCGAAGGCGTTGTCCACGCCCAACACCAGGTCCACTTTACCCCTGTTTTCCGGGCTGTTCAGGGCTGTCAGGATGGCTGGAAAATCCGGGAACAGAGTGAGTTTGAGCGCTGTGTTATGCTGGTCCGCGAAATCCTTGAGGACCACTGTCTCGAAACCCGAGGTCCGGATCTCGTCCAGGGCGAAGATCTGCAGTTTGGTGCGGGGCGGCAGCTGTTTCACCTCTGGCTTGGGTTTCTGGCAGGCTATACCAAGCAAAGCAAGAAAAGCCAGCGTGAGTAAAAACAAGTGGCGGCAAAGGGTCCGGCTCAATGGAAACTACCCAACAGGATCCAGGCCACAAAGAAGTCCATGACCAGGATCAAAACCGCGCAGTAAACCACTGTGAGGGTGGTGCTGCGTCCCACTCCTTCCGCGCCTCCGGTTGTCCGGCTGCCGAAAAAGCAGCCCATGGAGGTGATGATGAAGCCGAAAACGAAGGATTTGATCAGGCCGCTGAAAAGGTCGAACGGCTCGAAGGAAGCCCGCATGTTGTTGAAAAAGATGTTGAATTGCACGCCGTGCCGCAGCCAGAAGAAATACCAGGCGCAACCGATGCCGACCACGTCCGCGAACACTGTGATCAAAGGAAAGGCGATCAAACCGGCCAGGATGCGGGGCATATACAGAAACTCTTCGGGGGAGATGCTCATGCTTTGCAAGGCGTCCAGCTGCTCGCTGACCCTCATCGTTCCTATCTCCGCGGCGATGGAAGCGCCCACCCTTCCCGTTAAAACAAGCGCCGTCAGCACTGGCGCCAGCTCGATCATGGTGGATTTGCCTATCATCACACCCACCAAGTCCGCGCGGCTGAACTGGCTGGCCTGGTAAACGGCCTGCAAAGCTGTCACCAAACCGGTGAAGGCGGAAGTCAGGGCCAGCAAAAACAGGGAATCGTAGCCGATGCGCTTGAATTGCAGGACGAACTCCTGCCTGCGTTTGTGGAGCTTGGGCAGTTTGGAAAAGACCCGGCCGAGGAACATCGTGTATTCCCCGATCCCGGCGATGAAACTAAAGTTCATGCGAAGTATCCAGGTTGCGGAAGAGGGTGTATTCCTTGACGAAGCCCAATTCGGCGGAACCGGTAGATCCATGCCTGTTTTTGCCGATGATGACCTCGGCGATTCCGGGCTTCTCTGTCTTATCCGGATAATAATATTCGTCGCGGTAGATGAACATCACCAGGTCGGCATCCTGCTCGATGGCTCCGGATTCACGCAGGTCGGCGAGCCGGGGACGCTTATCCTCGCGGTTTTCCAGCATGCGGTTGAGCTGCGAAAGGGCGATCACGGGGATCTTCATGTCCTTGGCCAGGATCTTTAAGGCGCGCGAGATCTCGGAGATTTCCTGCTGGCGGTTATCTTTGTCGCGGGGCAGGGTCATCAGTTGCAGGTAGTCGATGATGATCAGGTCCAGGCCGTCTACTTCAGCGGAGAGCCGCCGGGTTTTGGCGCGGATCTCCAGCGGCGTGTTGGTGCCGGACTCATCGATGTAGATTTGTTTGGTGGAGAGCACTTCCGAGGCTTGCATGATGCGGATCAGCTTCTCCTCGTTCATGCCATAGCCCTTGAGCATAGCCTCCATGTTTACTTCCGCGGCGCTGCTGAACATGCGCATGATCACTTCGTCGGCGGCCATTTCCATCGTGAAGATCGCCACTTTCTTGCCCATGTTGACCGCCGCGTGGGAAGCGATGTTCAGGGCCAGGGAAGTCTTGCCCATGGCGGGCCGGGCGGCGATGATGATGAACTGCCCGGGACGGAAACCTCCGGTGAGGCGGTCCAGATCGCCAAAACCGCTGGCCACTCCGATCACCGGGATCTTGGTGGAGGCGATGGCGTCGATGGTCTGGATGACTCCGGCGCTGATCTGGTCGATGCGCAGGAAGCCTTGATGCTCGGGAAGTTCGGCGATGGAGAAGATGGCCTGCTCAGCCTCGTCCACGATCGTCTGTACCGGTTTGGAGGAGCTGTAGCAAGATTCTATGATGCCGTTGCAGGCCAGGATCAGATGGCGCAGGAGGGCTTTTTCGACTACGATGTTGAGGTGGAAATCAAAGTTGGCGCTGGATACAACGAAGTCGTTAAGATCGCTGATGTAAGGCACTCCGCCCGCTTTTTCCAGCGTGTTGTTGCGCTTCATGCGGTCGATCAGGGTCACCGTGTCGATCTCCACGCCTTCGTTGAAGAGCTCGCTTATGGCGCGGAGGATTAGTTTGTGGGCGGTACGGGAAAGGAATTCCTCTTTGAGGACCTCGATGCCCTTGCTCACGATCCCGGAGTCGATGATCATGGCGGAGAGGATGGCCGCTTCGGCGTTGACGTCGGTGGGCAGGCTCCGTTCCGAGACCTGGGTGACTTCCTTGGGGACGGTTTCCTTCTTCGCCATAATCAGCGCTGGCTGACCTTTTTGATCAACGCGGCGGACACGCAGGGCGGCACAAAATCGTGCAGTTCCGTGCCCAATTCCGCCAATTGCCGGATCATGGAGGAGGAAAGGTACATGTAGCGCAAACTGGGCACCATGAAGATCGTTTCGATCTGGGGGTTGAGCTTGGTGTTGGTGAGCGCCAGGGAAAGTTCATACTCGAAATCCGAAACCGCCCGCAAACCGCGGATCATGATCTTGCATTGCCGGGATTGGACGAAATCCACAGCCAGTCCGGCAAAGGTTAACACTTCCACGTTGGGGATGTCTTTCGTGGCTTCCAGGCAGAGTTCATGGCGTTCCTGCAGGGAGAAGAAATTCGGTTTTCCGGTGTATTCAGCCACCGCGAGGGTCACATGGTCGAACACCCGCGAAGCCTTTTCCAGAATGTTGATATGGCCCAGCGTGATGGGATCGAAGGTGCCGGGATAGATGGCAGCGTTGCTCATTTCAGGGCCTGGCGCCGGATCTTTTCAAGGTCGGCGATTTCCTTGGGGATATGGCGGGAAAGGACCTGGTGGCCGCGCTTGGTTACCAGAACGTCGTCCTCGATCCGCACTCCCAGCCTCTCTTCCGGAATGTAGATACCAGGTTCCACGGTGATCACGTTGCCCGCTTCCAGCTTGGCTTCGCGCCCTCCCACATCATGGGTGTCCATGCCCAAAAAGTGGCTGACGCTGTGCATGTAGTATTTACCGACCTCGTCGGCGGACTTGATCAGCCCGATGGCCTGCATGCCCTCTGCCAGCCAGTTACGGGCGCTGGCATTGAGGGTGGAAAGTTCCACGCCGGGCTTGATCAGCTCTATCACGCGCTTCTGAACGTCCAACACGATGCCGTAGATCTGCTTCTGGCGCGGGCTGAACTTCGCCCCGGCCGGAAAACAGCGGGTGATGTCGGCGCTGTAATTGTTGCAGGAAGCGCCTACGTCCATCAGGATCAGCTCGCCCGCTTTGATGCGGGAATCGTTCTTGTCGTAGTGCAGGGTGGCGGCATTTATCCCTGCGGCGATGATGGGGGCGAAACCCCAGCGCTTGAGGCCGCTCACCTGCATCCGGTAAAACAGCGTTGCTTCCAGCTCGTATTCCATCATGCCCGCGGCTGCCGACTGCATGATGTCCAGGATCCCTTCACCGGTTACGTCGATGGCTTTCTGCAGCTGCTTGATCTCGTTTTCGTCCTTGATCTTGCGCAGGGGCGCGATCAACTCGTTTAGTTGCCTGATCTCGATCTGCGGATGCCTGGTCCGGAGGGGCTCCAACATGTGCATGGGATAGGTTGGCGGCATGTTCAGCGCTGCGAAACCCAGGTTCGAAAAGGCCCTTTTCATCAGCGGGCTGTACGCGGAAAGCACGGAGTAGAACTCGTCCAGATACTTCACGGTCTGGATGCCGCTGATTTGGGCGGCTTCCTCCGCGGAGAGCTTCTTGCCTTCCCAAACTACGCGGTCGGGATCGCTGCGTTCGATGAACAGCATGGTGCTTAACTGGCCGCCAAATTTTCCTCCCGCGAGGATGAGTTCCGGATGGTTCAGGCCGGTCAAATAGAGAAAATTGTTGTCCTGGGTAAACTTCTCGAGTTTGCCTTGCTGATTGGCGAAAACGATCACGAAATCGCCCTCGGACATCAGCCCCGCAAGTTTTTCCCGCCGTTGCTTAAAGAGTTCTGCCGTCATGAATTCTCCTGCTTGTTTTGCCTTGTGTTGTTTCATCCCGCGCTGTTGGCTGTTTCCGGTCCCGCCCTGCCTTGCCGAACGCGGAAAACAGCAGCTCGAGCGTTGTATTGGTTGTCACTGATTGCCCGTAGATGTAATGCGTTCCGTAGTCCACATCCACCGCCTTGATGTCCCAAGCCCCTTCCGTAACGGTCCATAGCGTGTTTTCACCGGGCAAAAGGAAGCCCGAAAGGTCGTCCATACCCCAATTGGGATCTCCCGCTTCCGAAATATAGAGTTCCGACAGCGTGACCTCTCCGTCGTTAGTCAGCCGGATGGCGCCCCCGTCGGGATTGATGTCCACCGTCGACACCAGGTTTTTCTTCACTTCGCGGGTCACGGTGTTGGGGAGTACATAGTTTCCGTTGTAACTGACCGCCACACTGCGGTCGCTGCCGTAATAGCCGGACCAGTTCGTTTCGGCCGCCAATTGCCGGGGTTCGGAGTTATCGACGCTGATCCAGACGTCTGAAGCCGTGCGGTTGCGGACTCGCAGTTCCCCATCCTGTTCACAGGCCGCCAGAAGAATGGCGATGCCCGCAAGGAAGGCCAGGATGGGCGAGCGTCTCATGCGCTTGGCTCCGATCAGGAATTGCCGGAAGCTTTCTTTTTGCCGGGAGCGCTTTCCAGGTATTCGTAAACCGGCGGAGCGCCTTTGGCTACCACGTCTTTGGAGATCCGGCAAGCGCGGACCTTGTCCATATCCGGGATGTCGTACATGATCTTGAGCATGAACTTCTCCATGATCGAGCGCAGTCCGCGGGCTCCCGCCTGCTGTTTGATGGCCGTTCGGGCGATCTCTTGCAGGGCGTCGGTATCGAAGCTCAGATCCACCCCGTCGAGCTCGAAATACTTCTTATACTGGCTGCAAATGGCGTTCTTGGGCTTGGTGAGGATGTCGATCAGGGCATCCTGGCTGAGTTCGTGCAGGGTGCAGAGGACCGGCAGGCGGCCGATTAGTTCCGGGATGAGGCCATATTTGAGCAGGTCGTGCGACTGGGTTTGGTCGAAAATGTTGTAGTCTTCTGTGACGCGGCCGAGTTTCACGTCGAATCCGATGGCCTTTTTATCCATGCGTTCCTGGATGATTTTTTCCAGCCCGAAGAAGGCTCCGCCGGCGATGAACAGGATGTTGCGCGTGTCCATCTCGATGAAATCCTGCTGGGGGTGTTTGCGTCCGCCTTTGGGAGGAACGTTGACCTTGGTTCCCTCCAAAATCTTGAGCAGGGCTTGTTGGACGCCTTCGCCGGAAACGTCCCGGGTGATGCTAGGCGTCTCGGATTTGCGGCTGATCTTGTCGATCTCGTCGATATAAACGATTCCGCGCTCAGCCTTGGCCACGTCGTAATCCGCGGCTTGCAGCAAGCGTACGAGGATGTTTTCCACGTCTTCGCCCACGTATCCGGCTTCGGTGAGGGTGGTGGCGTCAGAGATGGCGAAAGGGACCTTCAGGAAAGTCGCCAGGGTCTGCGCGATCAGGGTTTTGCCGCTGCCTGTGGGTCCAATCATCAGGATGTTGCTCTTTTCCAGCTCCGCGTATTCGTCCCGGTTATGGCGGAAAATGCGTTTGTAATGGTTGTAAACCGCCACGGAGATGATCATCTTCGCCATTTCCTGGCCGATCACATATTGGTCCAGGAAGGATTTGATGACGCTGGGTTTGGGCAGTTCCTCCAGCTCTTCGGTTTCGGGCGCGGCGCTGGAGATGATGATGTTGTGGCACATCGCGATACATTCGTTGCAGATGTTGCCGGCGATGCCGCGGATCAGGGTTTGAACCTCGATCTCGTTGCGGCCGCAGAATGAGCAGCTCAGGTTCTTGATCTTATCCAAGAAATCCTCCCGGGTAATATGGTGGTTGTGGTGCTTGCATGCATTAATCCCTACAAAGCAGCGGTGTGATTCCCGTCAAGTTATTTTCGGTTCACGATGACGTCGTCGATAATGCCGTAACTCTTGGCCTCAGCGGCGTCCATGAAGTAATTGCGGTCGGTGTCTTCGATCAATTTTTTCAGGTCCTGGCCGGTGTGCTTGTGCAGGATGTCGTTCATCCGGTCGCGCAGATACAGGATCTCTTTGGCCTGGATCTGGATATCGCTGGCCTGGCCTTGCGCGCCGCCCATCGGCTGGTGGATCATGATGCGGCTGTTGGGCAAGGCGGTGCGTTTGCCGGGATGTCCGGCCGCGAGGAGCAAAGCCGCCATGCTAGCCGCCTGGCCGATGCAGATGGTGCTCACGTTGGATTTGATGTATTGCATGGTGTCGTAGATCGCCAGGCCGGAAGAAATCACTCCGCCGGGGCTGTTGATGTACATATAGATGTCGCGTTCGGGGTCTTCGCCCTCCAGATGCAGCATTTGGGCCACGATGGAGTTGGAAAGGTTGTCCTCGATCACGCCGCCCACAAAGACGATCCTGTCTTTCAGCAGCCGGGAATAGATGTCGTAGGCGCGTTCGGTGCGGCCTACCTGTTCAATGACCATGGGGATGTAGTTCATGCGTGTTCCTCCTGGGTTGGTGATTCCGGTTCCGGGACTGGTTCGGGCTCCGGCTGGTCCGGGGCTTCGATGAAATCGTTAGCGGCCGCCAAGTCCCGCAGAATGTGGAAATTCGTCGCCGCGATGCGAAAATCATCCGAGGCGATCCTGTCCGCTTCCTTTTCTTTGAAGGCTCCGGCGGACACGTCGTCCAGGATGGCCAGATGCTCGATGTATTGCTCCAGCAGGGCGTCGGTAAGTTCCAATTCCTGCTGCTTGCGCAGGGCTTGCATAATGTATAGGGAGGTCATTTCCTGCACCAGGTTTTGGGCGTAATACTGGAAGAGCAGGTCGCGGATCCGGGGATCGGCGTTCTTGAGTTCGTCTTCCAGAATGTATCTCAGGGTTTTGGGCGGCAGGGGGAATTTGTTGTCGGTGAAGAGTTTTACGATGATCGCCGAATTCTCGATCTCCAGGTTGCGGTGCTCCACCTTGAGGCGCAGGTCCTCGCCGATCTTGGCCCGCATTTCCGCCATATCGGCGAAATCCATGTCCTTGGCGAATTCGTCGTCGATGGCGGGAACGCTGTAGCGGCTGATGGAATTGACCTCCAGGGCGCAGGGATAGGCGGCATCGTTGTCCAGGGCGAGCTCCGAATCCTTGCACAGCAGTTTGAGCTGCTTGCCGGTGAGTTCGGCGTTCAGTCTATCGCCGGTGCGCGTGCCAGACAGCGCGGCCAAAGACCTTTGCGGGTATTCCTCTCCGGCGATCATTTCCACGGTGTGGGTCTGCGCCTCGCCGTCCAGGTCAAAACTGAGTTCCAGGTTCACCTGGTCGTTGGCCTCGGCTACGTCCACATCGATCACCACGGCTTGTTCTTTGGCCAGTTCGGCGATGAACCGCTCTACTTCGTCTTCCAGAAGTATCTCCCGGCGCGGGATCTGCAGCCCGCTAAGCTGGACGAATTCCACCTTTGGCTCGTGCTCGATCTCGAACAGGATAGTCATTTCCGAGCCGGGTATCCAGGTAAGTTCCTTCACTTCCGGAGCCAGCAGGAAATGGATGTCGTATTCGGTCGCGGCTTCGTAAAAGATCTCATCGATGAAATCCTTCTCAAAATAGTCCCGGATCCTTTCTCCATGGGCTTTTTGGACCATGGCGAGCGGCGCTTTCCCCTTGCGGAAGCCCGGCACTTCCAACGACCTCGCCGCCTTGGCCAGATATATCTGGTACGACTGGTCCACCCGTTCGGGTTCCACCCGCAGGCTTATCTGTTTGGATACTCCGTTGATTTCCTTGATCTCGACTTGCATTTTTCTCCCTTGAAAGTTATGGTGCGAAAGAGGGGATTTGAACCCCTACAGGTTAAACCTACTGGATCCTAAGTCCAGCGCGTCTGCCAGTTCCGCCACTTTCGCAATATCCAGGCGCAGGCATTTTTTCTCACTCTGGCGGAAGTCAGGATTTTCAGGCAGGCTTGCTTGTCAAGCACGGAGTGTTCCAACGCCGCGGACAGCGAAAAAGATTGACCTGAAAACGGGATCGAAAAACAATGCTCGGGCTTGGAAAAATACTCGCCAGGCAGAAACAAGAGCCCCGATCGCAACCGGAACACCGGATTCATCCGGTCGGACCGCCGGATTCATCCGGCTTTGAGTTGCACTGGACGTCTTTTACCATAATGCTTGGCGATCAGGTTCTAAAAACCAGATAAATCTGGTGGACCGACCGGTTGAAACCGGTGTTCCGCAACACATGAAAGTCTCGAATAAGGTGGAAAACATATGCGACGCGTATTGATCGTCCTAATCCTGGGGTTGATGATCCTGGGCGGCTGCGGAAAAGCGGCCCAATCCGGCAAGGTGCAGATCCGCTTCTGGCACGGATTGAGCGGCCCTCTGGGCGACGTGCTCAACGAGATGATCGTGGAATTCAACCGCACCCATCCGGACATCGAGGTGGTCACCAATCCCATCAGCAGTTACACCGCCCTTTCCCAGAAGCTTTCGGCCGCGCTCAACGTAGGCAAGCAGCCGGACCTGGCGCAGGTCTTCGAATCCTGGGCGGCGAAATATCAGAAAGACAATGTGCTGGTGAGCATCGACAGCCTTCTGGCCAACGATCCGGAGATGACGCCCGAAGAACTGGCGGATTTCTACCCCGTGTTCATGCAATCCATCACCTACAAGGGCAAAAAGTGGTCTTTCCCCTTCAATAAAAGCGTCCGCGCCTATTTTTACAACAAGGACGCCTTTTACCGCGCCGGGCTCGATCCCAACCGCTTTCCCGCCACCTGGAAGGAGTTTGAGGAATACTGCCGCTTGCTCACTACACCGGAGACCAAAACCCATCCGGCCGCCTATGGAGCGAACTTCACGGTCAACGAATGGCAGTTTGTGAACCTCATCCACCAAGCCGGCGGAACCATCATGAACAAGGACGACAAGCCCGTTTTGAACAGCCCTGCCGGAGTGGAAGCGCTCACCTACATCCTGAACCTGGTGAACAAGGAAAAGACCGCCAAGGCCTCCAAGGAAATGGACGGCCAAAACGCTTTTCTGGCCGGAACCGTGGCGATGTTCGAGGGCTCCAGCGTGTCCATCACCTACATGCGCCAGCAGCCGATCAATTTCAACATCGGCTACGCGCCCCTGCCCACCTACAAAACCGATCAGAGCGCCATCAGCGGCGCCAATATCGTGATCTTCAAAAGCGGCGATCCCCAGCGCGAAAAGGCCGCCTGGGAATTCATCAAATGGTTCACGGACACCGAGCAAACCGCCAAATGGAGCGCCCGGACCTGCTATATGCCCCTGCGCAAAAGCGCCATGCAAACCCCCACGATCCAGAATTTCCTGAAGCAGTATCCCCAATTTACCGCGATCTACGCCCAATTGGAACATGCCGTCTTCGAGCCCCAACACCCCGCCTGGTTTGTTGCCCGAGACGAACTTAAAAGGTCCCTGGAAAAGGCCAAGGAAGGCATCCTGACACCCCAACAGGCCCTGGACGAAGCCGCCCAAAAACTGGGGGAATTGATCGCCAAGGAACGCTGAACGGGTGGAAGGTGGGGATGAGTTTAGAGTTGAGAGTTAAGAGTTAAGAGTTGAGAGTTGAGAGTTGAGAGTTGGTGGAATGGTGGAAAGGTGGAACGGGACCGGAACACTGGATTTATCCGGTCGGTCCGCCGGATTCATCCGGTGTTTTTTTTTCAACACAGAGACACAGAGACACAGAGACACAGAGACGCAGAGGGAGGGTAGTCAAAGATTTTTACACGAGTTAGTGCAAAAGGACGGTAGAGTGGAAAGGTGGAAAGGGTGGAACACGAGAAAGGCAAAGGGGCGAATGGGTGAGGGGGCTGCGCCAGCCTCAGGCGCATCATATCACAGTCTTTAAATGTCAGATCAGGCCACAGCTCCACACATACACAACGTAGTTTACTAAGATAAAAGACTGGATCCCGGGTCAAGCCCGGGATGACAGAGGTGGTGGCTGATTGGATGGAAAAACTGGATCCCGGGTCAAAGCCGGGATGACAACCCTTCGCTCTTCAATTCGTGTAAATTCTTGTAATTCGTGGACAGCTTCATCTCTGCTCTTTGCTCTCTTCTTCCGCTCCGCTCTGCCTCCGCTGTGCCTCTGCTGTGGACCATTGTCAGGTCAGGAGAGATTCAGGCTGATACATGCATTAGCGGATAAGGGCCTCTACATTATTGTGGGTGGCGTTGCAGGAGCATTGTAGGGTCGCTTGCCAAAGCGACATCTAGTAGGTAGTGTAGCATTCCGATGCTACATCAGTCAGGTAGTGTAGCATTCCGATGCTACATCAACGTAGGATCGGAATCCTACGCTACGTGGCGGCTTGCGCCTGTCTGGCGGGAACTGGGACATCAGCCGCGAAGGGCTGGATGGCGGGCTCTTCCCTGAAGCCTGATTCTACCCGCAGCAGATCAGTATGGATGGGGAAATTCACAAATTCACGGGAAATTCACAAGGCTGGAATTTCCCC
>CAYSAT010000026.1:0-38666 GCA_964429035.1 uncultured Candidatus Cloacimonadota bacterium | reverse complement strand
TGCAAGAGTTATGATGCTCAGGATGACTTTTTTCACGCTTCCCTCAAGATATTGGATACCTTTGATGTTTACCACGCTTCAAACTCATTGACACAATTCCCGTCAAGCTTTTTTTTGCCCCATGGCACACAGGACCGCGAAAGAACTTTTCCATCTCGGTGAGGACCTTGCCGCCAAGTATCTGGTTGGCAAGGGTCTGGATATCGTGGCACGGAACTACCGCACATCCCAAGGAGAGATCGACATCGTTGCCTGCGATGCTCAAAACCTTGTGTTCGTAGAAGTTAAGACCAGGTCCAAACACTCTGTCCGCCAAGCCCTACGCAACGTCGCCTATACCAAGCAGAAACGCCTTTCCGCCGCTGCTCAGCAATTTGTTGTCCAGGACACATCTTGGGAAAACCACCGCATCCGCTTCGACATCATCGTGTTGTTGCATTATGCCGATACGGACACATTTAAGATAGAGCATCTTCAAGACGCTTTCACTCCTGTCTTCTGAGGCCAGCAGAGCCTTCCGGCGCTGAACAGCCAATATCGGCTTGCGGTCCCAGGAAAGGTCTTCCGATCGCCGAGCTTGATTTCAAGACCGCGACGGCCTGGCTCGAACGCACTCTTAATATCCACCCAATCAGTTATCCAGCAGCGAAGTATCGAAGTCCTCGCCCAAATATCTCAAGTAGTCGGGATTAGTGTTTTCCCGGTCGTCGTTATCGACGTAGAGCAGCTTGTAATTTCCGTTCATCTGCAGGTCCACGAATAAATACACAGCTTGGATCCCGCTGCTGTATTTCCAGATCTGGTAGTCTTTGCGCACAAACCTGGTCTCATCCGACGAAGTATCGCTGGTGATCTCGTCCGGCTTACCGTTGCGGATGTGGATGCGCCCCCGGTCGGTTGTCCAGCCGGGTTCGAAATGCCCGAAAAACCGGTTCGCGTAGTCAACTCTTTCGCTGATCCTGTCCAGCATCAGTTGGGTGTTCATGCTGCTGGACTGCGCCCAGTATTTCCAGGTTTGGCTCACATATCTGCGTTTGGTGGGTTCATCGTAGTTTTTCCAGTCTGTGGTCAGGCCGCCGGCAAAAAAATAGCGCAGCAAGGTAAAATCGTCGTCCGGATTGGGAAAAATGGAGTAGTTTTCCTGTTTGGGTTCCGTCACGAAGAACTCAAAGTCCCGCTCGATCGATTGTTCGCCCAGTTGGAGCATCAAACTGCCGGAGTGTTTACCCAGTTTCAGTTCGCCGAGGGGTATCTTGAGCGTGATGCGGTCGATGTCGGCATTGGGATTGAAGTCCAGATAGTCGTCGCTGACGATCACGCTGTCTTGTTCCACGGTCAACACCAGCAGGCTGGATTCGCTCCGCTGTTCTTCCCGGGTGTAAACCTCGAAGAACAGAGTTACGAAATCGCTTTCGGTCTTGTCAAAAATGAGGGAGGGCTGAGTTTGGTACAGGGTGTTGCCGCGATGGAACTTGCCCAGATAGGAAGAGCTATCGGGACGTACCGCGCTGCACAGCTCAAGGTCGCTAAGCAGGCTTTCCCGCGGCAATGGTTCGGCGGGAAAGGACCACGCGAAGATCTTTTGCGAATTCAGGTCCGTTGCCCGGAAGCGGAATTCGTAGGTTTTGTCGCTGAGGTTGAAGCTTGCCCGGTTGAGATAGGTTTTGGGTGAGCGGGCGTCGTCCTTGTTCGAGATGCCAATGTTATCCCGGATCTCCTGGCTGAAGACAACGCTGTCTTGTTCCACCACTTCCACCACCACGTCCACTTCGGCGAAATATCCGCCCTTGTGAGCCAGGAACACCAGGTTGTTGTAGGGTATCTGGTAGTCCACATGGATGATGGTATTCTTCTCGGAATCCAGGAACCTCTGCGCGCGTACGTGCATGTTCAGATTATCCACAGCGGAAGCATACGCGCAAGCCGCCAGTAACCCGCATAGAACTATAAGTCTAATACTCCTCATCTTTGTTCCTCAGTTTATATTGGCCAAATCCGCCAGTATCGGCAAACTCGAACTCCAGGTTCTGGGCATAGTAGATCCATACTATGTAGGGATACAAGTCTAGGGGGTGCACTTCGCTGTGCACCTCATCCGGTTCTCCGTATTTGATGTATATTCTACCTCTGTCGGAGTTCCATCCCTGCAATCTTTTATGGATGGTATAGCGCTCATCGGCAATCACCACTCTCTGGTAGAAGCTTTCCCGGGCCTCGTTGCGCAAGGTTCCGGGGCTGGGATCATGCATCTGCCAGAATCTTTCGATCACTTCCGGATACATTTCTTCCGGAACCGACCGGATGCTCTTCCACTCGTTCTGATTGGCTACGTAGCGCAGCTGCTGGATCTGGTCGGCGTAGCTGTAGCGGGCGTTGTAGGAGAACCAGCGGTCGTACCAAAAAGGTTCCATGTTGTAGCGGATGTTATCTTCAAAAAAACTGATCCTGACGCCTTGCACACCGCCTTGATTCACGAGTTCAGCCAGGTTGGCCGAATATCCACCCGGCGTCTGTGTATAGCCTGAGAGCGTATCATCCACCCACACCTGGATGCTATCCACTGGAGCGGAGAACTTTTGCCGGATCTCGCAGCTCTGCACTGGCAGCGGCAAAGACGCTAATCCGGAAGGAATGAAACTGACGCCGTCCTTGCTGGCCAAAAAGTAGGCCTGGCCTATCTCCGTGTAATTATCCTGCACGATCAGGGTCTTCTTGAGGTCGATCTTTTCCCCGGGGCTCAGGTTCTTGATCCTCACAGCCGCCTGGTACTTTCCGGGCTCCAGAGCCGCGCTCAGGAATACGGGAATAGCCGTATCCCGCAGCCAATCCCGCCTTGGAATGTCCAGATTCACGGTTTCGTCAAAAACCTGGCGCTTGTCCTTGTTCTTGATCTGCAGGGTCAGTTGATACCGGGCGGAAGTCTCTGTTTGCTTGAATATTATGGTGTTGTAGGGAATCACCACCCAGAAGTCCTGGCCCTGGGGGTAATGCTCAAAGATGATCTCCTGAGCGCTCAGGATGGAGCAGAAAAACAGCAGGCAAGCCGCCCAGCTAAGCGTTTTTTTCATCGGAGAAGAGCCTGAGGCTGAAATCCGCCTTTTCCTGTTCCAGCCACTCTAGAAAGTCGTTTCCGGGGAAGAATTTCTTGCGCGACAGCAGCTGCACTTTGTCGCCGCTTTCCAGCAGAACCGTGCTGCGGAGCGAAAACAAGCCCCGGGATTTGTCAGTCAACTGCTCCAGCTTGCCCAGGAATTCAGCTTCCAGCTGTTTTTGGTTCAGGTTTAAAAGCACCTCGCCTTTCAGGTTCGCTGCCAAATCGTTGAGGGCGACCAGGTTGGAGGGCGTCACCCGGAGCAGGTTGTCGTCGTTGCCGTTAAAACCGGATTTCGTGCCATAGATGAAGAAAATGCTGCCTGTGGCAAGGCGCGAATAATACTCCTGGTAATCCTGGCTGAACAAGGCCACCTCAAATCGGCCCGCCAGGTCCTCAAAATCCACGAAGGCGATCGGATTGCCCTTGTTATCGCGCTTTCGGGTAATTCCGGAAACGATGCCCGCCAGGATGAGGTCCTGGTTCGCTTTGCTTTTGGCGGTCTGGGAATCGGCGTTGGTGAAGTGCCTGATCAGGGCTTTGTATTCATAGAGCGGATGCCCGCCCATGTAGAAGCCCAAAACTTCCTTCTCTTTTTCCAGTTGGTAAGCGTAGTTCCAGGGTTCTTCCACAGGAAGCGGCGGATAGTATTCCTCGCCGTCATCCTCGGCGGTGATGATGTCAAACAGCGAGGTCTGGCCTATCCTTTTATCCCTTTGCGCGCCAGTGTTGAAGGATAGCGCTTGTTCGATCACCGCCCATTTTTGCGCCCGAGTGCCCTCCAGATCGTCCATCGCGCCGCTGGCGATCAAGCTTTCCAGCACGGTCTTGTTTACCGCGCTGCTGTCCAAACGGGCGCAGAAGTGGAAGATGCTGTTGAACGGCCCGTTTTCCCGGCGCTCCGTTGCAATGGCCGAAATCGCGGCTTCGCCGAGATTCTTGATGGCTTTCAAACCGAACAGCACTTCCTTGCCCCGCACGCTGAACTCGCGGTCGCTGCGATTGATGTTTGGCGGTATGATCTTGATGCCCATGGATTTGCAGACCTCGATCTTGACCGGGACTGCCGCCGGATCGTCCTCCAGCGAAAGCAGGGCTGCCAGGAATTCCACCGGGTAATGCGCCTTCAGCCACGCCGTCCGATAGGCCACCAGGGCGTAGCAAGTGGCATGGCTCTTATTGAAAGCGTATTCGGCAAAGTCGCCCCAATCGCGCCAAATCTTGTCCGCCACCTTTTCGCTCACCCCATTGGCGATCGCGCCAGCCTTGAACAGCTGCTCAAACTGCATCAGGATGTCCATGCTCTTCTTGCTGATTGCCTTGCGCAGCGTGTCGGCCTGGCCGCGTGTGAAGTTCGCCATCTCGATGGAGATCTTCATCACCTGCTCCTGATAGACCGTCACGCCATAGGTTTCCTTGAGGGTTTCCTCCATGACCGGATGATCGTAAACCACCTTTTCTTTCTTGTGTTTCCGCGCGATGTAGGTGTCGATGAACTTCATCGGACCCGGCCGGAACAAGGCCACCATGGCGATCAGGTCTTCAAACATGTTGGGTTTCAGGTTGATCAGGTACTTGCGCATGCCGTCGGATTCAAACTGGAACACGCCGTCCGTTTCGCCTTTGCCCAGCAGTTGGAAGACCTTCTTGTCGGTCAAATCCAGGTTTTCCATGTCCAGCGTGACGCCGTGGGATTGCTGGACCAAATCTACCGTTTTCTGGATCAGGGTGAGGGTTTTCAGCCCCAGGATGTCCATTTTCAGGAATTTCAGTTCATCCAGCCATTTCCCTTCATATTGCACCAGGATATTGTTGTCGGCATCCTTTTGGGTGCTGCAGGTGAGGGGTATGTAATCGGTCAGGTCGCCAGGCACGATCACCAATCCAGCCGCGTGGATGCCGGTCTGGCGGATCAGCCCTTCCAGCACCAGGCTGTGTTTGTAGATGCTCTGGTAAAGCTCGTTGTTGTCGATCAAATGGCGGAAATCAGCCGAGTCCTTGTACGCGTCCTCGAGGTTTTTGCCATAGGGGATGGTCTTGGTGATGTTGTTGGCTTCGCTGGCCGGCACCATCAGGACGCGCGCCACGTCCTTGATCACGGATTTGGCGCCGAGGGTGCCGAAGGTTATGATCTGCGTAACGCTGTTGCGGCCGTATTTCTGGACAATGTAGTCGATGACCTTGCCCCGGTTTTGGGCGCAGAAGTCGATATCGAAATCCGGCATGCTGATGCGGTCCGGATTCAAAAAACGCTCGAACAGCAGGCCATATTTGATCGGGTCGATCTGCGTGATATTCAGCAGATAGGCGATGATGCTGCCCGCTCCGGATCCGCGGCCCGGACCTACCGGAACGCCCTGTTTCCGGGCATTGTCGATCAGGTCTTTCACCACCAGGAAGTAGCCATCGAAGCCCATTCCGTGGATCACGTCCAGTTCAAAGTCTATCCTGGCCTGGATCTCCGGCGTCAACTCCGGATACTTCAAACGTGCCCCTTCTTCGCAAAGCTGGCGCAGGTAAGCGCCCATGTCCGCGAACTCCGGCGGCGTATCGATCTGCGGCAGCAAAAACTTGTCGTAGCGCAATTCGAGGTCGATCATGCCGGCGATCTTCAGCGTGTTGGCGTAGGCTTCCTCTTCGTCGGGGAAGATCTGCCGCATTTCTTCGGCGCTCTTGAAATAAAGCTGGTTGGTGTTGTAGCGCATCCGGCCCGGATCGTTCAGGTTCTTGGCCGTCTGGATGCAAAGCAGGATGTCGTGGGCCTCGCGATCGTCCTGATGCACATAGTGGCAGTCGTTGGTGAGCACCAGTGGCTGCTGCATCTCCTTGGCCAGCTTGATCAATTGAGGCATCACCGCCTTTTCAGTATCCAGCCCGTGGTCCTGGATCTCGATGAAATAACGCTCGCCAAACACCCGTTGATGCCAGGCGATCGCTTCCCGGGCCTCGGTTTCCCGTCCGTTCAAGAGAAGGGAAGGGATTTCCCCCTTCACGCAAGCGCTCAGGCAGATCAGCCCCGCGCTGTATTTTTCCAGCAGCGACTTGCTGATCCGGGGCTTGTAGTAGAAACCGTCTATAAAGGAAATGGAGGAGAGTTTGATCAGGTTTTGGTAGCCTTGGAAGTTTTGCGCCAGCAGGATCAAGTGGTAACGGGTGTCGTTTTTGTTGTGCTCGCTGTCCAGTTCGCCGTTGATGATGTAGGCTTCGGTGCCGATGATCGGCTTGATTCCGGCTTTCCTGGCAGTTTTATAAAAGTCGATCACACCGAACAGGTTGCCGTGATCCGTGATCGCCACAGCGGGCATGCCATATTTCACCGCCAGGTTGACCATGCGGTCCACCCGGCACGCGCCGTCCAACAGACTGTATTGTGTATGGTTATGCAAATGTACAAAAGGCATCAGGTCTCTCCCCATCGCTTCTAAAGATAGCTTTGCCGTGCCCGGGTTTTTGTCAAAGGATAAATTCGCCTTTTTGAGCCCTATTTCCGTATGCCTTTGGGAGGGAACAACTCCCATCGGCAAGGCTGCATTTTTCCCTCGAAAATGGCATTCCGATTGTCCCAAGTTCAAATTGAGAGGGTAGCCTGGAAGCTGGCATAAATCTGGCATAAATCCAGAAAACCAGATAACCACCTCACAGATAACCACCTAACTTCCGATTTTTGTCTTGCCCTTGCGGGTTGCAGTCAATCACTTGTCTATCACTAGTCAATCACTAGTCAACAATTGAGAAGTGATTGACTAGTGATAGACAAGTGATTGACTGCCAGAGGCAAGAGCGAAACGGCATTTATCTGGAAAATATGGCTTTGCCCGGTATTGGCGAGCATGCTTCTGATACACAACGTAACATCAATTTTAGGAGATGTTTAGGCTCTACATAGACTAGCTGCTTAGACTCAAGTTCAGTTATGCTGAGTTAAGAATGGGATCTGACCAATGCGGATGGTATGCCTGGATAAGCCCCACGGTCGCTCCTCTGTGGGCTCAGCTTGCATCGCCCTCTGGGTTTGCCCACTATGAACGAGCTTGAGCCTTGGTTTTTCACCCGACCCATGCCAGGTAGTGGAATACCAGAATACTTTATCAGCGTGGATGCGGGGGTATCTGACAGACATCGGAAAAGAAATCCCTTTACAACAAAGTCAGTTCAAACTCTTTGAATTCCCAGCCTTTTTCAGGGAGTAACAAGAAAATGGGAAAGCCGATTTTGTCGTTCATGATGCTATGCAGCTTGTTTTCGATGCTGTTGGCAACCGGTATGCCCCAATCCCGAATCATGCTACAGGATGAGCGGATCAGCCAGTATTTCCGGCAACCTTTTCGGATGCCGCAGACCTTTACCCCAGAGACGAATCGTGAATACGCCATCTCAGAGATCGAAAAAGAGGTTGTGAACGGATGGACAGGGCAGTTTGTGGCCATTGAAAATATCCTGGTGGGCTACACCCCTCAAATGCGTCCCAATAGTTACATCCTGTCCTATTTTGATGATGCTGTTCCTGAATGGTATCTGGTTTATAAACAAGAGATATTCTACCATCCCAACGGCAAACCGGAGGTCACGCACTACAGCAATTGGGATAGAAACGCGGAAAAATGGATGTATGGCGGATCAGTCGAATGTGAGTATTATCCCGATTTCCGGATCAGGCAGGTTACGCAATTCGCGGCAAACAATCCTGAGCCGGTTTCCATGGCCGAGTTTGTTTACACTCCCCAAAACAGGATTGACCATATTATCAAAACATCAGTGATTGACACGAGCGCTTATGTGACCAGGGATGTGATATTCTATGATGCCGGCGGCAGAGTCAGTTATACCATCCACCAGGTTCAAGATAGCGGCCAGCAATGGGTCAATGTGGTAAAAACGGTCATTACCTATTTGCCCCAGGATAGCAGTACTTATGAGGATTTTGCCAACCTGTACCTGCTGAATCTTGTCTGGGGGATGGAACTCCTTAATCCCTATGCCAATGTCTTTATACTGCAGAGGGAAGACAACTTCTTCTGGAATTCACAGGACTGGGATCTTGGCTATTACCGCACATTTAACTACAACGGCGCACTGCAAATACTGGACACTACAGACTGGGGATTTACGAATCAATGGATTGAGACCTACAAGTATGTGTATAGCTATGACCCCAGCAATTACATGCAAGACATGCATCTTTATGTGGGGGATGATACGGGGCTCTATCTGCTGCACCGGTTGGTCTACTATTATGATAACTTTACGGGCAGTGCTGACCCCGCTATACCTGATGCAGAGCCTGGTTTAAGCATATCACCCAATCCCTTTATTGCCGGTACCACCCTATCCTATGAACTGGCCCAGAGCAGTCCAGTCGAGATCAGCATCCATAACCTGAAAGGACAGCTTGTAAGGTCCATATCCCACGGAACAAAAACGGCAGGCGAACATTCCGCCACTTGGGACGGATTGGATGCAAGAGGGCACAGAGTTGGATCCGGTATCTACATAGTCCGGCTGAAGACTTCCAGCGGAATGCGCAGCGCCAAGGCGGTCTTGCTAAAATAGAAATCCGCATTCGCGTTGCCCCAAACTGGCAGGTTTCGGTGCTGCCCAAAATCAGTGCTGTACATCGCAAACACGGCTGGCAGCAGGCTGGGATTTGAAGTTCCCTGGGGTGTTTTTCACTCTCCGTTCAGATGGATTTTCCACGGTGCAGTTCTACCGGCGAAAAACTGCTTGACAGATTCAAATCCGGATGGGCATGGTCGGAACAGGCATCGGATGCGTCTGAGGCACTCAAAGAAGGTAACGATCGCTTGATGCGCAAAACAGAAATGCAAATAGTCCAGATTGCGGGCAACACCTATGTCCGGGGTGACTGCGTCGCCGGCTGCCAGGCTTTGCTCCAGGACGAAACGGTGGACCTGATCGTCACCGATCCGCCCTATGGAATCGGCGGCGGCTCTTTGCACAAGCACTACAACCGTAACGAGAAGTTCGTGCTGGATGGCTATGTTGACGTTCCGGCCGACCAGTACCAGGATTTTTCCCTGGCCTGGATTGCTCAGGCGGCCAGGATCCTCAAACCAGGCGGCCAGCTCTACATCGTCTCCGGCTACACGCATCTTTATGAAATCCTGCACGCGTTGAAGCAGACGCCGCTGGTCGAAGTCAACCATCTGATCTGGAAGTATCCCTTTGGGGTATACACCCGGCGGAAGTTCATCACCTCGCACTACCACATCCTGCTCTATGCCAGGCCCCCGCTGGAAAAAACGACCTTCAGCCTGTGCTCCAGGTTCGGGCTGGAAGAACGGGACACCCGGGGCAGATCGCTCAACTACAGGGACCGCGAGGATGTGTGGACCATCAATAGGCGCTACCAACCGGGCAAGATTAAGAACAAAAACGAATTGCCGCAGGAACTGCTGGTGAAAATCCTACAATATAGTTCCCAAGAAGGCGATCTGGTCTGCGATCTGTTCATGGGCGGGTTTACCACTGCCAAAGCCTGCATTGGCCTCAACCGGAAGTTCGTCGGCTTCGAACTTTCCCAGCAGGCGTTCCAGCACCAGATCGAGGAAATCGCGCAACTGAAGCCGGGCAAACTGCTGGCGGAACTGCGCAGGCCGCCAACTGACATGCTGACTAACCGTGGCGGAGCCTGGTCGGAAAGAGACAGACGGAAACTGCTGGGGGAATATCAAAATCTCATCCGCACCGGCTGCAAGCAAAAAGAGGCGTTGGCCATTCTCAGCAACAAGTATTTGCGTGGGGAATGGGCTTTGAAACGGGTGCTGAAAGCAGGACAGAAGTGAGTTTGAAGGTTTTGGGCGGCGCTGTGCGAAACACCGTCCAGAAAAAACACTTGCCTAAATCGGAAAGGCTTAATTTGTGGGGCAAAATTAGCAATTTTGACTCGTAAAGAGCCATTGGGAGCGTCAATGAGGTTAAAAACCTTTCCCGGGGGAGTGCATCCCCACGATCATAAGTTTTATTCCGCCTCCGTGCCGATCGAGATTCTACCCTTGCCTGCCAGGGTCGTCATTCCCCTCTCGCAGCACATCGGAGCGCCTTCCGCCCCGGTCGTCAAGGTTGGCGACGAGGTTCTGGCGGGGCAGAAGATCGCCGAAGCCGGAGGATTCGTCTCCATACCCCAGCATGCCAGCATCAGCGGCAAAGTAACCAAGATAGACTCTTTTCCCCATCCCACCGGTATCATGGCCACCGCCATTGAGATCACCGGTGACGGAAAGGACGCCTGGGTAGAGCAGGTTGACGACCCCGATTTCCTGGACCTTCCGCCGGAAGAGATCAAGGACCGCATTGCCGCAGCGGGGATTTGCGGAATGGGCGGAGCGGGCTTTCCCACCTCGGTGAAGCTTTCACCGCCTGCGGACAAACCGATCGACACCGTGATCCTCAACGGAGTGGAATGCGAGCCTTACCTGACCTCGGACCACCGTTTGATGCTGGAACACGGCGAGCAGATCATCCAGGGCTTGAAGATCCTGTTGAAGGTTTTAAGCGCCAAGAATGGCATGATCGGCATCGAGGCGAACAAGCCCGACGCCATCGCCCTGATGAAGAAACTCCTGGCGTCGGAAAGCAATCTCAGCGTGGTTCCGCTCAAGATGCAGTATCCCCAGGGCGCTGAAAAGCAGCTGATCTACGCCGCTACCAGGCGTAAGGTTCCGGCTGGCGGATTGCCCATGGCGGTAGGCGTGGTGGTGCAAAACGTGGGCACAGCCTTCGCCATCTACGAAGCCGTGCGCTACAAGAAACCCCTGGTGGAACGCGTGATCGCAGTCACTGGAAGTGTTGTGGCGCAGCCCAAGAACCTGAAAGCGCGCATCGGCACGCCCTTTTCCGAATTAGTGGCCTTTTGCGGCGGTACTTCCGGCGAAGTTGGCAAGATCATTTCCGGAGGGCCGATGATGGGTTTTGCCTTGCCCGATCTGGACGCCCCGGTTGCCAAGGGTAGTTCCGGACTGGTGCTTCTGAACGTGAAGGAAGCGTCGTCCATCGCGGAACGCAATTGCCTGCGCTGCTCTCGCTGCGTGGACATTTGCCCCATGAACCTGTTGCCCAGTTTGATCGCCCAGGCGGTGAAAGGCAAGGATCTGGACCTGGCCTTGCAATGCGGGCTGGAAGATTGCATGAAATGCGGAAGCTGCGCCTACGTGTGCCCCGCGCACATCAGTCTGGTGCAATGGATCGATACCGGCAAGATCCGCCACGCGGAAAACCTGCGCGCCAAGAAATAGAGGTTTGACGATGAAAGAAAAATACACAGTTTCCCCAGCTCCGCATCTGCACGACCGCACATCCATCCCCAACGTGATGTGGAATGTGGTGATCGCGCTACTGCCGGCTTTGGCCTTCGCGGTCTATTATTGGGGCTGGCGCTCGCTCTGGCTCACTCTGATCGGAGTCGCGGCGGCCGTGGCTACGGAAGCGCTCATCCAGCATCTGCGCAAGGTTCCGGTCACTGTTTACGACGGTTCGGCGGTTCTGACGGGCATGCTGCTCACCTATAATATATCTGCTGGTTCACCCTGGTGGCTGCCGATCATGGGCTCCGTTTTCGCCATCGCGATCGGCAAGCAGGCTTTCGGCGGATTGGGCAACAATCCCGTGAATCCAGCGCTTTTAGGCAGGGCGTTCCTGCTGGCATCCTGGCCGTCGCTGATGACCGGAAACTGCTGGATCCGGACCTTGCCCCACAAACTGAGCGAGTCTTCCATCAACGGCATCAGCAACCTGTCTTTGATCCATGCCAACCTGCAGGGCGTTTCCGCCAAGGCCTACGACCTGGTGACCAGCGCGACGCCGCTCAAAGTGGCGCAAACCTTGCGGGACAGCAGCTTCGTGAATACGATCACCACCGATCCCGCCACCAACCTGGATATCAGCGGCAAGATGTTCAAGAGCCTGTTCGACATGGGCACGCTGCGTTCGCTATTCTGGGGCAATATTGGCGGCTGCATCGGCGAAGTTTCGGTCTTCGCCTTGCTTCTGGGCGCCATCTACCTGCTCTGGAAAAACATCATCGAGTGGCGCATCCCGCTGTTCTATATCGGCACCGTGTTTGTGCTGACCTTCCTCTTTGGCGGGATCGAAGGCGCTGGGCCATCCATCCTGCTGCCCTTCTTCCACATCTTTTCCGGCGGCCTGATGCTGGGCGCGTTCTTCATGGCCACGGACTATACCACGAGCCCGCTCACCAAGAACGGCCGCATCGTGTTTGCCATCGGCTGCGGCGTGCTGACCGTGGTGATCAGGCTGGTAGGCGGATATCCCGAGGGCGTGTCCTACTCCATCCTGTTCATGAACGTGATGACGCCCCTGATCGATAAACTGACCATGCCCAAAGCGTTTGGGAGGGTGAAGAAATGAAGTTTTACCTCAAACTCGGCCTGATTTTGCTGGCCTTTTGCATAGTCGCCACAGCGCTGCTGGCCTATGTAAACTCGATTACCAAGCCCAAGATCGCGGCCATCAAGATCAAGGAAGCGGAACTCGCCCGGGAAGAATTGATTCCCAACTCCGCCTTCGAAGAAGTCACGGTCAAAACCGGGAAGGATTCCATCGTGTATTACGTAGCCCGCGACAAAGCGACCAAAGAGCTGAAAGGCTACACTTTCACCGCCGCCAGGATCGGCTATTCCAGCAATGTGAAGACCATGGCCGCCATGGACAAGGACTTCCGCATCCTCGGCATCAAAGTGGTCGAGCAGGCGGAAACGCCAGGCTTGGGGGCAAACTGCGTCAAGCCAGAGTTTACCGCCAAGTTCAAGGGTTTGCCCGCTGCCGATCTGGTCGTGGATAAGGACGGCGGCAAGATCCAATCCATGACCGGCGCCACGATCACCACCCGGGCGGTCACAAATTCCCTTCGGGAGCAAATCGCCCTCGTTCAAAAGGATGTGGAAGCCAAACTTGCGGCTCTGCCTGCACAGGAGGTGAAACCATGAGTTTCATGAAAGAACTGACCAAAGGCCTGATCAAGGAAAACCCGACCTTTGTGATCGTTTTGGGAATGTGCCCCACGCTGGCCACCTCGACTTCCGTGAACAACGCCATTGGAATGGGGATGGCCGCCACTTTCGTGCTCGTGTGCTCCAACATCATGATCTCCCTGATCAAGAACGTCACTCCGGACAAGATCCGCATTCCGGTTTACGTGGTGGTGATCGCCGCGTTCGTTTCCATCGTGGACATGATGATGGCGGCCTACGTGCCGGATCTGCACAAGTCCCTGGGATTGTTCATACCGTTGATCGTGGTCAATTGCATCATCCTTGGCCGCGCTGAGGCCTATGCCAACAAGAACAACGTGCTCAACTCCCTGGCCGACGGAATCGGCATGGGAGCCGGATTCACGCTGGCGCTCACCGTGGTGGCCACCTTCCGCGAGATCCTGGGTAATGGAACCTGGGCGGGAATACGGGTCATGCCGCAAACCTACGATCCGATGCTGATGGCGCTTCTTGCGCCAGGCGCCTTCATCACGCTGGGCACCTTGATGGCCACGATCAACCTACTCAAGGAGAAGAAATAATGGGAGTCCTGGGCCAAATCTTCGTGATGGCGATCGGCGCCATCTTCATCCAAAACTTCGTTCTAGCCCGCTTCCTGGGGCTTTGCCCCTACCTGGGCGTTTCCAAGAGGCTGGATTCCGCGTTCGGCATGGGCATGGCCGTGATCTTCGTGATGACCATGGCTTCGGCGATCACCTTCCTGATCTACAAATACCTGCTGGTCAGGTTCGACATCGTTTACCTGAGCACCCTGGCCTTCATTCTCACCATCGCCGCCCTGGTGCAATTCGTGGAAATGGTCATCCTGAAAAACGCTCCGGCCCTGTACAAAGCCCTGGGCGTGTATTTGCCGCTGATCACCACCAACTGCGCGGTGTTGGGCGTGGCGATCCTGAATATCACACCTCTTGCAGACGGCTCTTCCTACAATTTCCTCTTCGCCACCCTGAACGGATTTCTCTCCGGAGTCGGCTTCACGTTCGTGATGCTGGCGATGGCCGGGATCCGTGAACGGCTGGCCCTGGTCGATATGCCCAAAAGCATGCATGGTTTCGCCAGCGGGATGATCCTGGCCGGGATCATGGCCCTGGCGTTTTACGGCTTCATGGGCCTGAAGATCTAAGGGAGGAAGAAATGACGCTGAACATAATCCTCGTTACCCTGGCCGCTTCGCTGACTTCTCAGATCGGCCTGCCCGTGATCATTCTGGGCGCCATGGGCTTGGTCTTTGGGCTGATTTTGGCCTTTGCCGCCAAGGTCTTTGCCGTCCAGATCGATCCCCGCGTGGAACAGATCATCGGCGCTTTGCCCGGCGCGAATTGTGGCGCTTGCGGCAAGGCTGGCTGCGCCGGATACGCCGATTCCATCGTGCATTCCGGCATGGAAGTGAATCTCTGCGCTCCTGGAGGCGCTGCCGCCGCTGCAGCCATAGCCCGCATCATGGGCAAGGATAGCGGAGCGGTGACCAAGAAAATCGCGGTGATCCATTGCTCTTCCGGCGGCCATAACAACACCAGCTGGAAATACGCCTACAAGGGCATCGAAAGTTGCGTTTCCGCCGTGAACATCGCCGGCGGACCCAACGCCTGCTCCTACGGCTGCATCGGCTACAACGACTGCCAGAAAGCCTGTCCTTTCGGCGCGATTTCCATCGACGCGGACGGCATGCGCTGCATCGACCTGGAGAAGTGCACCGGCTGCGGTTCCTGCGTGCGGGCTTGTCCCCGCAAACTGATCGATCTGGTTCCGGTCAACCGCAACGTCTATATCAAATGCTCCTCGCAAGACAAAGGTCCGCAGGCAAAACAGGTCTGCGGCAGCAAGTTGCCTTGCATCGGCTGCGGAATTTGCTCGCGCAAGTGCCCCGTGCAGGCCATCACGATCACCAACAACCTCGCCGCCATAGATTATTCCAAGTGCATCAATTGCGGGCTCTGCGCCACGGTTTGCCCCACGGGAGCGATCCTGGACCTGATCTGCGGAACGCGCAAGAAAGCTGAGGTGATCGACGAACTTTGCATCGGCTGCACCATCTGCGCCAGGAACTGCCCCGTGGAAGCCATCACCGGCGAGATCAAAAAGGTGCATAAGATCGACGCGGAGAAGTGCATCGGCTGCGGAGTGTGCATTGAGAAATGCCCCAAAAACGCGATTAAAACAGCGGACTGAGCATCGGCTCCAGTCCAGCCCTTGATACAATTGGCGGTCCCCCGGGCCGCCATTTTTTCGTACAGAGTTATGGCGTACCGCTCCGCTTATCATTGCGCGGTCATTGCGCGCTTATTGCGGGCTTCACGCGCAGTGAGCGCGCAATGACCGCGCAATGATAACGGGAGCCGGGCTGGATTCCAGGGGGCGGAAATTTTGCGATTGACACAAACGGCACATTGAAATAAATTGAAAAAAACTACTTTTCCGTACGTGTTTGAACCAAGGAGAGATAATGCCCTATATTTCCAACACCGACGCAGACCGGCGCGAAATGCTCGCCAGGATCGGGGTCGCCTCGTTCGAAGAGCTGATCGCCGCGATACCGGAACAGCTGCGCCTGGATCATCCGCTGAATCTTCCGCCAGCGTTGTCTGAACTGGAGATCACCCGTCTGATCAATGAGCGCACCTGTGGCAACGTTTGCGTGCAAAACGCCAATTCCTTCCTCGGAGCCGGCGTTTACGACCATTTCATACCCGCCGCGGTGGATACGATCGTTTCCCGCCCCGAATTCTTCACCGCCTACACGCCGTATCAGGCCGAAGTAAGCCAGGGCACGCTGCAATTCATCTATGAATACCAGACCATGATCTGCGAACTCACCGGAATGGAGATCGCCAACGCCTCCATGTACGACGGCGCTTCGGCGATCGCGGAGGCCATCCTGATGGCGGTGCGCAAAAACAAACTCATGAAGGCCATCCTGCCCGCCACATTGCATCCGGAATACGTGAAAGTGATCAAGATCTACACCGAAGGGATCGGCGTGGAACTGCTCAGTTGCCCTGCCCAAGACGGCGTAATGGACCTTGCGGCGCTTTCAGCCATGCTGGACGGCACAATCGGCAGCGTGGTGGTGCAGACCCCCAATTTCTACGGCAACATCGAGCCTGTTAATGAGCTGGACGCCATCGTCCACGCGCAGCCCAAAGCCTTGCTGATCGCCGCTGTGGACCCCATTTCCCTGGCGATACTCACTCCGCCCTCCGCATATCACGCGGATATCGTGGTGGGTGAGGGCCAGGCCCTGGGCAACAGCATGTATATGGGCGGGCCGCTCTTTGGCTTCTTCGCCAGCAAACTGGATATGGCACGCAGCATGCCGGGCCGCATTGTGGGCGGAACCCTGGACCGCGCAGGAAAGCGGGCCTACGCCCTCACCCTGCAAACCCGCGAACAGCATATCCGCCGCGAGAAAGCCACTTCCAACATTTGCTCCAACCAATCCCTCTGCACTCTTGCCGCCACGGTTTATCTGAGTTTGCTGGGCTGCGAAGGCCTGGTCGAGGTCGCCACCCAGTCTGCCCAGAAAGCGCACTACCTGGCCGCAAAACTGGCCTCTGTCCCTGGCTGCAAACTGGCCTGGCCGGAAGCACCTTTCTTCAGGGAATTCGTTCTGGAAACCAGGCTCCCCGCGGCGCAGATCGTTGAGGGAATGCTCTACCGAGCCATCTATCCGGGAGTCGACCTGCAGCGCTTCGGACACTCGCACCAGCTGCTGATCGCCGTGACGGAGAAGAAAACCCTGCAGCAGCTTGACGAATTGGTGGATGCCATGCAGGAGGTATGCCATGAGTAAGACCATCTTTGAATACAGCACACCCGGCAGAAAGGGCGTCACGCTGCCAGCTCGCGAGATCGACACTCCGCTGGAAAGCCTGATTCCCGCCGCACATCTCAGGGCGAAAAAAGCCCGGTTGCCCGAAGTGAGCGAATTGGATGTAATGCGCCACTACATCGCGCTTTCGCACAAGAACCATTTCATCGAGAAAGGGCTGTACCCGCTGGGTTCCTGCACCATGAAATACAATCCCAAAGTGCATGAAGCGCTGGTGCGCCATTCCTGTTTCAACAACCTGCATCCCTACCAGCCGGAAGCCACGCTGCAAGGCTCTTTGGAGATTCTATACGACCTGCAGCAGGCTTTGGCGGAGATCGCCGGCATGGATGCCGTCACGTTGCAGCCTGTGGCTGGCGCCCAGGGCGAATTCACAGGGATCAAGATCGTTGCCGCCTATCACCAAGCCAAGGGCAACCTGCACAAGAACCGCATCATCATTCCCGATTCCGCTCACGGCACCAATCCCGCCACCTGCGCCCTCGTAGGTTTCGAGGCGGTCGAACTGAAATCCGATGCCCGGGGAAGATGCGACCTCGAACACCTGAAAAGCATCGTAGACGACCGCACCGCCGGATTCATGCTCACCAATCCCAACACCCTGGGCTTGTTTGAAGACCAGATCGAGCAAATCGCCGAAATCATCCACTCCGTGGACGGCCTGCTCTACATGGACGGCGCCAATCTCAACGCCCTGCTCGGAATCGTCCAGCCCGGCAAGATCGGCTTCGACGTGATGCACTTCAACCTGCACAAAACCTTCACTACGCCACATGGTGGAGGCGGACCCGGTTGCGGACCAGTTGGCGTGGTGGCAAAACTCGCGCCCTACCTGCCCGTTCCGATGATCGGAAAGTGCGACGACGGCTATTTCTTCGATTATGGCCACGCCGATACCTCCATCGGCAAGGTGCACACTTTCTACGGCAATTTCGCCATCCAACTGCGCGCCTATATCTACATCAAGATGCTGGGCGCGCAAGGTTTGCGCAGGGTCGCCGAAAACGCCGTGATCAACGCAAACTATCTGCTCGCCCTGCTCAAGAACGACTTCCACGTCCAATACCCGGAACACTGCATGCACGAGTTTGTGGCGGATTCATCCTGGCAGAAAAAGGAGTTCGGCATCTCCACCCTGGATATCGCCAAACGCCTTCTGGACAAGGGATATCACGCTCCGACGGTCTATTTCCCGCTCATCGTTCCCGAAGCCATGATGGTGGAACCCACCGAGACCGAAAGCAGGCAATCTTTGGACGCCTTCGCTGACGCCATGCTGGAAATCGCGCAGGAATGCCGCGATAACCCGGAATTACTTCATGACGCGCCACTCACCACGCCGGTTTTGCGGGTCGACGATGCCCGCGCCGTCAAGGTTTTGGATCCGATCTTTACCCTGTCGGACTAATCTGGACGCGCCCCAAATCCCCTAACACCAAGGAGAACACATGAACAAGGCCCTGATCCTGATGATCCTGAGCCTCGGTTTGCTCAGCCTGGGATACGCCCAGGCCGTTAAACTCGGCTATGTAAATACCGACCGCCTGCTGCTCGAAAGCAACGAAGCGGCCGAGATCTCACGCCTCTTCAACCTGGACAAGCAAAACTGGTCCAACCAGATCAAGCAACTGGACGACCAGATCAAGCAAATGGAACGCAGCTTTGAGATCGATAAACTCACCAAGACCGAAGCCGCCAAGCGTGAAGCCCAGAGCAAGATCGATGCCAAGAAAGCCGAAGCCGGCAAGCTGTTGGAAGACTATTTTGGCGATGGCGGAGCAGCGGAAGAGCGCTACCGCGAACTTATCGACCCCCTCACCCTGAAGATCCACAACCTGATCAAGAAAACCGCCGAAGACGAAAAATACACCATGATCTTCGACGTCTCCCTGGGTACCATCCTCTACGCCCTGCCCGCATTGGACCTCACTGAGCAGATCCTGCTGGAAATGAACAAAGACACGGTGAAACCTCCGGAAGATGGCACGATCAAGCCGGAAGACACATCGCCGCAACCCGGAGACGATTTCAAGCCTGATTTCCCCAGCGAAGAATTCAAATTCGACAAACCATGAAGACTTTCAGCAGCAGCCTGGCTCCCGCTGAGATCATCGCCGTTTGCGGAGGTGAGTATCAGGGCGAATCTGGCATAACACTGCAAAGCGTGGCGGACCCTGCCCAAGCCGATGCTTCCAGTATCGTTTTCCTGGAACAGGAGAAATACTTCGAGGCTGTCCGGAATTCCCGCGCCGCTCTCGTTTTCTGCCTGCCAGAAACCGCTGCTGCATTTCCAGGACGCAATCTGCTCCTGCATCCCCAACCCTATTTCGCTTTGATGCGTCTGGTCAGTTGGTGGCTCGAACGCTCTGCCGAAAAACCTCCGCCCGGCATCCATCCCACCGCCATCGTAGATCCCACCGCAAGTATGGGAACGGATGTCCATATCGGCGCTTACGTTGTGATCGGACGTAACTGCCGGATCGGCAACGGAGCGCGGATCGAGGCCAACTGCGTGTTGGGCGATGAGGTGGGCATCGGAGCCCAAACCCTGCTCTATCCACACGTGGTGGTCTATTCCGGCTGCGAAGTTGGGCACGATTGCATTGTCCACAGCGGCGCGGTGATCGGCGCTGACGGCTTTGGTTTCATCCTGATGGACGGCATCCAGCACAAGATCCCCCAGATCGGCAATGTGGTCATCGGATCTTTCGTGGAGATCGGCGCCAATACGACCATCGACCGCGGAACGCTCAGTTCCACCACCATCGGCGACGGCACCAAGATCGACAACAGCGTGCAGATCGGCCACAATTGCGTGATCGGGAAACACAGCATCCTCTGCGCCCAGGTCGGCCTTGCCGGCAGCACGGTCGTAGGCGATTACGTCTATCTGGCTGGCCAGGTGGGCGCTGCCGGGCACATCTCCATAGGCGACAAAGCCATGGTTGGCGCGCAATCCGGCATTTCCGGCGATGTCCCGTCGGATGCCCGTTATCTGGGTTATCCAGCTATGGATGCCGGCGCCTGGAAACGCATCAGGGCCAGCGAAAAGCACCTGCCCGAGATCTACCGGGAATTCCTCAAACAACAGAAAGCCCATGGCAACAAGGAGTGAATCATGACTGAATACAAGCACACGATCCGCTCGGAAGTCTCTTACACCGGAATCGGACTGCATTCCGGGGAGATCTCCACCATCCGCTTTAAACCTGCCAAGAAAGACGAAGGCATCGTCTTCGTCCGCGTCGATCTGCCCAATAAACCAGAGATCCCGGCTGATATCGACCACGTGGTGGATATCTCCCGCGGCACCACGATCGGCATCAAGGAAGCCACTGTCGGCACAATCGAGCACGTCCTTTCTGCCATCAAAGGCCTGGGCATCGACAACGTCCGCATCGAGATCGACGGACCCGAAGCGCCAGTCGCCGACGGCTCTCCGATCGTGTTCTTCAATCTGCTCAAGCAGGCCGGCCTGCACCAGCAGGATTCCGAACGGGTCTATTTTGAGTTCGACGAAGCCATCAGCTATTCCGCGGAGGAGGAAAACGTCGATATCGTCATTGTTCCTTCCAACGAACTCAAGATCACTTTCATGATCGATTACAAGCATCCCTACCTCGGCACGCAATACACCTGGCTGCCCAATATGCGGCACTTCGAGCGCGAATTCGCCGGAGCCCGCACCTTTTGCTTCATCAACGAAGTCCTGCAGCTCAAAGAGCTGGGGCTGATCAAAGGCGGCTCGCTGGACAACGCACTCGTGATCGCGGAACCGGACATCAGCGACGCCGAACTCAAGAACTTGCAGGACGTCTTTGGCTACCACGACCCGGTCACCGTGTCCTCCGAAGGCATCCTCAACGCCCATCCGCTCCGCTATCCCAACGAATTCGTGCGCCACAAGGTGGTCGATCTCTTGGGCGATATCGCCCTCTTGGGAATGCCC
This sequence comes from uncultured Candidatus Cloacimonadota bacterium, assembly GCA_964429035.1. Taxonomy (GTDB): domain Bacteria; phylum Cloacimonadota; class Cloacimonadia; order Cloacimonadales; family Cloacimonadaceae; genus Syntrophosphaera. The sequence goes on along the minus strand of CAYSAT010000026.1, from coordinate 17,769 downwards.
ATCCGCGGGCACATCCTCGCAGCGCGCAGCGGCCACAAGACCAATGTGGAACTGGTGAAAAAGATCCGCCAGATCCAGCTCAAACAAGAGCTGAAAAAGCAATACCAAAAAGCCAACGCGCGCGACGTGATCTTTGATGTGGACGCCATCATGCGCATCATCCCCCATCGCTATCCCTTCCTTTTGGTGGACAAGATCATCGACCTCAAGCCCAACGAATCCATCGTCGGCATCAAGAACGTCACCATCAACGAACCCTTTTTCCAGGGCCATTTTCCCGGACATCCCATCATGCCAGGCGTCCTCATCGTTGAGGGCATGGCGCAAACCGGCGGCATCATCCTGCTCAACCAGATGGACGATCCCACCGCGTTTGTAGCCTATTTCGCCTCCATCGACAACGTCAAATTCCGCAAACCGGTCCTTCCGGGAGACACCCTACGCTACGAGATGAAGGTCATTTCCCTTAAGAAAACCATCTCCAAGATGCACGGCGAAGCCTTTGTGGGCAACGAAAAAGTGTGCGAGGGCGACTTCATGGCGATGCTGCAGGAGAAGGCCAAATGAGCGTCATCCATCCCACCGCGATCGTCCATGAGGGCGCTGTTATCGGGCCGGACTGCGAGATCGGACCCTGGTGCGAGATCGGGCCGGAAGTGGTGCTGGGAGCCCGTAACATCCTTCGCTCCAACGTCATCGTCAGCGGCCAGACCACGATCGGCGACGACAACCGCTTCTTCGCCTTCGCTGTGATCGGCACCGATCCCCAGGACCTCAAATACGGCGGCGAGCCCACCGGACTGCGCATCGGCAGCCGCAACACCATCCGCGAATACGTGACTATCAACCGCTCCAACAACCCCTCCGAATTCACCGTCTTGGGCGACGATAATCTGCTCATGGCTTGCGCCCACGTGGCTCACAATTGCCAGGTAGGCTCCGGCTGCGTGATCGCCAACGCGGTCCTGATGGCGGGCCATCTGGTGATCGGCGACCAGGCTACCATCGGAGGCGGCACGGCTGTCCATCAATTCGTGCACATCGGCACGCACGCCTTTGTAGGCGGCGCTTCGGCGATCAAAAAAGACATCGCGCCCTATACCAGGGGCCAGGGCAATCCCTACAAGACCGTCGGACTGAACAGCGTGGGTCTGATGCGCAAAGGCTTTTCCACCGCCAGCATCGCCGCCATCAAACGCATCTACAACCTCTTTTACCGCGAGGGGCTGAACACCTCCCAAGCCCTGGAAGCCGCGTCCACACTGGGCGAACTGACCCCCGAACAACAGATCTTCGTGGATTTCGTGCGCTTTGCAGAAAGGGGCCTTTCCAACTGAAACAAGGCCAGGTGTAAGCCTCGCGGTCGATTTCGCTCCGGTGACGTTGCGCGTTTTCGCAACAATCTAAGTAGCATATTCAGTTATAGGGCTCTTTTTCAAACCGAGAGGATAAACTCGGGAGGTTCCGCAAACCACCCCATCGCCATGCTGCGCATGACGCTAAGGACCCCGGTCGCTTCACTGTGGGCTACGCATAAACCGCCCTCCGGGCTTTCCCACCATATCTGAACTTGGTGCATTTAATCAAATCAAGATTACGCCAAGAGAGACCAATTGTTTCCTTTTCCACCCTTCTACCTTTCCACCTTTCCACTTTTCCACTTTTCCCCCTCCTACTACATATGGGGTCACGGTGTGAACGAGATTTAAAATATCAACTCACCTGCGCTCCAAAGCCCCATCAATAGGCATCCTTGCCTTTGTAATCGAAAAAGTGGCCCCAAATGCAGACGCTCATATAGCAAGCACCTACAGCTTAGAATGGGGTTCAATCCGCGTTGCTTGGGCTTCTAGCGCAGCGCCATTCGAAACCTGCACTTACCGCGCACTTTGGTATTCCTTGACATTAATAATCTCAGTGTAGCTTCTGGAGTCTATCTCTTGAGGCTGGAATCAGGAGGCAAGACCTCGATTCGCCAAGCCATGCTCATGAAATATACCTCCTTAGGGATCATAGAAAGCCGGAGTTCCTTTTGCCTCAGGGACTCCAGTGTTTCTTCAGGATCAATGTAATGCCAGGCCCGTTATCATTACGCCGTCATCGCGCGCTCATTACGGGCAAAGCGCGCAGTGAGCGCGCAATGACCCCGCAATGGTAACGGGAGCGATTTGCTGATTTGCCGGGTTGATTTGCCACCTTGGTCCGCCGCCCTTTTTGCATTGACAAAAATGCGGCTTTTCAGAGTCTGGCATAAAGTAGCAGAAATGGAGTATCGATATGGATGATCGGACATGGGAATACGCGAGCGTGTTCATTATGTCCTGGTTGCTCGTTTACGGGCTCACGCCGTTTATCATAAAACTGGCCCGGGCCCTGAATTTCGTAGACAAGCCGGAAGCGCGTAAAATACACCAGCACAGCGTGCCTTTATTGGGCGGGCTGAGCGTGTTCATTGGATTTCTGCTTCTTTGCCTTTACGACGTTACGATTTCTCCTGCGCGCTATTTCGATCGCGCGATGATCGGCTACCTGTTGGGGGCCGGGATCATTGTTTTGATTGGCCTGATCGACGATCTGAAGGGCATGAATCCGGTGATCAAGATGCTGGGCCAGCTGGTGGTGAGCCTGATCTTCATCAGCAGCAATTTCCTGGAGCAGGACCTGCAAAACATGTTCGGTTCGGTGTTCATTTCCCTTCCGGTGATGGTGCTGTGGATGGTGGGCTTGATGAACGCGCTCAATTTTTTAGATAATATGGATGGCATAATCAGCGGTATGGCGGGGATCCTGGGTCTGGGTTTCTTCGCTTTCAGCCTGGCCAACGCCACCAGTTCCAACGGCAACGAGATGGCCTTCATCGGCCTTATCGCGCTCAGTTTTGCGGGCTCCGCGCTGGGATTTTTGCCTTTCAATTTCAATCCCGCCAAGATCTTTCTGGGCGACGCGGGCTCGATGTTCATCGGCTATTTCCTTTCCTCGATGGGCATCCTGATGGCCAAATACGCCGTTCTGACCCGCCAGGACAACATGTTTTACCTGCTGCCGGTGCTGTTGCTCAGCTATGCCATTTTCGACATTTCACTGGTGAGTTATACGCGGAAACGCGACGGACGCCATGTGATGCAAGGCGGCAAGGACCACTCCACGCACCGCATCAACACCGCCCTGGGTTCGATCAAGGTGACCGCCATCATCATCTACGTCTTGAACCTGGTGATTGCCCTCACCACGGTGATCATTTTTAAAACGGGAAACCGGCTGCTGCTGGTGGTGACCACGCTGATGTTCGCCGGATTGTTCCTGGCCTTTGGACGCAAGCTGGACCAGGTTCCCATCGTGGTGCCCAGCAACCAACAGAAATCGCAAAAGAGAGCCAAATGAAGTTTATCCTGCTCGGAACGGGCCCCGGCCTGCCCAACCTGACCCAAAACCAAAGCGGCCTGTATGTGGGCGTGAACGGCAAGAACCTGCTTTTCGACTGCGGCGAGGGAACTTCGCAACAGCTGCTGAAACACGATCTGGCCGCCGAAACGCTGGACGCCGTGTTCATCAGCCATTACCATCCCGACCATGTTTCCGGTTTGTTCATGGTGCTGCAGATGCTCTATCTGCAAGGCCGGCAGAAACCCCTGCAGATCTTCCTGCCGGAACGCCCCGCGTTCATGATGGAGATCCTGCAGTTCCTTTACACTTTTCCGCCCCGCTTCGCCTATCCCATACAGATCCTCGATTGCCACGAAGCGGAGCTGTACCACGAGGAAGTGTCGTCCGCGCTTTCCGACCATCTGCGCGGCTACACCGAGTTCATCACTGCCAACCAGCTCCCCAATCCCATGAATTCCTATTCCTTCCGCATCGCATCGGAAGCCGGAGACCTTGTCTATACCTCGGACCTGGGCACCATGGACAGCATCATGAATCTGGTCAGGGACTGCCACACGGTGATCGCCGACGCCATCCATCCCGAAGCCGCGCAAGTCCTGAAACTGCAATACGCCGGGGTCAAGCGGATACTGCTCAACCACGGAATCAGTCCGGAACTGGAACGGGCTCTGGCGGAAAATCCCCTGCCCTTGTTTGAATTCGCCCGCGAAGGCCAAATCTACAGCCTCGAACAATGATCAAGACCAGTCTCAAAGCCCTGATCTGCGGCTTGCTCCTTGTTGCGGCCAGCGCCTGCGAAATAAACAAATTCAACAGCGCGGAAGACCATTACAACAATAAGCGTTACGCCGCCGCGATCCAGGAACTGGACGCCTATATCCAAAGCGGCAAGAACGGCGGACTGATCACCCGCAGCGAGATACTGCGCGCCCGCTGCTACTACGAACTGGGCTTGCTTTCCATGCAGCGCGAAAGTTGGGACCTGGCCATCCGGTTTTTGAAGCTCGCCAACTCCGCTGAAGCGGACCAGGCTTTGGGCAGGCTGTACAAGCAACTCGCCGAAAATGCCTTGTTGGAAAACAACCCTTCCAAGGCCATGTATTACGTGGAAGCCGTCTTGCGTGAGATTCCGGATTCTGATCTGACGGCGGAGATGCTGAGCCGGCGCATTAGTTTCCTCCTGGACACCTATATCGACCACAACGCGGCTTGGGAAACCTACATGAAACTGTATGATTCCTATCCCAACAATCCGCACGAAATCACCGCCCGCAAACAGATCATGCGCCTTGTGCCCGGTAAACTCGATTATGCCGCGCGGCTTGCGCAAACCGGCTATTACAGCGAAGGCCTGCGAGTGCTTTTTGAACTCGCCAAATATCCCGTGGTGGAAAAAGACGTGACCAACCGGATGATCGCCGAAGCCTACATCGGGCAGGCGGAAAGCTATCTGGAAGGGCAAAACTACCTGGAAGCCGACCGGTTTTTCCGCATCGCGGTGCAGTATGACCCGGGTAAACAGCAAGAAGTGAATCTCCGGCTGGAACAGGTCGCAGCCCTGTATATCCAGCGAGGGGACGAACTGCTGGCCCAACGCGATTTCGACAACGCGCTAGTGCATTATCGCAAGACCTACGACATCATTCCGGATTATGCCCTGGCCAATCAGGCCATCGCGCGCCTGAACGCTGTAAAAGCCAATATCGCCAGGGCCACCGAACTATATTCCCAGGCGGAAAAAGCCGAACTGGGGGGCAGATACAGTGAAGCGCTGGGCCTTTACCGCCAGGCCAGCAATCTTGACGCCCGGCCGGAATATCGTAACAAAGCCGCCCAGATGCAAAACATGCTGGACGCGCAGGTGAATCCGGCGGGATTTGCCCAGCGCATCATCAACGAATACCGCGGCGGCTTGCTCAACTCCAGGATCCGCGCCCAGAAACAGGAACTCCTGCAAACCTTCGACCCTTCGGAGATCCGCGATTCGGGCTGGAAAACCCTGATCTCCACCGGCCAGTACAAATATGAGGTCCGCTACGACCTTGTTACTCCGACTGTGTCCTATTACTACGTCTGGCAGGTGAACCTGAAGGACCGGGTGATCACGCCGCTCAACAAGATCTCCGAAAACCTGATGAGGTGAGGATGCGCAACACCGGACTTTTACTCCTGTTACTTTTACTGGCTTCCGCGCTTGCCGCCCAGACGGAGTTTGACATCAGGGCGTTCTCCGACAGCACCAAGTATGGCTGGCAAGACTGGCGCGACCGTCTGGAATACAGGGACGGCCTGCTGGAACGGCAACAATTGCTGCAGATGTACGAGATCCAGGCCAGCCCGATCCGCTCGACCATCATCAAATCGATGCTGGTTCCCGGTTTGGGGCAAATCTCCTGCGACGCGGGCACCAAGGGCTCCATCCTTCTGGGCAGCGAACTGCTGGCTTTGGGCACCTCCTTCCTCTTTTACGACCGCAGCCAGTATTACTATCGCAAGTACCTGGACGCCACTCAGGTGGAGGAAATCGAAACCTATTACAACGCCGCGCAGAGCCCCCGTCAGTATTCTCTGATCTTTCTGGGGCTGGGCTTGGTGATCTGGACCTATAATGTCTTCGACGTGATCGAAACCACGGATGAATACAACGCCAAAGTGTGGCGGAACATCGTGGAAGAATTCGGCCGGAAGACCGTCACGCTGGGTCCGGAAGGAATTCAGGTCAGGTTTTAGGAGGCTTTCATGCGTATCGCATTATCCATCTTGCTCGTACTTGGGTTTTTCATGGGTTCCTGCCAGTTGCAGCGTAAAAATCCCCTCGATCCGATCGGCAATCCGGACGTTTCCACCCCGCAAACCGTTTCCAATCTGATCATCTACGGAGTGTCCGGACCTGGCTCGGATAACAAATACGTGGAACTGAGATGGGACGCCAACAATCCCCTGACCACCGATGGATACTACGTTTACCGCGGTCTGGCCTACAATTCTGCCTACGCGGTGGTGGATACGGTGGGCACCAACAGCTGTTACCACGGTTCGGAACCCTGGCATTCGGTCTTGCCCGGCACCTATTGGTACAAGGTTTCCGCCTTTAAGGAAGTATGGACCAACGATGTGGTGCCCGAATTCCTGGGCCGCCTGGAAGGACGCCAGAGCGAAGCCAGGCCGGTGGTAGTGCCCGCTTGATGCGGTAGGGGCGATGCTTCCCGAGTTTGAACAGGCGCTGAATGAACAGCAGCTGCAGGTCGTAACCGATACCGAGAGGCCGCTTCTGGTTTTGGCTGGAGCTGGCAGCGGCAAGACCCGTTCGATCATCTACCGTTGCGCCTGGCTGCTCAAGGAAAAGCAGGTGCCGCCCTGGAACATCCTGGTGGTCACGTTCACCAACAAAGCCGCGCGCGAACTGCAACAACGCCTGGAAGCCTTGCTGGGTTTTCCGGTGCGGAGCCTCTGGGTGGGCACCTTCCATCACGTCTGTTCCCGCATTCTGCGCAACGAATCGGCGCATCTTCCCTTTGCCTCCAACTTCTCCATTTACGACGAAGACGCTCAGAAGTCGGTCCTCAAGAAGATCTACAAAGAGCACGACTTCGACAAGCAGAAATACCCGGTCCAGCGGGTTTTGGGCAGGATAGGCAGATACAAGAACCGTCTGCTGTTGCCGGAAGACCTGGCTGCCAACGCCAATGAGCAGACGCAGTCCAAAGGCGTCCACGACGACTTCGAGAGCAAGTTCCTGCGCATCTATACCCTCTACCAGCAAAGCCTGCTGCTCAATCAAGCCCTGGATTTCGACGACATCCTCCTCTACACCGCCAGGCTGCTGCGAAGCAACGACGCGGTGCGCGCCAAATATCGCAGCATGTTCCGCTACGTGATGATCGACGAGTATCAGGATACAAACCAAGCGCAGTTCGAGATCGTGCATCAGATCGCCGGAGAACACCAGCGCGTTTGCGTGGTGGGGGACGACGACCAGGCGATCTACAGCTTCCGGGGAGCCACCATCCGCAACATCCTGGAGTTTGAACGGGACTACCAGAATGTCCGTTCCATCCGCCTGGAACAGAACTACCGCAGCACGACGCGCATCCTCGATCTGGCCAACGCCATCATCAGAAACAACCGCAGGCGCCACAGCAAGGACCTTTGGTCCAAGCTCGGCGAGGGCGAAAAACCCGAACTCCTTACCTATCACGACGAAGCCGAAGAGGCCGAGCAGACCGCGCGCCAAGTTCTACGCCTGCATCACCTGGGCGTCCCTTATAGCCAGATGGCGGTCCTCTACCGCACCAACGCGCAATCCCGCGTGTTCGAATACGCCTTCATGCAGCGCAAGATTCCCCATACCATCGTGGGCAGCCTGCATTTCTACCAGCGCAAGGAGATCAAGGACCTGCTGGCCTATCTGGCGGTATTGGCGAACCCCGCTGACGCCGAAAGCCTGCTCAGGATCGTCAACGAACCGCCCCGGGGAATCGGCCAGACCTCGGTAAACCGCCTTTTGGCCTATGCCGGCAAAGCGCACGTCACGCTCTATCAAGCCCTGCAAAACGTAGGCGCGGTCAGCGAGATCAACAGCGGCCTGCAAAAGAAGATCGGGGAATTCGCCGCCAAACTGGAAGAGTGGCGCCAAATGGCTCTAAAGGCGCCCGTACTTAGCGTCGTGAAGGAAATCATGGCCCATCTCGACCTGGTCTCGCTATACAAGAAGAGCCAGGATCCCCAGGACATTTCCCGCGTGGAAAACCTGATCGAATTCGTGGGATCGGTGAGCGAATTCTCCGAACGCTGGTCGGAGGACCACGACAAACCCGCCCTGCTGGAGGATTTCCTGCCCTTCGTCGCCCTGCAGACCGATATGGACCGGATGCAGGAAAGCGCCGATTCCGTCCGCTTGATGACCCTGCACAACGCCAAGGGCCTGGAATTCGGCAGCGTCTTTATCGTGGGGCTGGAGCAGGAATTGCTGCCCCACCGCATGAGCATGGACAATCCGGATAGCATCGAGGAGGAACGCCGCCTCTTCTACGTGGGCGTCACGCGCGCCAAATCCCGGCTGCTGCTCAGTTACGCCAAGTGCCGCCGCCTTTACGACACATTCTATTACACCAAGCCCAGCCTGTTTCTGCAGGAACTGGACTCCAGCCTGTTTGCCGGAAACACCGATTCCGCCGACCTCAATCTGGCTCCCCGGGCCAAACCCAAGCCCCGGCACAGGATCACGGAGAAGGACAAGCAGTTCCGCATCGGGCAGCAGGTCTGGCATTCCGATTACGGACGCGGCATCGTGCTGAGCGTGGATGGAACGGGTTCCGACGCCCGTCTCACGATCTCTTTCGCCAGCGGCAAACTGGCCAAGATCATCGGCACCTTCGTTAGCACCGAAGCCCCGGAATAGCCTATGCTTTACGGCACGATCCTGCCATCCTTGGAGCGCTCGCCCTTTTTCCAGAGCCTGGCGGCTGGGCTTTCTGGATCCCGGCATCTGCAGATCCACCACCTCAATCAAAGCGCCCGCGCCCTCGTAGCCGCGCATCTATGGGCTCAAACCGGCAAAGACGTCCTGATCGTTTCGCAGGACGACATCATCGCCGAAGACCTCTGGGACGACCTTTGCGCGCTGATCGGCAGCGCCAACGCGCTCTACCTGCCGGACTACGAGATCCTGCCCTACGAAGAACGCTCTCCGCACTATTCCATCCGTGCCACGCGCATGATGACCATCCACAGGATCCTGCAGGGCAAGCCGGCCGTTTACAGCGTCTCGATCCGCGCCTTGATGCGCTATTTGCCGCCCCTGGCGAACATCCAGCGCCACATCAAGGAACTGCGTCCCGGCCTGGAATACCCACCCGACGACCTGGTCCGTGACCTTGTGAACATGGGCTACGAGGTGCAATACCAGGTCAACAAGGTCTTCCAGGTGGCACGGCGCGGCGGGATCATGGATATATACAGCCCTCCGGACCTCAGGCCCATCCGCATCGAGTTCTTTAGCGACGAGATCATCACCATGCGCCACTTTTCCAGCAACACCCAGCGTTCGGAGCCAGGCGAAGTCTCCGCCTACACGGTCATTCCGGCTCGGGAATTCTCATTGGACGACGTGCGCAAATCCTCGCCGCTGGTATCCCAGCTCAAAACCACCGGTTTTTACCAGGGCATCGAGAACCAATACAGTTTGCTGCTGGACGATCTGAGCAGCTTCGCGGATTACTTCGACCCCGCCAACCGCCTTGTCGCCTTCAACAACTACATCTATATCGACGAAGAATACCAGCAACTGGCGGAACAAGTCCACCAGCAATACCGGCGCGAACTGAAAACCAAGACCAAAGCCAAACTGAGCCCGCCGGAGAGCCTGATCGCGAGCGAAGCCAAACTGCTGGAACTGGCCAGGCCGGAAACCAGCCTGCTGCTTTCCCAGAGCGAGTTTGTGCTGCCCTTTCCCACTGATGACGTCCGTGCGCCGTTCGAACCGCAACCCTCCTTCAATGGCGACCTTTCCCTGCTCGCGTCGTCCATCCGGCAACTCGAAGCGCAGTCCAGCCAACCGCTCCTTTTATTCGACAACGCCAGCCAGAGCAAGCGCATGCACGAACTGCTGGCGGATTTCGGCTGCGCTCCAACCAGCCACATCGGCGTTCTGCACGAGGGTTTCCACATCCTGGACTGCGGTCTCGCGCTGTGGACCGACCACGAGATCTTCAACCGCTACAAGCGCAAACGCTACGCGCCAAGGTTCTCGCCGGGCGAGGAAATCGTCGATTACGCCAACCTGAAACCTGGCGACTACGTAGTCCACATCGACCATGGCATCGGGATCTTCGAAGGCTTGCAAATCATCCGTCTGGACGGCCAGGACACGGAGTGCCTGGTGCTGCGTTACGCTGGCGGAGACAGGGTTTACGTGCCCACCTACCAGCTGTCGCTGGTCACCAAATACGTGGCGGAGGAAAGCGCCGCGCCCACCCTGAACCGCATCGGCAGCGCCAAGTGGCAAAACACCAAGCGCAAAGCCTCGGAACAGATCGAACTCATCGCCGCGGACATCGTGAAACTCTACGCGGAACGCAGCGCGCGGGTCGGCATCGCCCATCAGGCCGATTCTCCCTGGCAGCGCGAAATGGAGGAGTCCTTCATCTACGAGGACACCCCCGACCAGATCCGCTCCACCAACGAGATCAAGGCGGATATGGAAAGCCCGGCGCCGATGGAACGCCTGCTTTGCGGCGACGTGGGATTCGGCAAGACCGAAGTGGCCATCCGCGCCGCTTTCAAGGCCGTTTGCTCAGGCTACCAGGTCGCCGTGCTGGTTCCCACAACGCTTCTGGCGGAGCAGCACTGGCGCGTGTTTCGCGAACGCCTGGCCCAATACCCCGTGCGCGTCGCCATGCTCAGCCGGTTCCGCAGCGACCACCAATTGAAGGACGATGTGGCGGGCATCGCTGCCGGCAGGGTGGATATCGCCATCGGCACGCACCGCCTGCTTTCCAAGGACATCCATTTCCCCTCGCTCGGTTTGCTCATCATCGACGAGGAACACCGCTTCGGAGTGCGCCACAAGGAGCGCCTGCGCAAGCTGCAAACCAACGTGGACACCCTCTACATGAGCGCCACGCCGATTCCGCGCACCATGAACATGGCGCTGGCGAAGCTCAAGGAAATCTCGCTGATGCAAACTTCGCCCAAGGAACGCCTGCCCATCCGCACCATCATCACTCCGCGCGACAGCGAAGTCATCAAGGACGCCATCCGGCGCGAGATCGACCGCGGCGGCCAGGTTTTCTTCATCCACAACCGCGTCCAGACCATCGAACACGTCGCCGAGGAACTGCGCAATCTGATGCCGGAAGTCCGCTTCGTCGTCGGCCATGCCCAGATGCCCGAACGCCATCTGGAAGACGTGATGGACGCCTTCATCAACCGCGAGTTCCAGGTCCTGATCTCCACCACCATCGTGGAAAACGGCATCGACATCCCCAACGCCAACACCATCCTCGTCGACCGCGCCGACACTTTCGGCCTGGCCCAGCTTTATCAGATGCGGGGCCGGGTGGGACGCAGCAACCGCCGCGCCTATTCCTACCTGCTCATCCCCAAGGGCACCACATCCGTTGCCCGCCAGCGTTTGGAGGCCCTCACCCAATACGATTACCTGGGCGCGGGTTTTCAGGTGGCGCTGCGCGACCTCGAACTGCGCGGAGCCGGAACCATCCTCGGTACCAAGCAAAGCGGCATCATCCAGGCCATCGGATTCAACTATTACAACAGCCTGCTGGAACGCGCCATCACCGGTTCACAAACTGGCGAAGGCAGCCTTACAGAACCGGATACGCCGCAAACCCGGCGCAAACTGACCACCGAGATCGACCTCTATTTTCCGCCCGATTACATCGACGACGACGAGCAGCGCCTGAAGATCTATCGCCGCCTCAGCGAATTTGAGGATCTGGAACAGATCCAGGATTTCGCGGCCGAACTCACCGACCGCTTTGGCCCCCTGCCGGAAAAAGCCGCCTGGCTGCTGATGTATTTCCATCTCAATATCCTGGCCAAAGAAGCCGATCTGATCAACTGCCACGTCCGCCACCACACCCTCACCCTGGAGTTCAAACCCGAAAAACTACCGCCCCGCGACAAAGTGCTGGCCTTCAGCGCCAAAGTGAAGCAGGAATTGCGTTTCGACGCCGCCAAGGGACTCAAAGTCACCATCGCGCTGGATAAAAACATGAGCTACCATGAGCAGTTTTCCGAAGCGCTGCGCCTGCTGCAGCTCTTCATAGCTGCTTAGCCTGAAAATCCCTTTCCACCGGGCTGGGAGCCTCCGCCTGGCTCAGCAGCTCCTGAAACCTGGCTTGCGAAGGGGTTACCGCCTTTGCCTTGGGTGGAAAACCCCGGTCAAACTGCGCGGCTGCTTCCGGATCCACGCGGTACGCTTCACCCTCGTCAAAACGCCCGCTCATCCCTTGCAGAGAGCCGGTCGCCAGTTCCAAAACCAGCAAAGCGGGGGAATACAAGCCATCCAGAGTGCGGATGCCGAATTCCTTCCCGGCCAGGAAGCCAAAGCGTCTATAGTAATCCGGATCGCCGTAGATCACCACCGCCGGGAAACCCATGTTCCGCGCCAGATCAAGCGTGTGCCGGATCAACGCGCCACCGATGCCCTTTTTCTGATACTCGGGCAGCACGCTCACCGGACCAAAGGTCAACACTTCCAGCTGTCCGCCCGCGTCTTTATGGATAAGCGTCCGGGCATACATGATGTTACCCACGATTTTTCCATCCAGCTCAGCCACGCAGTCCAATTCAGCGAGGAAAGCGGGCTGACGCCTCAGCGTGTGCGCCAGGTAATGCTCGTCGCAGCCGGGAACGTTCACATTCCAAAACGCTTCGCGGGTAAGCTGCTCCACCACCGGAAAGTCGGGCGGCTGCTCGATTCTGAGGCTAATCCCCTTGGTGTCATATGATGTCATCATGCGAGTCCTTTGCTTGCTGGCCCGGTCAATTCCTGAGCTCCGCGAGGTTGATCAATCACTGCCTGAAACGTCTCACAACTCCGTCTGGGCTGGAACCATTGTGGATAACCGGCTAGCCAGCCGATATATGATCAATGCCTGAAAACCAGCATCCCGTCAAGCTGTATTTGTGAGATACTACCCGAGCAGGCCAGGTTTTTGACCCATATTCAGCGATTCTCGGCAACAGTACAATGTGTCACCCAAAGTTTCAAATGCATATCAATTGTCACAGTGGTGATAAGGCTTTGATTGATGGCGAGATACAGCGGACTGGCTTTGGATAATGTCACAGTGCTTTTTGGACGTTTCTGGACGACTTTGTATCACCTTTATTTCAAATTTGCGCTGTTTTTAGACTGGTTTCAGATCATCAGATTTTTGGGAGGGGTCATCAGATTTTGTGGACTCGCAACTGGAGTGCAAGGGGGCCGACCATGGTTAACGAGTCAGTCTGATCTGAGTCTATAATAAGAACCCGAAAGTCTTTATTGAGCGGTTGGAGGATAACTCCCTTGCGTGTTTCATCGTACTGTATCCTTTTCAGGGTAATGCCTCCCTCGAATCTGACCGCACAGATTCTACCATCCGTGTTCTCCCAATCGTACTGTTTTTTTATCAGCACAATATCCTCATGGAGGATCTGCGGCTCCATACTGGCACCATTGACCCGGAAGGCAATGTAGGAGTCCGTACCATATGGAAGATACCGAGTGGGAACTTCGACAGAATCCGCCGGAACATAGTCGTCTCTCACTTCCATAGGTTCTCCGGCGGATATTTCCGCCACGATCGGGAACATCGAAGTACGCACGTAAGTTCTATCAAAATCATTGACTAAGGTGGGCTTGCCATCGATGACCTGCACCTTCTTGGTAGTCCTCACGTCGGGTCCGAGCTCCCAGGGAGCTTGGATGAACATACTACCTTCGGCCCGGAGGAGCCAGTTCACATTGATCCCGTTCTCGACCAGTTTTGCTAAGAATTCAGGGTCGGGATAACGGGTATTACTCTTGTATCTAGCCATCGAATTGGTCGAGATACCAAACTTTTTTTCAAACTCATAATTCTTCAGATTCAATGCTTTTACCAGCATTCCGAGCCTTGTGCCGATGTCTTCTGCCTTCATTTCTCCCCCTTCAGGGCATATTTTCGCTTGACTCTTGCCCTATGGGTATTATAGTGTATCTGTGAACAATGTAAATACCCATTAGGTTCACGTCAAGAACTAATTTTTATAGAGTGTTTCAGCGGCGGATTAATCCGGCGGTCTCAGAAGTTTTTCAAGTAGTGCTGGTTTTGGCAGAAAGGACTTCCCAAGTTATTGCAGGTCAGTTATGTAGAGACCAACAATAATAAGGTGGAGGCGCTTATGAAAGCGACCAGTTACGAGACTGACGAGCAAGTGCAAAAAAGCAAGCACTGTGACAATTGCAGCACTGTGACAATTGTCACAGTGCTTTCCGTTCGGGAGAATAATCCGCTAATGCTGACTACGAGACGCTTTGAACGGTGTGACAATAAAACCGGGCGGAAATATGTCACAGTGGTACCCCAGAGACAGACCACTGTGACAATTAAAAAACCGGTAATTGTCACAGTGCTCATAGCGGCAACTGAGTTTTATTCGAAGAGGCTGAAAATGAGTAAACGTAAGATCAAGACGGTGTGGCTGACCGTCGAGCGGATGGCAGAGTTGATGAACTGCTCCACCCGCACCGTATGGAGATACGTAACCAGCCACCAGATGAAGGTATATAAGCAACAGGTTCAGATCGGCAGCACGAAGGTAAGCAAGTCCTTCCTGCTGACTGAGCCTGACATCCTGCAACTGGAGATGACCGACTGCGAAGAGCGGGGTATCCTGCCCGGCAAGTTCGTGGAAGTGGTTATTGAAGTGGATGGCAAGATGATGAATAGTGCCTTGATCTACCAGTATGTCAAAGTTGAGGATCAGAAGGGTGGTTATTATGAAGCCCTATGACTTCAGTATAGAGGAGTACCGGGAGTTCTTGGATGAGCAACTGCCTAATCGGGGCAGGATGCCACTCTTGAACGAGCTGCATATCCGCAGAGGCAGGAAGCCTAAACAGGAGTCAGTCCCGGTTACCCGAATGGAGCAGACTGATCCCAGTCCTATATATAATGAAGAGGACGATGGCTCAGATAGTGCAGACTATACTGAATCACAGACTCTCCCGGCAGTAGATAGCCAACCCGATCGGAAAGAAGCCTATATCGACTTCAGTCCGGATGACCAGATCTTCAGTAAGTATGATTGCGAGGCGAAGCTGTATGGGCACTTCTGTAATGTGGTACTCAACCGCCTGGCAGATTGCGAGTCCAAGGTAGCCGAGTGGGAGATGATCGCATCTGAGTACAATAGCGGCACCCTGGCACCTGAACTATACAGACTAAGGGGTAAACGCACCGAACGGGCTCTGCGGCTCTGGATAGAACGCTATCAGGAAGCACAGCAGAATATGTATGCCCTGATCCATAGAAGCCGCAATAAAGAACATAAACGCAAGGTCACCGATCAGGAGAGCGCATTACTGTTGCAGGTGCTGCTGCATCCTAACCAGGTAACGATCGGTTCAGCTATCTCGGCACTCAAGACCAAAGCCCGGATGGGTTGGATCGAATCTCCCTCCAGTGTCCCGACCTTGAGACGCTGGTGCACGGAATGGGCAGAAGACAATCCTGCCATCTGGAATCAAACCCGGAAGGGCAGTAAGTTCGTAGCCGAGCAAATCATCAAGACTATCATAAGAGACAATATCCTGGATGTGGGAGAAGTATGGGTAGCCGATGGCCATACCCTTGCTTTCGATATCTACAACCCCAAGACTGGGAAAGCCCAACGCATGACCATGATCATGGTACTGGACTGGGCATCAAGGTATCCGGTGGGTGCTTCACTCGCCTTTACCGAAGACAGCCAGCATATCCAGATCGCCTTCCGCAATGGCTTCCTCAACTGGGGAGCGCTACCCAAGTATGTGTATCTCGATAATGGCAAAGCCTTCAAGAGCAAACTCTTTCATGAAGCCTGGGAAGCACATGATCTGGAGATCGAGATGGGTGGCATCTTCCCTAAGCTGAACATTGGAGCCCAGTTCGCAGCCAGCTATAATGCCAAAGCTAAAGTGATCGAACGCTTCTTCAAGACCTTCCAGGAGCAGTTCGAGAGGTTCATCTCCAGCTTCCGGGGCTCATGCATCGATAACAAACCTGCTCCCCTGATGCGTAACGAGAAGTGGGCTCAGAAGCTGTATAATACAAATTCCATGTTGACAAATCATATATAGTGATTATCTTGTCTCCAGAATCTAAGTACTGGAGGCGAGATGCCACGACCCAAAGACGAATCGTTGCAGGAAGTATTCCTGAAAGCGGATCAGGCGTTATCTGGAATCAAAGATAGTCGCCTGGTGATGAAGTTGTTAGCAATCAGAGGGTATAGCAAACAACAGGCAAAGGACATCGCTGCGTTGTTCAACACTGAGACCAGAACGATATACAAGTGGGTTGAGTTGTTCAGGCTGCATGGGATACAAGGGCTTCAAGACAAGCCAAAAGGCCATAGGAAAGCAATCTTGGAGGACAAACACAGAGAGCAGATATCGAAATGGCTGGATTCTGGTAAAACCCCTGATGGCAAAGCAATCAATTGGACCCTGGACACGCTCAGCCATTACATCAACACCGAGTTCGGCATTGTAATCAAGAAATCAGCCTTGTCCAATACTCTCAGGAAGATGCGCTATGTCATGAGAAAGCCTCGGCCAACTCATGCTAAAAGTACCGAACAGGAGAGGTCTGACTTTAAAAAAAAACTTTAGAGCGTATTAACGCACAATCAGACTGCTCTGGTAAGCCAGTCTATTTCTTTGATGAAGGTAGATTTGGGCTACAGTCGTCACTCTGCCGAAGATGGGCCAAAAAGGGATCTGCATGCACAGGAAAGGTCAGACAAAGCTATCAAAACTTCTATGCTTATTCTGCCGTGGCGCCCAGTGATGGAGATGGTTTCCATTTGCTGCTTCCTTTTGTTAACACAGAAATGATGCAGATCTATCTTGACGAGTTTAGTCAGTCGCTGGGCGAGAAGGAGATAATTTTGATCATGGACCAAGCTGGTTGGCACAAGTCAAAAGCTCTGGTGGTTCCCCAAAATATTGATATCTGGTTTCTGCCGCCCTACTCGCCAGAGCTGAATCCAGTTGAAAGACTGTGGAAAATGATCAAGATAAACACCATACACAATAGGCTGTATGACTCTTTGAAACAACTTGAAAAGGCAGTTGTTGACTACTTTGACACGATTACCCCAGAGGTTCTGAGGCAATTATGCGCCTGCTCTTATATATGATGCTACAATATGGAACATGTATAAGTCAGTACCGCCCACCATCGAGGAAGCGATGCAGATGATCGGATTCTATGTCAGATACGTATATGGGGAAACACCGCATGGGGGCTTGAACGGCAAGACACCCTGGCAGGTATTCAGTTCTGCTCCTCTGCCCCAAGACAGACTGGTGCAGCCCGGTAAGCTGAACTTCATGATGCTCAGTGCTGAACGTAAGGCAGTCCGCAATGACGGCATCGTATTCAATAAGCTCCGCTACTGGCATCCTGCCTTGATCGACCTGGTTGGCAAGCCCGTGATCTTCCGCTATGATCTGGCGGATGCGAGATGGATACTGGTCTATGATACCAAAGACGTATTCATCTGCCAGGCAGAGTTAAGACAGACTCAGCATCCCTTCATCAAGCTGGCGATGGATCAGCCCATGGCGCATAAACCCAATTAATGCAGTAGTCTCCCGACCCTAAAAGAAAAGTGTTGCATATATTC
>CAYSAT010000025.1:0-39890 GCA_964429035.1 uncultured Candidatus Cloacimonadota bacterium | reverse complement strand
GGCGGTTTCGTGAAGAAAGGCACGGTCTACAGCGTACGCAGCGCCTACATTGCCAGCCTTGCCGGCACCATGCCCAACAGCCTGATCTTCAACGGCTCCTGCGAAAGCTCCAAGACCCTCAACCTCTCCAATGCCTTCACGGGCAAAGGCGCCAAGGCCTATTTCGGCTTCGACAAGATCGTCAGCACCAGCTTCTGCAAAGCCAAATGCGACGAGCTCTTCCAAAAGATGGCAGTGGAACTGAAGAACAACGGCCAGGCCTTCACCGCCGGCCAATCCGATCCCGGCAGCCACCACGCCACCTACACCATGAACGCCTCCACCCAGGAACTGCACTACTCCTTCGACCTCATCAACGGCGACTTCGAATTGGGCAACCTCACCGGATGGTCCAGGGAAGGCGATGGCCGCGTGATCACGCAATTGGCAGGCACGGCGCCCACGCAAGGCAACTTCATGGGCATCATCTCCACTGGCCTGGGTTACACCACCAGCAGCGGCAGCATCGCCCAATCCTTCAAGGTGCCGGACTCCGTCTCCAACCTCAAGATCAAGTGGAACTTCATGTCCGAAGAGTTCATGGAATGGGTCGGCAGCCAATATCAGGACTACCTCACTTTCGCGCTGCGCGATAGCAACGGCGTGGAACACCAACTCTTCCACAACACCATCGACAGCTTCGTCGGATTCGGCCTGATCGACGTCTCGCCGCCGGTCTATTTCGACCACGGCGACGCCTACGGAACCGATTGGCGCGAGTTTGTGGCGGATCTCGTGCCCTATCGTGGCCAGGTGGTGCGCCTGATCGTACGCATCGGCGATGTGGGCGACAGCGCCTACGATTCCGCCTGTCTGCTGGACGAGATCTCGATCTATTGAGGCGCTTGTGATGCCACGGATGCTGGCGCTGCTTGCCCTGGTGGCTCTGGTCGCCAGCTGCTGCGTAGCCAAAACCGCCAAAAAAGGCCGGGTGCAAGCCACTTTCTGGCAATCTGGCCAAGCCACAAAACTGGCAGCGCCTGATTCCCTGGCCGCCATCGCTTTACGCCTGCTGGCCACTGCGGACGACGAACTGCGCCTGATCGTGACCCCGGAAATGGTAAAGGGCATCCTGGATCAGGACAGCGCGCTGGAACTCGTCTGGCTGGAAGTGTTCACGGCGGACACGGCGTTTGGAGTGAAACAGGAGATCGACCGCGTCCTGATCCCTCTTTCTGGGGAATACGGACCGCCTGAGGACCTGGCTTCCGCCGTCATCCTCTTCGGCGACGCCAATGGTTATATCACCGGCCCCAACCAGAACAACTTTGCCCGGCCGGAACTAACGAAACTGCGGGAGTTGCTCAAACTGTAGTTCCCGCGCAGGATATATCAAGAGGGAGCGGAACTGGTTTCCGCTCCCTTTTTTGCGCCTTGATTCGTAGATTTATGAAGTTTGTCGCATGTCCGGAACACCGGATTTATCCGGTCGGTCCACCAGATTTATCTGGTTTTTTTACGATCAAATCAGATATCCAAAATCAAAACAAGGGATGTGTGTAACTTATCTTTTTACCGGATGAATCCGGCGGTCCGACCGGTTGAAACCGGTGTTCCGGTCAAGTGCAACCCTCGCTGGTAATCAGCCAGATGCTTTCAGATACTTCCCTGTTTTTCACTCATTTCCTCCGCAACCGCGTCATCGAGGCTGGCCCACCAACCTTTCAGGCTCCACTGCCGCGCCTCCCGCGGTTTTCGCGGGTGGTCCGGGAGTGGTTCGCCGGAGGTAGGGGAGCGAGCCGCAAGGCCAGAGCAAAGATCAAAGAGCAAAGAGCAGAGATGGCTGGCCCTGTGAGACAAGCTGCTAAGGGAAGGGATAAGCCTAAGGCTCTCGTTCAAACTGGCTTTGGTTTGAACCCGATCTCTTTCTTTTTCGCTTCAGGAGGCTCCATCAGTTGGCGGATGGTGTGGACGATCTCGAGGATGGCAGTGTCGTGTTCGCCCAAGCGTTCTTCGATCTGAGCCAGTTTGCGGGTGAGTTCCTTGTATTGCAGCGCCAGGCTGCGCAATTTGACAAAAGCACGCACCACAAAGACGCTCATTTCCACAGCCCGGGGTGAATTCAATACCGAGGCTGCCATGATGGCCCCATGTTCGGTGAAGGCGTAGGGAGGAGTGCGGCGGCCACCCCAACTTGAGGTCGCAAATTGCGACTTCAAGTTTTCGAACTCATCGGTAGTCAGTTGAAACATAAAGTCTTGCGGAAACCGCTCAATGTTCCTTTTGATTTGTTCGTTCAATCTCTTGGTTTCAACCTCATAAAGGCCCGCCAGGTCTGAATCAAGGATCACTTTCTGCCCTCTGATCTCTATGATCAGATTATCCACGGGGATCTCTGGAACTGCCTGCACCATACTCAATAATCCTTTGCCAATCTTGAAGTCGCAATTTGTGACATCAAGTTGAAGCAATTAGATCCTGATTTGCACCGAAGCAGTTCACCAAGCCTGAAAGCACCGGAAAGCGACAGGAAAACCAAGGTGGCCAATCAATGCAATGAACGCATTCCCTGCAATTCTGTCAAACCAAATTCACCGTCCCAACCCCCTCCGCACAAATCCTGCTTGACATATTTCAAACTGCCGGATTACCTGCAATGATCCAGCGGAAAGTCTGGCAAAGGGAGGTTCAATGCCGCGAAAAGCCCTGATTGTTTTGGCCGTGCTTGCGTTGACGGCGCCCCTGGCTCTGTCAGCCGAAGAATGGGCCACGCATACGGATGGCCAGAAAGGCTACAACGTCCGTTATCCCATATCCTGGCAGGTCACGAGCGATCCCGCCACGGGCTTTTTCGAGGCGCAAACCCAGCCCGACAAAGCCGCTCCCGCCAGCACTTTCTCGGTGGTGGTTACGGAACTGAGCGAGATTGACCGCAACAGCGATTTTTACGATTACATGGCCAAGGGGCAGGCGGAATTGAAGCGCGAGTTTGAGGCCAATGGCTACCGGAACATCCGGGTTGTGAGTTCCGCGGCGGACACCTTGAACGGCGCCGTGGTGCACAAACTGGAACTGCGTTCCGACCAATACGGCAGCCTCGCCATGCGCACGCAGATAGTGCGGATCCGGCACAAGAACTGGCATTTCACGCTCTCATGCAGCGCGGAAGACGGCTACTACTACGATCTGGCGCAAAGCGACTTCGCGGGCATGATCTCCAGTTTCCGCTTCCAGGTCAACCTGCCCGCCTATCTGAAAGACTATGTGCGGGTGCGCGCCGATCTGGACGGCCGGGAAACGGTCTGGCACTGGAAAGGCACGGCCTATGGCCTGGTTCCGGGCGAAAAACGCCGCGAACTCTTCGCGCTGGAAGGTTTCTACATCGTAAGGGCGGAATCCCGCGACAACGGTTATCTGCTGCTGGGACGCGAAGCCATGCTGCTGCTGGACCACCGCACCGGCCTGATCGCCGAAACCTGGCGCAATCCCTACACCGGCAAAGACATCCCGGTGCTGCAGGTCTTCAACGATCCGGTGAATCAGGATCTGACTTTCGAGGAGCAGGACTTCCCTTTCCTGCCCCAGATCCTGCCCCGGTCTGAATTGGGCGGCAAACTTGCCTACTTCAGCGAGATCTTCCCCTATTCCACCAATCCGCTGCAGCGCAAGGATTTTCCCCTCAACTCGCAAAACAACACCTATCAGGCCGCGGAGTTCAGCCAATACCTGGTTGACGCCGCGGACCTTGCCGACCCTGCTCTAACGGGAGTTCCGGCGGCCTATAGTTTCACCAGGATCCAACCCTGGCTGCCCTTCATGCTGATGGGCGAACGGGCGGGAAACATAGTGCTGGTGGGACGCGGCAGCCAGGTTCCGGAGGGATTTTCCGGATTGCCGCAATATCTGCGGGACTATGTAACGCAGCAGCATCCGGAGTTTGCCCACGCCCCGGAAAGCTACACCCAGCCGAACGCCACGGCTTGGTCGTACTACAAGAAATTGGCGGAGGCGGAGCGGTCCACCACGCAGGATCTGCCTGAGCGGTGATGAGGGCCCTGGCCGGATTGACTGGCACAACTTTAAGATTGGAGTTAAGATGAAAAGAACCATGCTATTGCTTGTTTTGGCGTTCCTGGGCGCGCTGTTGGCTGCGCAGGACTACAATCCCTATCTGAACATGATGCACAGCGCGCGCTGCGAAGATGGCAACCTGAAGGTCCGTTGGGACGACCTGAGCGGCAATTTCCTGGGCACCCAGTGCCTGTATAGCGCGGAAGGCTCGGCCTGGCAGCAAGCCGCCGTGGAACAGCTCTCCGGCACCCAAATGCAAGCGCTGGTGCCCTACAGCTACGGGCAGTCGCTGCGTTACCGCTTGCGTACCGAGATATCCTATCAGGGCGAGAGTTTGGTGTACATGCAAACGCCGTTCTTAAACGCCGATTCCTGGCCGCCGGCCTTCAACACGCTGGGCCAGATCGGAACTGATGCCACGGGCGATTCGGTAACCGTTTACGACGACGTTCTGGATTTCACCGGCTCCTGGTTCGGCTCCACCCCGAACAAACTCTATTCCACCCTGGGCAATGCCGCCAACTCTTTCCCCACCATGAACTCCATCACCTCCTACAACGTTTATGGCACCATCATCGCTAATCCTGCCAGCGTTGTGGATACCCTGGCTTTCGCGATGCTCTATACCTTCAACATCCCCGGAGTGATCTCACCGGGGCTTTACAAGGCTGCCATCGACGACACCGGGATGCCTTCCTATGAGCGCATCGGCGACATCCAGAGCCAGGTCTTGGGCGGAAAACTCTATCTGGCCTGCAACTGGGCCGACCTCACCGGGGATCCGGATTTCGGCGCCTGGCCCAACGCCTACAACGCCCTGGCCATCTCCAGCGTGAGCATGCGCGCCGCCTACAACATCGCCACCGGGGATATCGATTTCGGCATCGGCGACTACAGTCTGCCCGCCGCGCTGCTCTTTGCCGACAACCATTACGACGTGGCAGCCAACGCGCTGCCCCAGGGCATGAACCTCACCGTCAATTCCGGCTCCAATACGGTCAGTTTCGACTATCTGGACGCCAACGGCGATTTTCCCCTGCAAGCCGAGTTCGCGATCACCGATGGCCCCACGGTAAGCCTGCAGCCGGATTCCTACGACTACTCTCAAAGCGTGCATTTCAGCGCAACTCTGCCCTATTTGCCTGCCAGCGGGCAGCTTTTGCTCAGCGACAACGGCATGGACGTGGTGCAAGTGAATTGGGACGGCGTGGGCGCTCCTTCCGAAGAGTTGCCGGCGCCGCAATTGACGTGCCGGATGGCCAATCCGCTGCGTTGGGGTTCCGCTCCTTTCAGCATCGCTTTGGAGGGTTTGGAACGCGCGCCAATCAGCGTTGAAGTATTCAACCTGCGCGGGCAAAACCTGGGTTCGCTGCATTCCGGAACTGCGGCTGCCGCCAGCCTGGAACTGAGTTGGGACGGTAAGTTGGGCGGCAACGCGCTGGATAACGGCCTCTATTTCCTGAGGATCACGCAAAACGGCAGGGCGCTGCACCGCAAGTTCGTGCTGGCGAAATAAGGAAGGCACCGCGCCAGTATGTTTATAGATCATGCCAGAATATCGATAAAAGCAGGCAATGGCGGCGATGGGTCGGTGCATTTCCGCCGGGAGAAATTCATTCCCAAGGGCGGTCCGGATGGTGGCGACGGGGGACGCGGAGGTTCGGTGATCGCCTTGGGCGACGAGAACGTGAACACCCTCCTGGACTACCGCTACAACAAACTTTACAAGGCGGAGAACGGCAAACCGGGCTCTGGAGCCCGCAAAACCGGAGCCAGCGGCGCCGACATCTTTCTGCACCTTCCTTTGGGCACCGAGGTTTTTCGCCTGGATCCAGACGGCAAGCGGGTCAAACTCGCCGATATCACCCATCACAACGAGGAAATCGTCCTTAGCCGGGGCGGACACGGAGGCAAGGGCAACAGCAACTTCGCCACGCCCACCAATCAAGCGCCGCGCCACGCTACGCCGGGACGCCAAACCGAAGCCCTGGAACTGGAATTGGTGCTCAAACTGATGGCGGATGTGGGCCTCGTGGGCTTTCCCAACGCCGGCAAATCCACGCTGCTGAGCGTGCTTTCTTCAGCGCGCCCCAAGATCGCCGATTACGAATTCACCACCCTGGAACCCATGCTGGGAGTGGTGCGGGTGAGCGACTACCAGTCTTTCGTGATGGCGGACATTCCCGGCATCATCGAAGGCGCGCACATGGGCAAGGGCTTGGGGCACCAGTTCCTGCAGCACATCCAGCGCACCAGCATCCTGCTCTTCCTCATCGACATCGGCGCGCCAGAACCGGCCAACGCCTTGCGCACCCTGCGTTCCGAGCTCTATTTCTACGATCCCTTCATGGACAAAAAACCCTGCCTGGTGGTGCTCAGCAAGCTGGATACGGTGCCGGAGGATGAGCGCGCCACCCGGTTGGAAGCCTTGCGGGAGCTGTTCCGCAAGGAGTTTGGCGTGGATCTGCTGGCCATTTCGGCAGTCGGACAGCTCCATCTGGAGGACCTGAAGTTCCGGCTGTTCAAGATGCTGAAAGAGCAATGACGGAGCGCCTTCAGGCCTGGCTGTGCCTCAAATCCGCGCCGGGCTTGCGTTCCCGCGGGATCCTCGATCTGCTGCGGAAGTATCCGGATCCGCGCAGTTACGTTGGCCAGGCGGAGCATCCTCTGTTCCGGGACGCTAGCATTCCCCTGGAAACCAGGCGGCATCTGCAGGCGGCGGTTCCGCATCCCCGTCTGGAACAGGTCTGCAAGCTGTGCTCGCATTATGGGATCGAACTGCTTTGCCAGGGCGAGCCGGATTACCCCGCAGCTCTGGCCAATATCGCCGCTCCTCCGCTCATCCTGTACTATCGCGGCGATCTGCCTTCCGCCCTGAAACAGCTGAGCCTGGCTGTGGTCGGCACGCGCAAGCCCACTGCCTACGGACGTGAAATGTGCGCCAAATTGCTGGCTCCCGTGTGCCAACAAGGCGTGGCGATAATCAGCGGACTGGCCAGCGGCATCGACACCGCCGCGCATTCCACGGCCCTGAAGAATCAGGCGCGCACCATCGCCGTTTTGGCCAGCGGCGTGGAAACCATCTATCCGCCGGCGAACAAGGAACTGGCGGAGCGCATCGTCCAGCACGGCGCCCTGGTCTCCGAATACGAGCCGGGCACCAAGCTCGAACCCTGGAACTTTCCGGCTCGGAACCGCATCATCTCGGCCCTGGCTCCCGCCACCTTCGTCGTGGAAGGCCCAATGGACAGCGGCGCCCTGCTCACCGCCAAATTCGCCCTCGAGCAAGACCGCGACCTGATGGCCCTGCCTGGCGAGATCAACCATCCCAACGCCCAGGGACCCAACTATCTGATCAAGAACGGCGCGCTGTGCGTAACCACTCCGGAGGACATCCTGGCCGCTCTGGGCCTGAATTCCGAGGCCAGGGACCAGCTGGAAATCCTGCCGCCCATCTCATCCGACGAACAGCTGGTGTGGGACCTCTTCAAGACCGAGCAGCGCGAACTATCCTTCGACGAACTGCTCGTAAGCACCGGCCACAGCTTCGGCAAACTCTCCACCATCCTGCTCAATCTGGAACTCAAAGGCTATCTGGCCAGAACTGGCGGCAACACCTACATCCTGTCCTGAAGCCAGTTTTCGGGGATTGGCAGCGGCTTCTGATATCCCAATAACACCGGTGTGAAAGACATCCGCAGACAAGCGCCAAGCCCTCCGCCTGCCCAACTTCGTCCCACCAATATATTGCTTGACACAAATCGGGCGATCATCAATTATGGCGAGGTGTTTTTACGATCTATCGCACAACGCTCAGACAAAGGAGGTGGCTTATGAGCAAAGCCCTGATTATTGTCGCGTTGCTCGGCATCATGCCGGGCCTATTTGCCGAGGCGGGTTTCGGCTATTCGAACATCGCCCAGTTCGATACGGTCGATCCGGTCCTCACATTAACGTCGCCTTTAGGAAGCGAAGTCTGGTATATCGGAGAAAGTTACGACATCACTTGGACCGTGGTGGAAAACCACATCCAGCTTAATTCGGTGGCCCTGTGGTACAGCACGGATGGCGGCGAATTGTTCACCAACATCAGCGAATTCCAGCCGCAATCCGGTTCCTACGCTTGGGCCATTCCTCCCGATCCCAGCGCTCAGGCGGTTGTCCGCGTGTTTGTTTCCGACACCTTTGGCAATGTGGGGATGGGGGAAAACGCCGCCTTTTTCGAAATCCGCTACATGAATCTGAAGCCGCCGGAAGGCCTGCAGATAAGCATCGTGGACGGCACCGACGCCTATCTGAGCTGGCTGCCGGTGACGGAAACGGTCAACGACGTCCCGCTTCCTGCAGACGGCTATTTCATCTTGCATGGTGTTACTCCTGAGGAGGAGGATTTTGCTTATCTGGACACGGTCACCGAGACTTACTTCACTCATGCCAATGCCTCGGGGCTTTATCCCCGGTCGTTCTATTACGTGGTTGCCTTCGCCAGTCTGAGCAAAGGCCAGGCGGAACAACTGAGTGATCTGGAGCAGATTGGCCGGATGGGTTTGCGGCGGGT
The DNA here is from genome assembly GCA_964429035.1 of uncultured Candidatus Cloacimonadota bacterium. Classification (GTDB taxonomy): domain Bacteria; phylum Cloacimonadota; class Cloacimonadia; order Cloacimonadales; family Cloacimonadaceae; genus Syntrophosphaera. Next base: position 31,282 of record CAYSAT010000025.1, on the reverse strand, counting down.
CACGCAGCGGGAAGTACAGGAGCTGTTGAATGCCCACACAGGAGGTAACTGATCATGAAAACGGCATATCTTATCTTCCTGTCCATACTGTTCGCATTTGCTCTGGCGGCTGTCCCGCCTGAAGTGAACAACGTCTTCACCAACCAGCACACCGACGGTTCCAAGATCATTGACATCTATTACGACCTCTTCGATTGGGAGGGCGACACCTGCGACATCATCCTCATGCTTTCCGAGGATGGAGGACTGAACTTCACGCTCATCCCCACCCTGGCTTATCTGAGCGGAGATATCGGCGTGGGAATCAATCCCGGTCCGGGAAAACACATCGTCTGGGACGCCGGTTCGGAATCCTTTTATCTGGACGGCGACAACTATGTCTTCCAGATCACCGCCGAAGACAACACTCTGCCTCCGCCTCCGGAATTTATCTTTGTCGAGGGCGGAATGTTCAACAACGGCTCTGCCAATATCTCCGTCAGTTCGCTCATGCTGGGCACCCATGAGGTCACCCAGGCTCAGTTCGAGGCCGTAATGGGCTACAATCCCGTGCTCAACTATCCGCCTCCTCAATGGCCGGATTACGGCACCGGGCCGAATTACCCCGTCTATTACGTGTCCTGGTTCGACGCTATTGCCTATTGCAATATCCGCAGCATGCAGGAAGGCCTCATCCCCTGTTACAGTTTTGGGATCAGCGGCACCGATCCGGGCACCTGGCCCATTGGCTGGAATAGCCACTATTCCCTACATTCCCAGATCAGTTGTAACTGGAACGCGGACGGATACCGGCTGCCCACCGAAATGGAATGGCAATTTGCCGCAAGCGGAGGGAATTTCTCCCTAGGCTACACCTACAGCGGATCCAACAATATCAATGATGTCGCCTGGTATGCGAATAACTCCGGATCGACCTCACATCCCATCATGCAATTGCTGTCCAATGAACTGGGAACCTACGACATGAGCGGAAACGTCCGTGAATGGTGTTGGGATATCTATGGGCAGTATCAGACGGCTCCTCCCTTCGCCGATCCCATTGCCGATCCGGATGGCGCTTTAAGCGGAGATTTCCGCGTCAACCGTGGCGGTTACTTTCAGGATCAGGCCAGTGCCTGCGCGGTCAATTACCGGATGTGGGCGTATGCCAGCCTTACTGAGCCAGACCAGGGCTTCCGTCTCGTCAAAGGATTCACGCAACCTGAATTCATCGAGGTGGATGGCGGCACGTTCTTCAATGGTTCCGGTAACGTTACCTTGTCCGATTTCCAACTGGCCAGGCATGAGATCACCCAGAAACAATACGCTTCCACCATGCACGCCAATCCGGCCTTCACGTATTTTCCTCCCTACTGGTATGGACTGGGCAGTTACTATCCGGAGCATTACATCAGTTGGATGGAAGCCGTGGCCTATTGCAATATGCGCAGTTACGATGAAAACCTTGCTCCGTGCTACAGTTATATCGATCTGCTCACCGGCACCGATTACGGCATGAATCCCGAAGACTGGCCCGACGGCTGGAATAACACGTATCCCGCGCCGACTCACGATGCGAATATCTCCTGCTACTGGTACGCCAACGGATACAGGCTGCCCACTGAAATGCAATGGCAGTTCGCTGCTATGGGTGGAAACATGAGCCAGGGATATTTCTACAGCGGATCCAATGATCTGAATGCGGTTGGCTGGTTTGCGGGCAATTCCAGCGGCGAAACCCATCCCATCATGCAGAAATCGCCCAACGAACTGGGCTTTTTCGATATGAGCGGCAATTGCCGGGAATGGTGCTGGGACCTTTGGAGCACAATTCCCCCCTCTGGCACGGATCCCACGGGACCCGCACCTGTGCCCGGTGGTCCATCAGTAGGCCGCACTCAACGCGGTGGTTGGGCTTCGGACTTCAACAATCCGCCTTATCCCCATGCCGTCTCAACCCGCGCCTGGTGCACTTCCAACTTCCACGAGCCGGATTATGGCGCACGCATAATCCTCCACCTGATCCCCGACAGGAAGTGAAAAAATCTAAATAAATTCTCTAAGTAGTTAGCTCAGCCAGCGGCAGGCACATCCTGCCAGATTGGAGGACCAATGCCGCGGCTGAGTTTTTGTTTGGCTCGGGTCCAATCAGAGTGGGTAAGAAGAATATCATAACTTAGGCTCTCTTTCAAATCGAGTGGGTAAGCCCGGAGGGCGCTATATGCAAAGCCCACAGTGGAGCGCAGCGGAACTGTGGGTACTTGGTAAGGATGAAAAGTTGAGCCCCTCAGGGGCGATACAATCGCAAGGGCATGTTTTGTCGCCCCCAAGGGGCTACGGGCGACATCTGCTGGCTAAACCCACAGTTCCGCTGCGCTCCACTGTGGGCTTCGCATATAATGCCCCCGAGGGGCATGTCATTCAGGCTGACCCACCATGAATGAACATGAGCCATTTATAATCCTTAATCAACCATGCGGGAAAGTCGTCCCCGCAAGCACTGCGCTCTCACTACGCACTCATTGCGGGTGAAGTCCGCAGTGACAGCGCAATGAGAGCGCGGTGATAGAGGGGTAATAACGCCGTTGCGCCGCCAATGTGGCGTGTGTAGCATTCCGCTGCTACATTACAGTAGGATCGGAATCCTACGCTAAGAAAAAAACCGCGGCTGGATTTTGTGCTTGACATATTCGCCCGCAGCCACAAAAAAGAAAAAACATCAGGCACATAAATCGGGAAGGAAGATGAGCGAAATCGCGATCAATGCGTATCTGAAAGAGCTGGAAAAACTGCGGCACTATGGAGGTTCTGCCAACGAATCATCCATCCGGGCCGCGTTTCAGAATCTGCTGACCACCTATGCCAAACTCATCAGAAAATACCGCTTCGCCGACTACCAGGACAAGGTCATTGATTTGCTCAGGCGTGTTTGCACTGTGAGCGTGAAGACGATGGAAATAGTGAAAGAAATGGAAAGGTCAGAGAATACAACTAAGCCAGAGAAAAATAACATCTAGGAGTCAGCAATGAGCAAGCAAGTGTTAATCGCGTTATGGTTGTTTCTATGGGGCACCATTATTAGCGCCGGACCGATCATCATATCCGACGTATCCAGCGAGACTGCCAAAATTTTTGTGGCTAAGGTTGAAGCATCAGTTACCAGGGATCGGCTTGGCCTTCCAGTCGATGATCCTAATTTCACGCTATATTTCAACATCCAGGAACATCAGAATTTTATGGCTCCGGATAGCCTCAAGACTTTGGTATCAGTTGTCTGGGGCTTCGGCAAACAGGAAATTGATGAGGATTTTATTATGAGGCATACCCTGAATGGGACTGTCTACTACAGGTATAGCCCGATCAAGACATTAGTGGCGCAAATGGATGCCACAGATCCTCATTCTGCTGATGTGGCAATTGAGCAGTTACTGGCTCAGATAACGGGCTTTTTTGAGGGGCTCAAACTAAGTCCGGAACAAGAGTTTAACAGTCGAAAAGACTATATAAAACACGAGCTGGAAACTTATGGTTCATACATTCTCCAATGGTATCTGACACCTTCCAGTCAAGGTGGGGCAGGGCAGAACATCGAACCAAACGCGAAGACTGCACTGGCAAGTTTTATGGGCTTTGATACAGGAGATTTTTCCTATCTGGACGAAAGCATAAATACCCGCTATGTGATTTCCAGTATATCTGCTGATAAGGTTGTGATTACCGCATCCCTTGCGAACAGCTCTAATCGAGAAGGTCAAGTGGTGAAAGCCCATGTTGACTTTGCCACTAGGGAAATAGATACAGAAGTAACTAAGGGCTATACTTACGACGAAAAGTCGTTGAGTTCGGAAGCGCAGATTGCTATTTCCTCTCTGCGCAAAGTTTACGACGTTTATTACCAAACGAATGGAACAACCGAAGACTTGACCATGGATAGGGCGCTTCAGGAGGCCAGGATCGGAGAGAGGACACTACAAAATTGGACATTTGAAGTGGAAGGACAGCCACCAACGATATTCAGGGCTGTGTCAACCAAGGATTTTCCTGCTGGAGCCGGCAAGCAAGTTTGGTATAATGTTAGGGACGCGAAGTTTCACGGCTTTGGCACAGACTAAGGAGATGAGAACCCCTTATTGTATGTGAAGGCCATGTAGCCGGAGCATACCGATGCTCCGCTTGGTTAGATGCAGTTCAGCAGAGGATTGGAATCCTCCGGCTACAGAGCAGGATCGTCCCTACGGGACTCCTGCCAACGATTTAAATCAGGCTCTCATGCAGACAGAGTGGGTCATGATCCAGGATACGGTTGATCTTGGCGGAAGGATGGCGCACCAGCCGTAGTTTGGAGTTCAAGCGGCCATCACCAGCAGTCCGCTCACTCAAGTTTCAGGGCCGCTTGGACTTCAAACAGCACAATGATCTATGGCTCTCTTTCAAACAAAGTGGGAAGCCCGAAGGGCGAAGGACGGTAGGCGGGTGATTTATCGCCCGTGCATGATGGCCAACTCTTTTTTTCTGAACCCATTTCAATGGGTGCAGGACTTTCCAGAGGGATTTATCCTTCGGGGGGAGCAAGATTCCAAGGCCATTGGCAAAGTCCTGCACCGGTTGAAACCGGTTTACAGACTGTTTAGGCACTTGATTGGCACGGGCGATGAATCACCCGCCTCCAGTCCTTCGCCCTCCGGGCTTTTCAATCAGGATAGAGACGGGCTGACCCACTCGATTTGAAAGAGACCCAATAAAAAGCCAGGATGATGAAGTAAATTCAGGGCTTGGGAGCATTTTTGCTCAAGAGTGCATTTGGCTCCAGGATAACATATTGGAGCGTGAATGTGTATCAACATTCACATTGTGACACCATATGTTATGGAGGGCTGTTTTTTGTTTGAGGCTAAAAGGCGAGCAGGTAAGCAGTGATTGTGCGCAGGTCCGAAACACCGCGTGGACATGATACAGACCGGTGAATAATGCGGACCGACCGCGCAAACGCAGTGTTCCGGCTAGGTGCAATGCTCTTCACTTTCAAAAAACATCCAAAAAGGAGGCACAACCATGCGAGCCACCCGCGCCAATCTTCTGGGCGAATTCATCGGACGCCTGGACAACCTGATCTATTATCGGCGCCAGCCTGGAGGCAGGATCTTTGTGCGCAAGCAATTCAGCTTCAAGAACCACCCTGCCCAGGCCGGCTTTGCCAGCGCGCAGCGGGCGATCTACGCCCTTAACCCCTCTGAGGGCTACAAGCGCGACATCAAGGACTACCTACCGCAATACAAGCAGCTGCCCCAAAACAAGGACAGTCGCGTCGAAACCTGGACCAATCTCTACAACAAATTGATGTTCGCCCTGCAGAAAAAGCTGCCGGGGCAGGTGCTGCTGGCTGAGATCACGCGCGAGCAGATAATCACTCAAAACCTGCCCTGCCAGACCCTGAAGGACGCCGTGGAGGCGGAACTTTTACCCGTGGTCACAGGCTACGAAAAGTTCACGCGACCGATCTGACCGGTGGCTCAGAACTTCAGGTCGAAGGAGTAGCGGTAGCCCAGGGAAAAGGTGAAGCGGCTGCTGTTGCTGATGGTGTAGCCCTGTTCCTCCAGTTCCTGGATGCGTTTGTAGAATCCGGAGGAGATGAGGAAGAGGACGTCGAAGTCCAGGCCATGCCTTTTGGCCTTGCCGAACATGAGCTGCGAGCCAAGCCCGGCAGTGAATCCGGTGAAGGCTTCGCCCCTGTCTCCAGCTACGGGATCCTTGAGCACCAGGACCCGGTTGATGCCGTAAAGCAGGATTGCTTGGGGGCGCCAGGTCTTGAGCGGGGAACCGTGGAGGTATTTGACACCCACGGCGTAACCCGCAGAATGCCCATAGGACCCGACGCCAGCTGTGACGGCCAGGGCATCGAAGACGCTGATGTCCGCATTGAGGCCCAATCCGCCGTAGGGAACGCCGTAGCCCAGCCCCAGGCCGCCTCTTCGAGCCAATGGAGGCGCCAGGTCCACCTCTCCGTTCTGGCCAAAACACGGCGCCGCAAGCAACACCGCCAGCAGCAACAATAGGCTTGTCCGCAAGTTCATCAGCTATTACCTCCCCAGGCTTTCTGTTGAGACTTGGCACATCGTCGGAGCAAGGGATGGACTGTCAAGCAATTTAGCGATCGAGGATGTAAATTGCCCCGCAAGGTGACGGGAAAACTTTTGCTCATGTTCAATTGGAGTGGGTAGTAGAGATCAAATCAATGTGAATGTGGGCGCATGGATAAGCCCCTTGGGGGCACCACATGCGAAGCCCACAGTGGAGCGAAGCGGAACTGTGGGAATTTAGCAGAAGGATGGATTTAGCCCCACGGGGGCGATACATTGACCATCTTGTGTCGCCCACAAGGGGCTTCGTTCGGTTAATTAGGCCACATATTCCCACAGTTCCGCTTCCCACCCCACAAACTCGCTGCGCTCCTTTGCGAGGACCCCGGTCGCTCCACTGTGGGCTAAGTTTTTTCGCCCCCAAGGGGCTTATCCAGGCGGACTATCCGGACTGATATGATCAAAATCTCAACCCACCATAAATGAACTTGAGCCAAAACTTTTGCTTGACAAGCGCCCTTGCCTCCAAGAAAGTGCCGGGATAATCAAATGAGAGGTTAGCAGTATGGAACTCCGGCTTGAGCAGCTTCAATTCCCCTCCGACGCCAATATCATCCTGGGTCAGAGCCACTTCATAAAAAGCGTGGAAGACCTCTACGAGGTGCTGGTCAACAGCGTGCCGGGCATCAGATTCGGCCTGGCTTTCAGCGAGGCGTCCGGACCTTGCCTGATCCGCAAGGACGGCACGGACATGGAACTGGTCGACTGCGCGGTGACCAACCTGTTGCGTCTGGCAGCCGGGCACACATTTCTGATCGTGCTGCGCGACGCCTTTCCCATCAACGTTTTGAACGCCGTCAAGGACTGCCGGGAAGTGGCGCAGGTGTTCTGCGCGACCGCCAATCCGGTGCAGGTGGTCCTGGCCCAAACCGAGCAGGGCAGCGGCATTCTGGGGGTGATCGATGGTTCGCCGCCCCAGGAAATTGAATTGGATACCGACATCGCCCATCGCAAGAAATTCCTGCGGGACATCGGCTACAAACGCTGAATGAACTTTCGCTGCTTCATCGCCCTGGAAGCTCCATCCGCCGCGCAATCCTGCCTGGCGGAACGTTTGCGCCTGCTGAAAACGCAGCCCGGGGTGAAATGGGTGGAGGAACGCAACCTGCATCTCACGCTGCTCTTTTTGGGCGATGTGGACAGCGTCCGCATTCCTGAAATGGAGGATATGATCGATTCGTGTGCGGCAGGCTGCCAGCCCTTCCAACTGGCTTTGCGGGGTCTGGAAATCTTTCCGCCGCGCTCACCCCGCTTGGTTTGGGCGTCTGTGGCGCAGCAGGACGCGCAGCTCTCCGCCCTGCACAAGGAACTGCTGGGAGCCTTGCGCCGCGAGGGTTTCACGCCGGACGCCAAGCCGCTGAAACTGCACATCACGCTGGGGCGGATCAAGCGCGCGCTGCCCGTCATGCTGGAGCGCGAAATCCTGGCTAGCGGGCTGGACAACAGTTTTCAGGCCTTTGACACGCTCACGCTTTACCGCAGCGTGCTCAAACCAGAAGGGCCGGTCTATCACGTTTTACGACAATACAAACTGACATAAAGGACGGAACAATGCAAGATAAGAACAAAGAAGTCGCCCTGAAAACCGCGATTTCGCAGCTGGAAAAGAAGTATGGCGTGGGTACCTTGATGCGCCTGGGAGACAGTCCGCAGGTGAAAGTGGACGCGATTCCCACCGGAGCGTTCAACCTGGATCTGGCCCTGGGCATTGGCGGAATACCGCGCGGCAGGGTCACCGAGATCTATGGAGCCGAAGCCAGCGGCAAAACCACCCTGGCCTTGCACATCGCCGCGGAAGCGCAAAAAATGGACGGCATCGTGGCCTTCATCGACGCGGAGCACGCGCTGGACACCGCCTACGCCAAGAAACTGGGCGTGCGGATCGAGGAACTGCTGCTTTCCCAACCTGACGGCGGCGAACAGGCCCTGGAAGTGTGCGAGACCCTGGTGCGCAGTTCCGCTGTGGACCTGGTGATCGTGGATTCGGTGGCGGCGCTGGTGCCCAAAGCGGAGATCGAAGGCGACATGGGCGACAGCCACGTGGGCTTGCAAGCCCGCCTGATGAGCCAGGCCCTGCGCAAATTGACCGCCATCGTTGCCAAATCCAACACCGCCGTGGTGTTCATCAACCAGACCCGCATGAAGATCGGCGTAACGGCCTATATGAACCCCGAAACGACCACCGGCGGAGTCGCCCTCAAGTTTTATTCCTCGGTGCGCCTCGAAGTGCGCTTTGCCGGCGGCATCAAACTAGGCGGCACGGATAGCGACGTCATCGGCGCCAAAACGCGCGTCAAGATCGTGAAAAACAAGCTCGCGCCGCCTTTCCGCACCGTGATCTTCCCCATCATCTTCGGCGAAGGCATCTCCAACCTGGATATCATCCTGGACATGGCGATTGACATGAACATCATCAAGAAAAGCGGCTCCTGGCTTTCCTACGGCGAGATCAAGCTGGGCCAGGGTTCCGAAAAGACCAAGCAGTACCTGAAAGAAAACCCCAAGCTGCTGGAGGAGATCGAGGGCAAGGTGCGCGAGAAAGCCATTCCCGATGAACTCTTCAACAGCGATAGAAAAGATGACGCTGAGGATCAGCCCCAAGACTAAATTCTCCGTCAGCATCGAACTGGACGGCAGCATCCGCGGCACTTTACCGCTGAGGATGCTGCCGCAGTCACTTCCTGCAGGCTTTGAGGGCGAAATCGCGGCAGAGCAGGCCGAAGCCCTGCTGCAGCAATTGCGGGAACACGCCTTCAACCTGCTGCTGGAGTATCTGGCCGCGGCTGAACACAGCGAGTGGCAATGCCGCAGCATGCTGCACCGGAAGCAGTTCGACGCTTCCGTAAGCCAGAACGCCATCGACCGCTGCAAGGAATTGGATTATCTGGACAATGCCCGTTTCGCAGAATTGCTCATCAATTCCTGGATCGCGCGCCGTGCCAGCAAGCGCGCCATCATTGTCAAACTGCGCGAACAGCGGATCCGGGCATCCGTGTGGCAGCCCTTGCTGGAGGAACTGTATCCCCGCGCTCTGGCCTCGGAAAACATCACGGAACTGCTGCGGAAATTCTGCGTGGCGCACCGGGATCTGCCGCGTCCCAAACTCCGGGAAAAAGCCTTCACTTTCCTCTATCGCAGGGGTTTTGACCTCGACGACATCCAGTCGGCCTGGTCAGAACTGGACTGACGCTCTGTAACTAACCGCTGCGCTCCGTGCTGCCGCCTAACTGAAGTTGTTGACCACGCCTCCCATGGCAGCCATGATGGCGCCCCACATGAAGGCCACCAGAACCAGCGAAGCCGCCCATAGGATCAGCATGGCGATCGCCCAGTTCTTGCGGTTGGGATTTTCGTTGTCGCTTACCGCCCAGACGATCATCAGGATGATGTTCGCGATCGGGATCATCAGCAGCAGGTAGGTCACCAGCCATTTGCCCACGGTCATCACAGGCGCGGATGGTTCCGGGGGCAAGGGACGTGAATACTGCGAATACTGAGAATACGGTTGTTGTTCCATAAGGAACCTCCAGAGAAGTTTTGGCTACTCTTACGCTGCCGATTTTCCAGTCAAGGGAATATTTGGGGCGCGAGGAGTGTGGAGGGTTAGCAGGTGAGCGGGTAGGTAGTGTCGCTTGCCACAGCGACAGTATGAAGCCGGCGGATACCGTTCCGCCGCCATGAGCAGCGTTTTGTTAATCGCCAATACTACAGGCTCTGTTTCCTGCCTCTGAATATCTGTTTCGCGAAAAAAGTACCGCAGATTACTCAGATTCAGATACCTAAGACCAGTTTACCTCAAAGCGCCAGCCCCTTTAGCCCTTTTGCCCTTTTACCCTTCATTTCAGACTCCCACCCTCTGGCAATACCGCTGGATCGGGCAATCCTGGCATCTGGGTTTGCGCGGCGTGCACAGGGTCTGGCCGAAGGCCACGATGTAGGAGTTGTAATTGATCCAGTGCTTTTCGGGCAGGATGCCCCGCAGCGCCATTTCGCTTTCCAGCGGGCTTGTGGTGCGGATGTAGCCCCAGCGGTTGCTGATCCGGTGCACATGGACGTCCACGCAAATGGCAGGCAGTCCGAAGGCCACGGAACGTACCAGATTGGCGGTTTTGCGTCCCACTCCGGGCAATTCCAGCAGTTCGTCGATCTCGGAGGGGACTTTGCCGCCGAAGCGTTCGTTCAGCACTTGGGGCAGTTGTTTCAAGTGCTTGGTCTTTTCGTTGTGGAAGCCCACCTGGCGGATGATGGAGTCCAGTTTGGCGGCGCTGAGTGCGTCGAAGTCGTCCGCGGTGTGCACCACTTTGAAGAGTTCGGTCACCGCCCGGGATGTGGTTTCGTCCTTGGTGCGCGCGCTCAGGATCGTGGCCACGAGCACTTTGAAGGGGTCTTTGGTCTGGGCCTGGATCAGGTCCACGATCGGGGTTTTCACGCTGCGGAAATACTTCCCCAGTTCCCGCATCACTGCGTCGATCTCGAATTTGGGCATGGTTGCATCCTTATGTGGCGTCGCTTGCCAAAGCGACGTTAATTCTATGTTGTCGCTTTGGCACGCGAAACTACCGGACAAATATGTTGCCGCATGTGGCGGCGCGCTCATTCTGTCAACAACAAGGAGTTATCATGTGCGGAAGATTTGCCCAGGTAGTTAAATACGACCAACTGCAAAAACTGGAGAAAGAACTGCGCCTTACCCAGTCAACCGGCCAGATCGAATTGAATTTCAACGCAGCGCCCACGCAGACCGTATCCGCGGCGCTGAGCCAAACTGCCGGACGCTATCTGGGAGCGTTCCGCTGGGGCTTGATCCCTTCCTGGAGCAAGGAGATCCCCGCCTACTCGCTGATCAACGTCCGCGCGGAGACCATCACGGAAAAACCCTCTTTCCGCAGCGGTTTGCAGCGCCGCAGATGCCTGATCCCCGCCACCGGATTCTACGAATGGCGCCAAAGCGACAAACAGCCCTTTTTTATCCACTCATCTGACGGCGATCTGCTGTATCTGGCGGGCATCTACGACGCCTGGACGGATCCCAACGGCTCCTTCATCCCCTCCCTGGCCATCATCACCACGGATGCCAACCACGCCATGCAGGCCCTGCATCATCGCATACCCGTCCTGCTTTTCGGCGATGAGCGCCTGGCCTGGCTGGAGCATGATAAAACCGACGCCCTGGACTTCCTGCCCCTGCTCAAACCCTCTGCTGACGAGGCCATTGCCATGTATCCCGTGAGCAAATTCGTGAACAAGGTGGGGAACAACACACAGGAATGCCTGCAGCCGGTCAATTCTGCTGGTTGAATCCGCCTTCAAAAAAAGAGCACTTCCCGCAGATAACGCTGAAAAACAGCAGATTTCGCGGATTGTTTTGAGCCCTCACACATATCTCACAGTTGTAACAGATCATGCGCTGGGGTTTTCGGATCACAGGGATCGGACCTTGACCCGAAAGCCCTTTCTACCCTTATCTCTGTGCCTCTGGTTTAAAACATAACCCTTTGTTTCTCCACTATCTGGGAACGATGCCACCCCCTGGCTCTCGTCTCTAGTCCTGATTCTGCAATACTTCCAGCACTCTTTCGAAGATATAGCCTACGTGGATGCGGTTGGTGAGGTCGAGTTTTTCCACATCGATTTCCAGGACGGGGCCATTGTGGAAGCCGAGCTTGGCGACGTTCGCCCCGTAGTCTTTATACCAGTGGTTCAGGTTGTTGATTTCCGTGGCATTCCAGCCGCCTTCCATTTCCATTTCGCGTCCGCGTTGCTGAATGCGTTCCCAAGCCAGTGACGGGCTGCCCTGCAAGAGGATGATCAGGTCGGAGGAAGGCAACTGCCGGTTTACGGTTTGGAATTGGGTGCCGAGGTTGTCCAGTTCGTCGTCGGTGAGCAAGCCGTCGGCATGGAACTGATTGCAGAAAACCAGTAAATCCTCGGGCAGGGAACGGTCCTTCACGTAGCTGCCGGTTCCGCTTTTTCCCAAGCGCCGCTGCTGCGCCCGCATCTCCAGAAAATGCAATTGCAGTTCATAGCACCAGGTTTTCTTGTCGCCCAGAAACTTCTCCAATAGCGGGTTCTCCTCCGGCCTTTCATAGAGCGTGTTGATCTTCAAACTGCGTCCCATGATGGCCGCCAGGGTCGATTTCCCCAATCCCACGTTGCCGGCAATGGTGATCAATTTCGGGTGCTCCGCCAGGTAGGTTTCCAATTGGCGCTCGACGTCGATCGCCTTGAGCGTGGCTTCGGTTTGAGGCAGTGTGACCCACTGGCTGATACCCGGGCTGGAAACGCGCAGCTCCAGGGTTTTAACCTGCTCCGCGATGATGTTGACGGTGCGCCGCAGCCACTCCATCTTTTCCACCGCTCTTTCCGCGTTTATCACCAAAACCGGGCAGTGGACGTGATTGGCGATGAAGTCCTCATAGAGGTTGTTGAGTAACTCGAGGTATTCCGCCGAAATCGCCAGTTCGCTGGCGCGGCCTCGCTCCCGGATCCTTTCCATCAGGATGGGGACGTCCGCCTTGAAATACACCAGCAGGTCGGGCTCCTTGATCTGTTCCGTCATCAGCCGGTAGGTGCGCTGATAGGCGATGAATTCAGGCTCGGTCATGTTTTGCAGGATGCGCTGGGCTTTGCCGAAGATGTGGTAATCCTCTGCCAGAGTCCGGTCTTCCAGCACGATCCCCCGGCAAGTCTGGATCAGTTTCTGGCGGTCCAGCCGGCCGTTGAAGAACTCGATCTGCGCCATGAACGCGTTGGCCACGGGATCTTTGTAAAACGAATCCAGCACGATGGGATTGAATTTTTCCGGAAAGGCGTACACCCCTTCGCTGCCATTGGGCTTGGGATACACGGAGGTGAGGACCTTGTTCAGGGGCGCGGAACTTGCCGCTTCGATGAAGGTGGATTTGCCCACCCCGATGTTTCCCACGATGCCGATGCGGATGTTCTCCATTGTACTTCCTTCGAACTTCAGATTTCTGCTGGGCCTGACCCTTCCCACGCCTGTTGTGAAAACAGCTGCGTTTCACGTCTCCCGCCTCCAGTTATTTATTCCGGCGCTTCTGGTCAAGACATTCTTTTGGGGAAGTATTCAGCCGAACTTCCGCCAGAAGTGTAATAGCATTTCATCCCGGGCTTGGTCTTATGAAATCCCATCTATTCATCTTGATTGATTTCCTCACACTACACACGGAGTCACGCCTATCCGATATATTCCAAGCTGTCAACTGCATATCGTCAAAAAACCATATACAGAGGAATCCTTGATCCTAGAGCACGAAATACGACCTCATGCCGTTACCTTGAGTCAACAATTATGTCCATTAACACGGCTCACATATCCTGGCATCTAGGCTCAAGTTTGTCATTGATCCATAGTTAGTCCACCAACTCCTTAACTTCAAGCCTTCCAATAAGCAGATTGCTTTTTTAGGGCTCTCCTTGCTAAGCGTTTGGTAACATATAGATGTTAACAGCGGCTTCGCCTCACGATCATATGATCAGGATTAGGCAGTATTAATCCTGTTTTCACTTGTTAGGCTCCAACAAATTTTTTATGGGACACCGAGATTTTAGAAGACAATTATTACAGGCTATATCACGCTTGATCTTAGATTTTAATAGTGCTTTTACATCTGCAGCGTTTGCATTAAGTCTGTCTTTCTGTCTCTTGTAATCAGATTGCGCGATATTCCTTACAGCACCGCCGATAGGAGTGATCAACTTATAATAGCAGAGCATATAAGAAATAGGTATCGCATTGCTTGCGAGCGCAGATTTAACTTTTTGATACTCTAATTCTGGAAAGTACTTCTTCTCAAACTTGTGATATGAACCTTCATTGACCGGAAGCCCTATCCCCAGAATCTTTAGCGTTTCCATGTCATGCGGTTCTGTCATCTTGACCATGATCTCGCAGGCCAGGTCTTTTCGCGGGCTTGTTTGGGGTACCCCCAGATACCAGGTTTGATAGATCATGGGCAGGGGAACCCGATAGGCAACACGTAATTTACTGAAGAAATCTGGATCGGTTCTAAGAATGGTGTTTATCATCTCCTGATGCGCAGAATACCAATCGCGAATAATCAATGGATTGTCCTTATATTCCTTGGGCAATTTTCTTGTGCAGACAAGATCTTTCAGATGTTTAACCAGATCTTTCGACCTATTCAAAAAAATCAACTCATCTGTAACAGGTGGTTCAACCATCAACTGCTCGATATATGAAACAAAGTAGTCCTCAGCCGTATGATTGTTCCAAAGTGTATCGGCTTTGCTATCTGTCAATTCTCCGCCATTTTTGGCACTACTAATTATCAGGTCTATCCTGGGGTCGATGTAAAAAGGATACGCTTTGACATCGACTCTACCTGAATATTCGAGACCGTTAATCTTTAGTATGTCTTTGCCTGCTTTATCCGGAACATCTTTCATCCTAATTGCGTACCCGTGCGAATAGTGTTTTTCCTTACTGCCTAACGGATATCTTTCCAAGGCTGGATTGAAAAGCTGGTCTGGTACTACGTAGTTCTCGCCGGAGTCCGACTTAATCTTTGTCTTGCTCTCATGCATGAAGTGGTAGCTTTTCCCAAAAACAGCCTTATCTTCAGATTTTCCTTTTTTATGATCAAACTTCAATAGCGTTGGTCTTGATTTTTGATCAACCCAGACCTCACCTACCTTGAATTTGCCTTCGTAATTATAGGCTGGCTTATCATAGAAGTTTATATAATCGGAGATCACGAGCAGATTGTTCATATACCTGTGCAAGAGATGCCCGGGTATGACCATCAGGGTAACGGCGTCTTTGATTGATTCGTTATCCAAGACAATTGAGACGTCGGAGATGCTGTAGGACTTGCTTACTATGTTGACTTCCATATGCGATAAACTCGCGCTGATCATCTCCTTGAGATAATTGTGCCATTGATTGACCGCATTATCGCTGTGGTCCCCCAAGCAACTTATGGATTCGAAGTTCAAAGTTATTGAGCCTTTGGTGTTGTCATTGGTGGTTAGCGTGACAGCACCCTTGCCTTTACTTATATGCCCAATACCACAATGCGTTTGATACGCGTCTATCACCTTACGGCGGTTCAGTTCTAGATCCAGGTCGTCAATGTAGTCGTTAAATTCCTTGGAATTCTGGGGTGCAAATATCCTGATAGGCAGCAACTCGTGATTGCAGCCGTCGAAGTTTTTAATCAAAGAAAAGCTATCCAGGAGTTCCAGGAGGCCGTCTTTTCTTTTGTATATATGAAACATAGCCTCATTGTGCAGGCTTTTTATGCTTCTGGATATCCGCATTGTGGGGTACCAGTTGCCCAGCAAGTTTACCTTCCTGAATTGGATCACATTATCGGCGATGGCCTGGCAAATCTCTGTTATCTCATTGTTGTCGCCATAATCAATCGTATTGACTACCATTAAACTGATGTTACTGGTCGAGCAGAAGTGAGACACAATGGAAAGTAAGTTCTTGGCCTTGATGCCAGGGAACAGATTTACCAGATTTTCGCAGTTATCCATGGCAATCCTGGCTATCCTGACCGGTGTGTAAAAAACAATCGAATCATCAGAGTCTGTGTAATTGCGTTGCTTATAATACTTACACCAGATTTCATCCGTCTGTTCTTGAGTGTGATCCACCCATATTTTTTCATCCTTTCTTGAATTGCAACCGAGGAATTCTTTCACCTCTTCCAGCCAGATCGGCTTGTTTTTGTGCAAGTAACTGGTGTCGTTGTAAAGCTTGAATGTGGGATTGAAAAGACAGGATTTGGTGGAATTGTTGGTTTTGCTATCAGCTACCTCGCCAACCTTTGTGATCTGAGCCCTTTTTATAAACTCTTCATAGGATTGTGGTATCTCATCGGTAACATTGAAGGTTTTAACCGCCCGGCACATAGACCATATTATCGAGAAGTATACTTCTTCCGAGTAATCCAACAACTCAAAGAAGCATATGATGCTGGATATCTGGCCCATCAGGGTATTAGAATATTCCTCTTTCTGGGCAAGATTTTTTTTGCAGTTGGGGAAGATGACCTTGCCAAAAAAAGTATCCCAAACAATGTCTTGCCCCGAACTTTCGCCATATGTTTCTCCAATATGTACAATCATGCCGATGCATTTTGTCAAAGGCTCAGTATGGTTATTGACGTCGGCTCCTATTTCCTTGATAATCGTATTGGGAGGGTTGACCTTGTAGTTGGTTTCCTGAATTTCACATTGTTTGTTTGGTGGTATCGATGCCCAAACCTCATCCCGGAAAGCACTTTCGGCAAATCGGTAGGCAAATGCGGTCTTATGGCAACCCCTGTCTCCATCCAGCAAGGTTACTGTATTCTTAAAGAAGAAAGGCTCCATGTCATACTTTTTGTTGTGGCAATATTCGTAGTAGTTGAGAATACCTTCAATCTTGATTCCATATTCCTTGTTGTCATTATCAGGTTTGACTTCTGCAAGTTGCAGGGGGATGATGGAGGCCACAGCTGAGGTTAGGGGATACACACTGAAGGCCTCATCATTATGCTGGTTGATGAAAAACGGATGCCTGCCAGTATGCAAGGGTTGAAACCTGCTTTCCGCCACCTCAAGGGAGCGCCATACTTCTCCTTCCTGGATCTCCCTGTAAATATGGATAACCTGATCAGCCAGGAACTCAATGATCGAAGTGTTGGTTTTATCGCTTTTTTCATGGATAAAAATAACTATGGAATTGCTGTTCCGGGTCACCGCCTTCACCGCTTGAAAAACCTGCCTCCAGTCCTGTTCGTCGATATTGGCGTCCAATAAGGCATTGATGGAGTCAATTACATAGATCTTGCGTTTACCACCTTTGCCGGTATGCTCTTTTTCACAATCTTGAATCAAGGATATCATGTCCGAAGAAGAATACATGGGATAGGCATGGAACGTGATCCCGGGCATTGTTTGCTTTGTTCCTTTTGCTACCACAGAATACCTGTTTTGATCCTGATTGTTCTGCTTGATTTCAATTGCATCAGGCTCTTGCAGCATGTTAAGTTTGTTGATGACCCTCTGCAGGTTTCTGGGTTGCTGTTCTATCAACATGTATTCTATTTCAATGTGATTATCAGGGTTTAGGGAAGTGATTTTGAAGCCCCGGTCAGTCGTTTTTTTGTCATCATCACAAGCTGATATTGAATCCTGTATGGCGCGATTACGCATGGGGCAACTAAAACTCTTGTGAAAGCCATTGCTTTCCTTCTGGTAGATGGACAGGATGAGTTTGAGTGTGAAATTGGTCTTTCCCACTCCCGATTCTCCACCCACGACCAAGTATGCCGGTCCGTCCGGAGGCAACAGCAAACCTCCCTTCAGCAGTTCGTTCAGTCCATCGATGCCAGTATCGTATCCAAAATAGGCGATCTCAAACAGGGCTGGGATCGCGGCGAAATCCAGAATCTGATAAAACACATCTTCGTTTTGGCCGCTCTGTAGATCACACTTTCTGTAATTTTTTTCTTCACTTATCCAGGTAAAGTAAAAACGCCCATGGCCACGAAGGCACAGATTCAATACCGCGTTGACGATGTTCTGATTTACCTTCAGACGCACGATTTCGCTTTTATTATCATTGACTTCAATTACACACACTTCTTTATCTATTCCCCAACCGGGCGATTTATTGATTTTTTCAATGAGTTCATTGGTTGAAACCATGGGGAACTGTCTCTTATGCCATTCCTTCAGGGTAAATGACTTCTTCGGGACCATGTTACTCTGATTTGCAGCATTGTACAACTCCAGAAAAGCCTGGCGCAGTGCTTTGAGATATGCCACCGAGTTGTGGTCATAGACCAGGTATATTTCGCTCATATCTGTCTCCTTTGTTCAAACAAATATCCTATTGTATGCGAGCTTATTTACGAGATCCAGCATGTATCTTGCCGCACTGATCATCGCCTCGCTGATTTGTGAATTTGGGGTTTCTTGAAATTGTTTCAGGATCACTTTTGCCACATCATCGACATCCAAGACTTCACTAACTGCTGAAAATAAATCATGAGCGCTTGAGAAAGATATGTTCATTGCACCTTCTGTGTTTGTTGGCAGTGCATCGGGGTTCATTCCCGGGTCGGTCAATTTTATTCTGTTGTGGTCGTAGGGAATCCAGGGAAGAATGCACTGAGAAATCTGGCTCAATCTCGCAAGAGGATTCAAGTAGTAGAGACTCAGCAATTCTTGCTGAGATCTGTATAATAGGTAGTATTTATGTTCGCTTGTTGCTACAACGATTCTGTGAAAAACTGCTTCCGCCCTTTGAAAGAACACAAAAAACTCGGTAAGGGTGGGGCGATCCCTCATATATTCTTGCCAAAACTCAGTTAGCAGTATCCAATCTTTCCTAATGTTGTAGCCGTCAGGTTTCACAATCTTTAACAACTCAATCTGATCCCAACTTTCCTCCGCAAGCCCTCTGAATGATACTCTCATTGAGTTGGAATATGGACAATCAGGATTGTATTGTCTTAAAATCACTGGTTGATTGTCTGCCTCTGAGATGACTTCATAATGTCTGATGCTCTCATCTTTATCTTTGCCTCTCTCGGTAAAAAAGGGGAGGACATAGGAGTCATTCTTTACTCCTTGCAGGGAAAATTCCCTGATCATGCCGTCCCAAATGCCAAATATCATATCCCTGAGTTTATTGCGGCCGATACCCGGATTATCGGTTCTTTCCATTCTTTGCCGCTTTACAGCCAAACTCCGGTTCCAGACCTGCATCTCATCAGCCAGTATCAGCGTATACAACAATGGCAGTTTGCTGTGTTTGATCTTGGTCTTAGCCCCGAAAACCCCGCTCTTCCAGTAACGAATGTTGTGAAAAGCACTCGCAGCAATACCGTCAGTGAAATCCAAACACTCATTGTATAGTGTGTGCCGTTGCAAACTCAATTCGCTCATACTCGTTGACCTATTTTCTGTTTGCAGATACTCTCCCAGGCTGGAAAAATACTTGCGCAAGCTGTAAACCGCCCCCATCAATCCATGTTCCCACCGGCTTGCTTTTTGGTTGTCGCTTATCTGCAAGCGCAGCGAATTGTATAATGTGGATGCCTGATGGTTTCCATATCTGAATGCTAGCCTTTCAGCCAGTATCATGAGGGCATCATCACTGAAACTTAGCCCAGATTTGGCTTCCAGTCTAAAGAATCTTCGAATTTCTGCCATCGAGGGAACAAACAGCAGGTCATATGGTTCCCGGATGTCTAGCGTGTACATATCTTCCACACCCAATTCAGATCTAGCTTTTACCGACAAACTTCTGAAATTTTCCTCAGTGAGATAGTGAATGTCATGGAAGAAAGCCGTGTATGCCCACCTACGCCGGAATTTCACCATTTCGAAGTTTGTATTGTAGAGATACGTACTCAAATTGCCAGATGCCCTGAAGAAATCGAAATATGTCATGTTCAGGCAGGTATATGGCTTTTCGTATAATTCTTCCAGGTAGAAACCCAACAAATACACATAAGCAGTGTGTGTCATATGACTGCGGTAGTTATGGGACTGATGGACATTACTACGCTCAAAGTCCAGAAATGCGAACAGATAATCCTGGGCTATACGTTTCATCAATTCAGAGCATTGTAAATGTTCAAATGTGACGTTCAGAAGTTGGATGGCAAGTCTTTCTTTGTTGATTACATCAGATTTGCTGAGGAAAAGGCTGATCAACTGTCTTTCTTGCGAACTCAAGAGCCGATTGATTTTGCAGCCCTCCCAGTTGTAAAAATGGTAAAGATGATAATCAATCAATACATCTGCCATACTCTCTCTAACCTCGCTTGTGTTCTGACCCCAAAGTCGATGGAAATCACTGATCTAAGTATTGCTTGATACATGAAAAGTAAGTGCCGACTTCTTAGGTTACACTCAGACTCATGCAAACAACAAAACGCATAGTTTTTTTCTTTGCTATCCCTGTCAAGTTCTTCGTTAAGAAGTAAGTCCTTTTCGGTTGAGTCATTGTTAAACTGTCCATAGATTTCATTCGAAAGAAGGATTTCTGATCAATTCTACGGGTCTGGAAAGATAGTATTAGATTATAGAAGCAAGAATAGGGATTCAGGATCAAGTCTGGGATAAAACACGCCCCAATGTCCCATGGAAACTGCATTAACCCAGCCTGGAGTCTAGCAGGGCCCCACCCGCGAACCTCTATCGGCCCACCCGCGAAAAACGCGGGAGGCGCGGCAGTGAATCGGATGGAACTGGCAGGCCAGCCTCCAGGATGTCTTCACGCCGGGGCACAGAAATTGCTTGACGTATCTTGCCGGTTCCCATATAATGATAATAATGACAAAAACTTTAAGAAAAATGCATCCCAAGGATGAACAATATGCGTAAAATGCTTGTATTCATGGGCCTTATCGCCCTTTGTGGAGTAGCCTCCGGGCTCACCCTAAACGTCAATGTGCCGGCCAGCGCCTTCACCGGCTCGAACCGCGGAACGGAAACCGCGCCTCTGCTGGAACCTGGAGTTCCAGCCCTCAATTACCTACCGGTGCGCGTGCTGCTGCCCTTCGGCGAAACCGTGCAGAGCGTGAGCGTGGCCTGTTCCGCGCCGGAAACCCAGCGCGGCGTGAGCCTGGACTACGTGCGGGCGCAGCAGCGGATTTCGCTTCCGGCTCCGGACACCACCCAGCCAGATCCCGGGATCTGGAACGTTGACGCGCCTTATCCCGCCAATGATTTCGACTATCTGGGCATCCAGACCATGCGCGGCTACCAGATCGCCGTGCTCAACCTCTATCCCTGGAAATATAATCCTTTGCGCCGGGAAATCCTGGCCAGCACAAGCGTTGAGATCCAGGTCGAGACCGTGCGGAACGCCGATGTGGCGAGGACTTCCGCCAATTTCTACGCGCCAGCCCGTTCCGACTCTGACATCCGCGCTCTGGTGCTGAATCCGGAAACCGCGGCCACCTACGCCGCCGCCCCTGCCTGGCGCGACCACACTCCGCAAAGCCGCCTGATCGACCTCAGCGTACCCAAACAGATGATCATCATCACTAATACCGCCAGCGCGCCGCTCTTCCAAAGCTACATCCAGTGGCGCAGCGCCCAGAACGTGAGCACCGCGGTGTATCTGACCCCGGACATCTACAGCGCTTATCCCGGCGATGACAACGCCGCCAAAGTGCGCAACTTCATCAGCGACGCCTATCAAACCTGGGCCGCCAGCTCCACGCCCCTGGAATTCGTGATCCTGGGCGGTGACGACGAGATCGTGCCGGAACGCGGCTGTTACGGCCAGGTGGGCGATACGGTGGACAACCGCATGCCCGTGGACCTCTATTTCAGCAATCTGGACGGAAACTGGAACGCCGACGGAGACGAACTTTTCGGCGAACAACTGGACCAGACGGACATGCTTCCGGAAGTGCACATCGGCAGGTTTCCGGCTGAAACGGCCGCTGAATTCGGCAACATCCTCCGCAAGATCCAATACTACGTGGACTACGACACTTTCAGCAACAACATGGCCGTGATGTTTGGAGAAAACCTGAACATGAACCCCGTTACCTGGGGCGGCGACTACAAGGACGACGTGGCGCTGCACATCCCCGAAACCTATTTCCTGCGCACGATGTACCAGCGCGACGGCACCTACAGCCCGGAAGGCGTCTGGCACGCCATCAACGACGGCGCGCACGTGATGAACCACATGGGCCATGCCAACGAAACCTTCCTGCTGGGCCAGGGGAACAACACCATCGAGCAACTGCAGAACACCGAATACGGCTTCCTCTATTCCCAGGGCTGCTATCCCGCCGCCTTTGACCAAAGGACCAGCGGCGACGGCGAATCCATCGCGGAACACATGGTCACGACCTCCGGCGGCCTCTTTTCCTTCATCGGGAACACCCGTTACGGATGGTACGCGCCGGGCAGCATCAACGGGGCTTCGCAGTTCTACGACCGGGAGTATTTCATCGGGCTTTACGAGACCCTGAACACCAGGCTGGGACAGGCTCTCAGCTACTCCCGCCTGCAAAACCTGAACGCCGCGCTGAGCAACGACGTGATGCGCTGGTGCTACTATGAAGTGGTGCTTTTCGGGGATCCCTCCATCGAGATCAAATACCCCGATCCCGCCTTGCCGCTCCTCACTTTGGAGGACTACAGCATCAGTGACGTGGAAGGCGATAACGACGGCAGCATTAACCCCGGCGAGATCATCCGCGTCTACCCCGTGATCCGCAACCATCAGGACTGGGCTACGGCTTACAACGTCAGCGTGCGCCTGGAAAACCTGCCCGCCGGCGTGCAAAACCTGAGCGGCGACCAGGTGCTGGCGCAGCTCCTGCCCGGCCAGACCAACCCGGCGGATTTCTTTCTGCGCCTGCAATTGCCTGCCGCTGGAGCCTATGGGAACTATAGCTTCCAGCTGGCCCTGGAATCCGTGCATCCCAGCACCAACCTGGGCACGGGCATCCGGAAGTTTGACCTGAACTACAACATCACCCTCATCGACAACCGCTTTCCCTGGGATTGCCAGGTGGGAACAAAATCCGCGCCCATCGTCCATGACCTGGATGGCGACGGCAGCCTGGACATCCTGTATCAGGACGTGTTCGGCGAGGCCTATTTCATTGACAGTGAGGGCGAGGATTTCGACGGCTTTTTCTTCGGGCCGCAGATGGACATCATGCGCAGCTCCGCTTTGGGCGACATCACCGGCGACGGCAGCCCGGAAATCGTTTTCGCCAGCCGCACCGGTCGCCTTTCCGCTGCTTCCGCTGCTGGAACCCAAGTCCTGAATTACCAGGCCGGCAGCCCCTTCCTCTTCACCCCCGTGATCGCCCGCATCGACAACTCCGGCACTGACAAAGTGATAGCCGGTTCCCTGAACGGAAACCTACACGCCGTCAATGCCGACGGCACGCCGGTCAACGGATTTCCGGTCAATCTGGGCGCCGCGTTCTACTCCGAACTGGCAGCCGCGGACCTCGACTCCGACGGCCTGCTGGAGATCATCGCCGGCACCCAGGACGGCAAGCTACACATCATCAATGGTGACGGCAGCGAAGCGCCCGGATTCCCCATCCAACTGGACGCCCCGATCACCGGCTCGCCCGTGATTCTGGACAACAACGACATCCTGGTGGGCACGAACAGCCACGCGCTGCTGCTTTCCCAGCAGGGCTACATCCATTTCAACGAACCGATCGCTTCGCCCATGGCTGGTGGAGCGGTGTTGGCGGATATGAACGGCAACGGCGACCTGGAACTGGTGTTCGTCACGCTGAACGGAATGCTCTATGTGATGTACCAGAACGGCGATGTGGCGCCAGGCTTCCCGGTTGAGTTGGGCGCCAATTTCAACACTCCGCCGCTGATCGCCAATCTGGACGGCGACTATTACCCGGAGATCCTGCTCAGTTCCTACGTGAACTCCGTGTATGGCTACAATCAAGACGGCACTCCGCTCGCGGGATTTCCCTTCATCACCTCCTACAATGGCTGCACGCCCGCCACGCTCTGCGATTTCGACGGCGACGGCATGCTCAAACTGGTGAGCGGTTACTCCACCGGAGTGCTGATGCTCAATCTGCGCCGCCCGGAAACACCCATCATGCCTTGGGTCACATACAGGGGTTCGCTGAAACGCCAGGGCAGTTATGCCGGCACCGGCTATGTTTCCGGCGACGATCCCGCCGTTCCAGCAATTTCAACGCAACTGGCGCAGAACTACCCCAATCCCTTCAAGCCCAGCACCACCATCGCCTATCAGACCGCCAAAGACGGCTCTGCCAAACTCTGCGTTTACAACCTCAAGGGCCAGTTGGTGCGCGTGCTGCAGGACGGAAACCTGGGCAAAGGCCAGCACAGCGTGGTCTGGGACGGACGCGATACAAATGGAAACGCCGTTTCCAGCGGAGTGTACCTCTACCGCCTGCAAAACGGCGATACGGAACTCACGCGGCGCATGCTGCTGCTGAAATGATAGCACGCTGATGACATGATTGCCCTGATTGACCTGATGAGAACCTTGCGCCAGATGGATCATGCTGACCGTGCCGATCAGGTAATCAGGCTTCTATCGTTTCTTGAACTGACTAAAACAACAAAAACATAAGGAGACTACCATGCCCAAAGTATTGATCGCCACCGAGAAACCTTTTGCCGCCGAAGCTGTGCAAAAGATCAAGGCCGAATTGGACGCCGCCGGTTATCCTCATGCCTGGCTGGAAAACTACACGGACGTGAATGATTTCCATGCCGCAGTGGCCGACTCCGAAGCCCTCATCATCCGCAGCGACATTGTGGACGAGGCCGTTCTGAATGCCGCCAAACTGCTCAAGATCGTGGTCCGTGCCGGAGCCGGATATGACAACATCGACCTCAAGGCCGCCACAGCGCACGACGTCGTGGCCATGAACACCCCCGGCCAAAACTCCAACGCCGTGGCCGAACTGGCGCTGGCCATGATGATCTACATGGCGCGCGGCAAATTCAACGGCAAGAGCGGCACCGAACTCGCCGGCAAGAAACTGGTGCTCTACGGCTTCGGCTTCGTCGCCCGCTACCTTGCCAAAATGGCCCGGGGCATCGGCATGGACGTCTATGCCTACGATCCCTACCTGAGCGCCGAAATCATGACCAAGGAAGGCGTAACGGCCCTTTCCACGGTTGAGGACATCTTCAAGACCGGCGACTTCA
The DNA here is from genome assembly GCA_964429035.1 of uncultured Candidatus Cloacimonadota bacterium. GTDB lineage: Bacteria > Cloacimonadota > Cloacimonadia > Cloacimonadales > Cloacimonadaceae > Syntrophosphaera. The sequence goes on along the minus strand of CAYSAT010000025.1, from coordinate 6,470 downwards.
TCTCCCTGCACATTCCCGCCACAGCCGAAACCAAGAAATCCATCAACTGGAACCTGCTCAGCCTCGTGAAACCCGGCTGCATCCTGGTGAATACCGCGCGTAAGGAAGTCATCGACGAGGAAGCGCTGCTCAAGGCCTTCGCCGAAAAGAAGAAGTTCCGCTATGTGAGCGACGTCGAGCCGGAATGCCACGCCCAACTCCTGGAAACCTACGCCGACCGCTATTACTGCACCCCCAAGAAAATGGGCGCCCAGACCGAGGAAGCCAACATCAACGCCGGAGTCGCCGCCGCCAAACAGATCGTGGCCTTCTTCGAGAAAGGTGACAAAACCTACAAAGTGAACTGAACCCCGGTTTCGGGAGTATAAGCATCAAACCCCCGTTTTCATGCGGGGGTTTTTTTACGAGCAAAGAGCGGAGAGCAAAGATGGGTCTGTCCACGAATTACACGAATTTACACGAATGGAAAGGTGGAAAGGTGGAAAGGTTAAGGCAGCGCTGGGCCACGGTTTTTACGCTTCCAAATTCTGTTCCTCTGTCCCTCTGTTTTGAAGCATATTTTCTCTGTTGTTCTCCGCTTTTATTCTGCTTTCTCTGTGTAAAAAAGGCTCTCTTTCAAACCGAGTGGGTGCGCACCTCCGGCGCTCAAGCTCTTTGTTTGTCCCTTGCTCCTTTTTTGTTTACCCACTCGATTTGAAAGAGAGCCTTAAAAAACCGCGTAAACGCAGTGGAACGACCGCGTGAACGCAGTGTTCCGGTCTGTGTTTCCCCTTTATCCGTCTCTTCCTAGCTCAGTGCCTCTGTGCCTCTGTGTCTCTGTGTTGAATAGTCTTTTCCTCTGCGCTCCCGTTAGCACTACGGTATCACTGCGCGGTCATTGCGGACTTCGCCCGTAATGACCGCGCAATCATTGCGCAATGGTATCGGGAGCCGGTTGACAGCTGAACAGGACTGGAAGGCTGAACTTACGTTTCATGCATGGCCTATAATGTTGCCAAACATGCAGAAGGCATGGCCGGGATGAATCCAGGCAGGATTAAATAAAATAATTCTTGACATCTTTCGCCAGGTGCACAAGATGCAAACGGTTTTCTTCCGTCATAGTTGTCTGCGTGGCGGATGCTTTAAGAATCCTCAAGGCCAGACAGGCAGTTCTGTCGGCGCTCCTCTGCGTTGTGTGGCGGGATTCGCAGGCGTTGTATCAACCGAGTCGCGAGCGTATGGAGGTTCAAATGAAATACGTAAGCCTGGCACTTGTTGTTGCGTTTTCCCTGGCAGGCATTCTGCTTCATGCCCAGCAAACCGGCAAGGACCAATCCGCTGCCAATTTGGCAAACAACACTATGAGATATCCGGCGGTCGATCCCGATGCCTATGAAAACGACGATACATCAGGCACCGCCCAAGCCATCCAGATCTATTCCACCCTGCACACCCAGAACCACACGATCGATTCTCCACCTCCTGCTGCGGACCTCGATTGGTTCAGGTTTTACGCGGAACCGGGCAGGACCTATTACTTCTGGTCCACCGGCTCCACCAACACCGGCATCGGTTTGCTCGAGGATAACGGAACCACCCAGCTCGATTCGGATGACGACAGCGGGGACGGCAATAACTTCTTCCTGCAGTTCGAGCCTGTAAGCGCCGGGTATTACAAACTGCTCGTTTCCGGTTACGCCGCGGGCTCCTATGTGTTTGCCGCCCTCTACACCAACGCTGATCCCTTTGAGCCGGATGACCTGCCCACCCAATACACGGAACTGGCGTTGACCCCCTCTGCGCAAACCCAAGCCCACACCCTGCATTGGAAATCCGATGCCGATTGGTTCGGTTTCCAGGCTGAAGTGGGCAAACTGAGCATCTTCCTGACCACTGGATTCACCAATACCAGCGCCTGGATCTATGCCGACGACGGCGTAACCCTGCTGGCTTCTGCAGAAAGCGGAGGCACGGAGAGCAATTTCTCATTGGTGTTTGATCCCGGCTACACTGGCCACTATCTGCTCAAGATCGGCAGCAACAGTGCCGCGGAAGTAGGCCCCTATTTGCTCAGTTACAGATGGGGCATGTTGCCGGATGCCTATGAGCCGGACGATACGATCGCGCAAGCCTACGCCCTGGACATCCAGGCCGCGGAACAGTCTCAGCCCCGCAACCTGCAATCCGACACCGACCAGGATTGGTGCGCGTTCACGGTCCAGGTTGGCTACACCTATTCGTTCTGGTCCACTGGGCCGACCGATACCCAGATCTGGATTCACGACACCAGCGGCTACTGGATGCTCGATTATGATGACAACGACGGCGAGGGCTCCAACTTCCGTTTACGTTACACCGCCACCACCAACGAAGATCTCATGCTCAAGATCGCAGGCGTTTCCGGTTCTGCGGGCCCCTATTGGTTTCATTACGCCAGATCACGGACTTGGGGCAACGATTGGGTTTGGGCGGCCAACGCTCCAGGCAGCGGAGAAGTGCGCGCGTCAGCCACGGATCCCGTCTCCGGCTGCACTTACGTGACCGGGAGTTTCACAGGAGCGGCGACCTTCAGCACCACAACCCTCTATGATCTGAACCTCGGCGATACCTTCATCGCCAAGATCGATCCCGCGGGAAACTGGCTGTGGGCGGTCCGAGCCGGAGGGTATTATCCGGATTCGGGCACGGATATCGCGGTAAGCTCGGATGGCAGTTTCATATACGTCAGCGGGTACTTTCAGGGTGCTGCCGATTTCGGGCCTTTCGCGCTATCCAGCAACGGTTACTATTCTGATTCCTTTGTCGCCAAACTAAGCAGTTCCGGCAATTGGATTTGGGTTGCCCAAGCGGGTGGAAACGGCACAGGTAGAGCCGAAACACTGTGTTTGGGCTCTGGTGGCGATATCATCGTGGCTGGGCAGTGTTCCGCCGGCACTTATTTCGGGACGGCATACATGGCTTATAACTGCAAATACATCGCCAAACTGTTCCCGGACGGTAACTGGTTCGGAGCGGCGCCAGCCGTCTATACAGACAATAGCGGCGGCAACGACATGAATCTGTGCGCGGGTTCAGACGGCTGCTTCTATCTTGCCGCGGCCTTTCACGGCACTGCCCATTTCGGAAGCATCACGCTGGTCAGCACGGCAACCGGCACGGACACCTTCGTTGCCAAATTCGACGCCAACGGAATTTGGCAATGGGCTGTCGATTCAAACGCGTTTGGCACCTGCATGCCGAGAAGTATCTGTTTCCAGGGTGACGCCTGCTACCTGACGGGATCTTATGATGGATCGACTTATTTTGGAGATTATGCTCACCTTAGCGGCGATAACGATGTTTTTGTGGTGAAGATCGATACCGCCGGCAACTGGATCTGGGCTGTCGGAACAGGTGACTGGGAATATGACTATGGCTACGATATCTGCTCCGATGCCAACGGAGTCGTGGTGGTGGGTCACTTTAAGGGTATAGCCCAATTTGGAGCAGTTGATCTGGTCGCCGACGTTGATTGGGGCGATATCTTCGCGGCCAAACTCAATTCCTCCGGAAATTGGATTTGGGCGACCCAAGCCGGAGGATCAGGATCTGACGAGGCAAACGCGGTCAGTTACCATCCTGCCTCGGGGAAACTCTCTGTGGCGGGACACCACACCGAGACCTGCGATTTCGACGCTTTTTCGGTGGCCGGCAGCGGGTTCTTCGCCGCCCATCTCAGCGACCTCGCTGCGCCTCCAGGAACGCCATTGGCGCCGCAAAACCTGGATGTATCCTGGTATTCCGTGTTTGATCCCTGGACTCAAACCTCGCTCGTGTATGAAAAAGTTACCTGGGATCCGGTGACGCTGGATACCAGCGGTTTGCCTCTGGCGCCGAGTTATTATTACGTCTATTACTCGGACCAGCCTTACATAGCCTACTCCATGCTGGGAACGACCACCGTCTGTGAGTTTTCCCGCTTGCTGGGTTCCGCCCATATGCCCATTCCGGCACGTGGATTCTATTATATCAAGGCGGTCGCGCCCTAAGGTGCCTCATCTGAACAGGCCTTCCCCGCCACCTCTGCTCCATTTACTCTGAGGTGAAAGATCCCTATGCTGCCTCACTCCGCGTAGATCGAGGTCACGCGGTAGAACCTGTGGACTCCATTCTCCGGAGCGGTCCAATCGCTCTCCCCGAAAACCCCGCCGGGCTCTTCCGCCCAAGCTCCTTCAGGAAGGGGAGCCGAATAGACCTGGTAGGTGTCGATGCCGTAGAGGTCTTGCCAGGCCAGGGTTACGACTCCAGCGTTGATGCTGATGGTCAGGAAAGCCGGAACTCCGTCGGAGAACTGGCAGCAGGCCGGGAAGCCCCAAGCACCCTCGGAATTTTGCGCGCGGACATAGAGGCAGTGGTTCCCGTGTTCGATCGGTCCCACGGTGATGGGCAAATCCACGCTGACGCTGGCTCCTGGCGTCACCTCGACAATCGTTCCGTTGCCAAAGCCGGGATCGCTGTCGATGAAGTATTCCAGACGCACGATCTCCACTTCAGGAACAGCTTCCCAGGGTCTCAGAAAGACCATGCTCTGCGGCAAACCCCAAATCCCGGTGTTGTCCCGGGAGCGCACATAGAGCCTGTGGATGCCGCTGGAAAGGGCAGAAGTGGCTATCAGTCCGTCCAATTCCACCGCATTCCTGCCATAGACGGGGATGCCGTTTCCGGGTCCTGGATCGGCGTCGAAGAAGTATTCGATGGCGGCCACAGACCTTTCCACAAATGACGGAGCCGAAAAGGGAATGAAGAAAGCGGTGCTTTGCGGCAAGCCCCAGATCCCAGTGTCGTCCTGGGCGCGCACATAAAAGCGATGGATGCCGGTAACAAGGGACGCAGTGGCGACCAGTTCGTCGAGGTCTACTGTATTCCTTTCGTAGAGCGGAGTTCCGTTGCCGGGGCCTGGATCGGCGTCGAAGTAGTATTCGAGCGTCGCCACGGATCGCTCAACCAAGGCCGGAGCGGAAAAGGGAATCAAGAAGGCGGTTCCTTGCGGCAAACCCCAGAGCCCAGTGTCGTCCTTGGCCCTTGTGTAGAGGCGATGGATGCCAGGCGACAGAGAAGCGGTAGGGATCAGTTCGTCGATCTCAACAGCATTTCTGCCCAGCAGTTGCGTGCCGTTTCCCGGTCCTGGGTCCGCGTCGAAGTAGTATTCGATATTGGCCACTGTGAATGCGGACAACGCTCCCACACAGGCCAAACCGAGCAAAAGCGCGATGAGGGTTGGTAATCTCATGATCACTTCCCGTGCTTGAACACAGGGCTCAGTTGCCGGCCTGGGCTTCGATGTGGACGTTCAGATTGCCGTTCTGGTCCACAACTGAGGGACAGCTAAGCTCGGTGATGCTGGGCAGCCTGGTCAGATACCAGAGGTCGCTGAAGGGCGTGGCGCCGCCGTAGATGCCGATGTCTTCGCCGTTAAAACCCGCTCCGCTGGCCAAGGATCCCGTGATCAGATGGTAATCCCCGGCGTTCACATCCTCCATCACTAGCGAAAGGTCGACGTTCTGCAGGTTGCCTGTGCCGCCGATGTTGGCGGAACTGCCTTCGAAGATGCAATGCAGGAATTCGTAATACGCGGCATTGATCGCGATGGTCTCCATGATGCAGTTCACAAAGTGCAGATCGACGGAGCTGCCCCAACCGCTATGCAGCGTTTGATTGCCTGTGCCGCTGTTGACAAAGAGGCAATTGGTGAGATAGCAGCTGAGATTGTTGTTGCCTCCGGTATCGACATGAGCCAGATTGCCGATGAACACGCAGTTGGTGCAATTGGCGTCGGACCGGGTGGTAGGCTGAAAGAAATGAGTCAGGGTGCAGCCCTGGATCAGGAATCCTGTGGTGTCGGCAGATCCGTTTCCCACATACACTGCGCCGTTGCACAAACAGTGTTTAAGTTCGGAATTGGAGGCCTGCAAAGAGACATAGCTGTCGAAGCGGCAATTCACGTATTTGACTTGATAACTGCTGGTGACCGCCGCGTAAACATGCAAGCCGCTGAAAACGCTGCCGGCTCCTCCGGTCTGGTCCACCCACGGACTGAGCCTGGAAGTGAGAAGATCGGGATTGGCGGGGTTGAAACCGCCTCCGATCACTGTCAGTCGTTTTCTGACAGGCTGGTTGTAAGCAGGGCCATAATCGTAGGGCGAGGGATAGATGTAGATCGTATCACCGTCAGCAGCTGCGTTGTAGGCGGAGATCCAGGTGTTGTACTGGCCAGTAGGGCGGATATTGTTGTCCACTGTAAAACTGGCTGCGGAAAGGGCGCTAGCGGCAAAAAGGGCGACGAGGGTGAAGACGAAAACTTTCATGGTGCAACTCCTTACAAGGTGTTGGTGGGCTCAGGCGCAAGCCCCAAGGTGTTCCTGCCATTTCCTGAGCCCTGGGGCAAAGACAGCGGTTACGAATGTCTTTGTCAAGGTTTTTATTTGCTTATTCCCGCTACTTAAGCAGAA
>CAYSAT010000024.1:17606-40329 GCA_964429035.1 uncultured Candidatus Cloacimonadota bacterium | reverse complement strand
AATAAACTTTGGGGTCAGGATTTTCCGGCACCCCATGCTGTCAACAGTTTTTTCCATTCTGTGTCCTGAGGGCAAGACTGATGCTGGCAGGGGCTTACTTCATTAGCATGATGCGATGCGTCGCGCTCTGTCTGTCTGCAGAGATCTTGACCAGATATATCCCGCTTGCCAAAGGCTGGCCGGCATCGTCCCTGCCATCGAACGGCACGCTGTGGTCCCCCGCTCCCTTGCTACCAGAAAGTAATTGCCTCACCATCTGGCCTCTGATGTTGAAAACATCCAGCCTGACTTCGGATGCGGAAGGCAACCGGAAAGAGATGGTCGTAGAGGGATTGAACGGGTTGGGATAGTTGGTCAGGGAAATCGAGTCTGGAGAGGGATTCTGCAGGAAATCGTCGGTTGCTGTGTTGGTAATCTGCAGCCGGCTGATTCCTTCCGTAGATTATCCCGCCACTTCTTTGTGTATCGGAATGCTACCGCTTCTTTCCCGGGGATTGCAGTCAATCACTTGTCTATCACTAGTCAATCAAGCGTTAATAATTGAGAAGTGATTGACTAGTGATTGACAAGTGATTGACTGCCAGAGGCGGGAACGCTGCGAATAAGGCATTGTAAAATGGCAACATATATGGTATCAGGTGAAAGCCTTTGACAGGGCGAAAACTGGGGTGGGATGAAGGGCGGCAGAAAAAAGCCGCAAATAGCAAACAACCTCGTTCCAGCCAGCAGTGTGGATCACTTACAGGTTGAACTGGGCAAACGTTTACAGCTATGGTCTCAAGGCCGGTGGGACGGGCTTCCGGGCTCCGCCGCTTTTTCTTGTTGACAATTAGGCCGGATATCCAACACTGGATTAAATGAGTGAAAAAATATGACGGAAATCATCCATACCAAGAACCTGGTCAAAGATTACAGCCTGGGCAAGGTGAAAGTGCGCGCGCTGAACGGAATTGACCTCACGATAAGCGCGGGCGAGTTTGTGGCGATCATGGGCCCTTCCGGAAGCGGAAAAAGCACGCTGATGCACATAATCGGCTGCCTGGACAGCCCTTCGGAAGGTGAATACAGTCTGGACGGCGTGGAAGTCGCCCAGATGGAAAAGAACGAGCTGGCGGTGATCCGCAACCGCAAGATCGGCTTCGTGTTCCAGTCCTTCAACCTGCTGCCGCACCTGAACATTTTGAAAAACGTGGAACTGCCGCTCATGTATGCCGGGATCGGGCTCAAAGAGCGCAACCTCAAGGCCCGGCAGATCATCGAAAGCGTGGGGCTGAGCGACCGGATCAAGCATAAACCGGCGGAACTTTCGGGTGGGCAAAGGCAACGCGTGGCGATCGCCAGGGCCATCGTGAATGATCCGGCGATCCTGCTGGCCGACGAACCCACGGGCAACCTGGATTCGCAGGCCGGGGGCGACATCCTGGAGATCTTCACCAAACTGCACGAGGCCGGCCACACCGTGATCATCGTCACGCACGACAAAGCGGTGGCCGGACGCGCCGACCGCATCATCCGCATCATGGACGGAAAGATCGAAAATGGCAATATCGCTGGCTGAATCGCTGCAGGTCGGGCTGGCCGACATCCTGATGCGCAAGGTGCGCAGCGTGGTGACGATCATTGGCATAATCCTTGGTGTGATGAGCATCATGGTTGTGCTGGCGATCGTGAACGGGATGAACAAATCCACATTGGAGTGGATGGGGCAGCGCGGCGGCCTCACCAAGATCGAGGTCCGGCAAAACTGGTCTTACGACTTCAGCAAAGGCGGAGTGGCGAGTTTTTCACTGCGGGAGATCAATCAGATCCGGGCTCTGGTTCCGGAAGCCGCGGCGTTCAACCCCCAAACCCAATTGCAGCCAACCGAAATGCTGAACGGGGAACGGGGCTATGTGTGCAGCCTGTTGGGCGTTTACCCGGATATGGTGAAGGTCGACGACTGGCCGGTGAAATCCGGACGCTTCATCAACTCCCTGGACATCGACAACCACAACAACGTCGTGGTGCTGGCATCCACCACGGCCACGGAACTCTTTTCCTCGCGTGATCCGCTGGGTTCTTACGTCAGCTATGGCGGATTGCGGCTGCTTGTGGTGGGCGTGATGGAAGCCAAGTTTCTGCAAAACCAGGGCGGAGCCAGCAGTTTTGGCGACAACGCGCTGGAATACATGAACCAGCGGGCGTTTGTGCCGCTTTCAACGTTGCTGAGCAAGATCGATCCCACGCAGAAGATCAACGGCTTCGACCTACAGGCGGACACTCCGGAAGACGCCAAAACGCTGCGGAAGAAAGTGGAGAACATCGTGCTCAATCTCAAGCAGGGCAAGAAGATATTCTCCGTGGAATCCGCGCAGGAACAGCTGGAACAGATGCGAAAAAGCACGCGGATCTTCACCACCATCTTTTTCCTGATCGCCGTGATCTCGCTTTTGGTGGGCGGAATCGTGATCATGAACATCATGCTGGCCTCGATAAAGGAACGTACGCGTGAGATCGGGGTGCGCATCGCCATCGGAGCCAGGCAGCGCGACGTTTTTCTGCAATTCCTGGTGCAGACGGTGCTGATCACCGCATTGGGCGGCGTTTTGGGCATCATCCTGGGTTACGCGATTTTGGGCGGTGTGGGCAAATATTTACAGCTGCAGGTGCTGGCCTCCGCACAGATGATCTGGGTGGCGCTGGCCGTATCGATCGGCGTGGGCCTGCTGTTTGGCGTGATGCCGGCAGTGCGGGCCAGCAAATTGAATCCGGTGGAAGCGCTGAGGGAGGAATAAATGCCGGAAAAGGCAAAAAAAGGCCTGTTCAGGAATCTGTGGAGCGTGAGCATCACCTCGGCGACAGCCGGACTGCAAGATCTGGCTGGGCTTTGGGGCTACGTCAGCAAACCGGATCTGCGCAAAAAGATCCTGGGCGACATCTGGAGTTTTCTAAAAGAGCTGTTCCTGAAGATCAAGAACGAAAGGATTCCCAGAGAGGCCGCGGGGCTCACCTATACCACGATCCTGGGCTTCGTGCCCTTCATCCTCTTTCTGGTGCTGATCGTGCCAGACCTGCCCTTCCTGAATATCCAGGACAAGATCTACATGACCATCGCCAACAACTTCATGCCCACTTCAGCGCTGGCCGTGAACAACCTGATCGAAGGCATGCTGGCCAAACGCGCCGGGTTCAACATCGCCAATTTCATTGTGCTGATCGCCACGTCCTATTCTCTGTTCCGGCTGATCCGCAACACCTTCGACCGCATCCTGAGCCTGGATTACGCTGTCAAACAGGACCTGATCAGCCATCTGGTCAAGTTTTTCGGAACGATCATCGTGGGCGTGCTGATCATGGTGGTGATGTTCTCCAGCACTTCGCTGCCGCTGGTTTCCAGCCTGCTGAACCTGCCGCTGTTGCGCTGGCTGACCTATCTGATCCCGTTCCTGATGCAGTTTGTGGCCCTGGTCTTCCTCTACACTCTGATGCCGTCGATCAAGGTAAGGCGGAGTTCGTTGATCCGGGGCGCGTTTTGGACGACCATGGCCTGGGTGCTGGTGAAAAGCGTGTTTGACGTCTATATCTACCAACTGACGAGTTACCAGGCGGTGTATGGAGTGCTGGCGGCGGTGCCGATCTTCCTGCTTTGGATATACGTCAACTGGCTGATCATTTTGGGCGGGATCGTGCTGGTTTCCGTGATCGACGTCCGCAAAAACCCGGAGCGCCTCGCCGCGGAGCCCAAACGCTTGCTGCGCCTCACCCTGGAAATGTATAGCAACCAGAAACTCAACCAGAAGCTGGAGAGGTTCATCACCCGCGAAGAGCTTAAGGAACTATCCGAAACGCTGGATGGCGAGGACCCGGAATGAAGAGATTCGCGCTGATCACGGTTTCCGACAAGGCTGGTGTGGAGATCCTGGCCGTGGAACTGGAAAAACTGGGCTTCACCATACTCTCCACTTCAGGAACGGCGAGGTTTTTGCGGCAATTCTGCCATGATGTCATCGAGGTTTCCGAAGTGACCGGATTCCCGGAAATCCTGTCGGGACGCGTCCGGACCCTGCATCCGGCCATTCACGCGGGAATTCTGGGCGACCGGGACAAAGCCGAGCACATGCGGGTGCTGGACGAAAAAGGGATCGACCGCATCGACCTGGTGGCAGTGAACCTGTATCCCTTCGAACAAACCCGGCGCAAGGATGGGGCCACGGAAGCCGAGATCATCGAAAACATCGATATTGGCGGCCCTGCCTTGATCCGCGCGGCGGCTAAAAACCACCGGGGCGTGATCGTGCTCACGGATCCAAGTGACTACGAACCGGTGCTGGAGGCCTTGAAAGAGCAGCAAGACCTGCCCCTTGAACAACGCCGTGAGCTGGCACGCAAGGCCTTCGCCCTCGTTTCCTCCTACGATGCCGGCATCGAGCGCTATCTGGCTGGCGAACCGGCTGACGCGGAAAAGACTGAATCCCTGCCGGCTGGATTTGCCCTGCGGGGGAAGCTTGCCATGCCTCTGCGTTACGGCGAAAACCCTCATCAAGCCGGCGGATTCTATACCAATGGTCCCAGCGGCTGGCAGGTCCTGCATGGCAAGGAACTTTCCTTCAACAACCTGCAGGATCTCGACGCTTCGCTGCGTGCGCTGGCTTTATTCGCGGAGCCTACCGCGGTGATCGTGAAGCATTGCAATCCCTGCGGGATCGGCAGCGCCCAAGCGCTCTGCGAGGCGTACCAAAAGGCTTTCGCGGCGGATACGGAGTCTCCCTATGGCGGCATCGTGAGCCTCAACCGCCCTCTGGACCTGGCCACGGCGGAATTGATCAACCAGGTCTTTACCGAGATCGTCATCGCGCCGGAGTATGAACCGGGAGTGCTGGATTTCCTGGCCCGCAAAAAGAACCGGCGTTTGATCGCGTATGACTCCGCCACTCTGCTGCAAAACGCCAACCCCTGGGAACTGAAGATGCTGCTGGGCGGCTTTCTGCTCCAGGCTTGGGACCAGGTGGACGAGCCTGCCAGCACCTGGCGGATCGTCACTAAACGTCAGCCCGACGCACAGGAAACACAGGCTTTGCAGTTTGCCTGGAAAGTGGTTTCCCTGCTGCGTTCCAACGCCATCGCGCTCACCGGTCCGGACCGTGTTTATGGCTTGGGTTCCGGCCAGACCAGCCGGCTCGACGCCACGCATCTGGCCATCTGGAAAGCCGGTAAGTTCGGGCACGAACTCAGTCAGGCGGTTTGCGCATCCGACGGCTTTTTCCCCTTTGCAGACTCCGTGGAGGAATTGCACCGCCACGGAGTGCGCGCCATCATCCAACCCGGCGGCTCCAAAGGTGACGACGCGGTCATCCAGGCCTGTGACGAACGCGGAATTGCGATGGCATGCACAGGCTTCCGGCACTTCCGGCATTGATTCTATTTGACAGAATACGAGGTTTTAAAACATTGAACTTTCCTAATCGCGGAGATGTGTCCGAGCTGGCTGAAGGAGCACGATTGGAAATCGTGTGTATGTGCAAAACGCGTACCCTGGGTTCGAATCCCAGCATCTCCGCCAGCATTTTTACCTCGAAACAATCGATCGTAAATACACTTTCACAGGAGTTATCATGAAAACCAAATCTGCATTTTTACTGGGATGCTCTGTCTTTCTCATCATCCTGGTGGTGGCGTTTTTCCTGGGCATGAGGTATGGCAAGGGTCCAAACGTCCACAGCGTGGGCAGCGACAGCTGGCTGGTGCTGGATCTAAAGGGCGAAGTTCCGGATTACAACGAGGTCCGCGGCTCCAGTTTCTGGGGCTTTGGCAGCCCGAGTTCCGAAGACATCTGCCGTAAGATCCGCCAGGCCGGAACCGACCCCAAAGTTAAGGGCATAGTGATCAAACCGTTTGGCGCGGTGGTCGGCTACGCCAACCTGAACGAGATCGCCGCAGCCTTGAAAGAATTCAAGGCCCACAAGAAACCCGTGCTAGCCCACGGCGAAATGCTTGCCCAGAGGGACTATCTGCTCTGCGCCATGGCGGACAAGATCAACATGGATCCCTCAGCGTCCGGAGCGCTGTTGCTGGAAGGGGTTTCCGCCAACGTGCTCTTCTACAAGGACGCCCTGGCCAAGCTGGGCATCAAGATGCACGTGATGCAATCCGGCGAATACAAAGGAGCAGCCGAACCCTACACGCAGACGTCACTCAGCCCTGGCACGGAAGCCAACCTGCGCCGCGTTTTACAGAGCAGGTACGAGCTGGTGATGTCCGACATCGGCAACTACCGGCAGCTGGACTCCACGCTGGTTCGCAACGTTTTTGAAACCCGGCCCGACCTGTTTATCAACGCCCAGGAAGCCCTGAAATACGGGCTGATCGACCAAACCGGAACCTGGGACGCCTTCGCCGCGCAAAACAAGATCGCGGACGACAAATGCGTCTCCATCGCCGATTATGCCAACACTTCCGAGCCATCTTTCGCCGCCAACAAGATCGCTGTGGTGAACCTGAGCGGCAGTATCGCGCCTGGCGTGGGTTTCGCTTCCGAAGCAGTGATCAGCGCGGCCAAAGTGGACGGCATCCTGGACGACATCGCCGACGACAGCAGCGTGAAGGCCGTAGTATTGCGCGTCAACAGCCCTGGCGGTTCCGCTTTGGAATCTGAAATGATCTATCAGAAACTGCAGGCGCTGAAGGTTCCGCTGGTGGTCTCCATGGGCGGCATGGCCGCTTCCGGAGGCTACTACATAAGCTGCGCGGGCGATTACATCTTTGCCGATCCGCAAACCATCACCGGTTCGATCGGCGTGATCATGGCCCTGCCCGAAGCCGAGGAACTGGGCAATAAACTCGGACTGGAAAGCCAGACCCTGAGCTACGGCAAGTTCGCCAATTTCGGCAGCATCCTGGAAAAATACGACGAAGAGCTGCTGGCCTCCCTCAAACGCAATTCCGAAGGCGTTTACGCCGAGTTCCAACAGCGGGTGATGGACGCCCGCAAGATCAGCGCGGAAGATATCAAAGCAGTCGCTGAAGGGCGTGTCTTCAGCGCCGCGGACGCCAAGGCCGCCAAACTTATCGACGAGATCGGAGGCCTGGACGCCGCGGTGAAGAAAGCAGCCAGCCTGGCCAAGGTCACCAACTACAGCGCCACGCAATATCCCCGCAAGATCAGTTTCTTCGAAATGTTCCGCTCCAACGGCTGGTTCCAGATGGCAGCCAAACTCATAAGCGGCCGCGAAATATCAGTGGAGCAGCGGTTACGTCAATACCTGGAGCAGACGGTGCCGACCCGGACCTGGCTCTATTTTTGCCCCCTGAAAATGGATTGAGCTTTGGCTACGCGCAAGAAATCATCCAAGCCGGATCTCGCCCATCAGAAAAAGGAAAAGTTCAACACCGAGATCATCGTCAACGTCCATCCGCTGGAAAAGCGCGTCGCAGTGCTGGAAGACAACCGGCTGGTGGAACTCTTTGTGGAGCGCAAGGACAAGCAGAACATCGTCGGCAACATCTATAAAGGTTTCGTCAAGGACGTCCTGCCAGGCATGGGCGCCGCCTTCATCGAGATCGGCCTCGAGCGCACCGCCTTTTTGCACTATTCGGACATCGTGCTGGACTTCCTGGATGTTTTTGAGAACGACAAACAAGCGCCCCGCGTGAATCCCAAGGACTCTTCGCAGATCGGCAATTTGCTCAAGTCCGGACAGGAGATCGTCGTGCAGGTCCACAAGGGGCCGATCGGTTCCAAGGGAGCCCGGCTCACCGGCCAGATCTCGATTCCGGGCAAATACCTGGTGCTCTTTCCCAACAAACACAAGATCGCCATTTCCCGCAAGATCTACAACCAGAACGAACGCACCCGCATCCGCACCATCCTCAATTCCTTCAAGGACCCCAATTTCGGGCTGATCGTCCGCACCGAAGCCGAAGGCTGCGACGAAGAGGAACTGCGCGCCGAATACAACGCGCTGGCCAAGACCTGGAAACTCACGGACAAGCAGATCAAGCACGTCAAGGGACCGGTCTGCGTGTTCGAGGAAAACGCCCTGGAAAACTACCTCATCCGCGACCTCTTCGGCGAAAACGTGGACCGCCTCGTGATCGACGACAAGGCCTTCGCGCGCCGCATCATTTCGCATCTGGAAGACTTTTCCCCGGAACTGCTGCCCAATGTGGAGATCTATAAAGAGGATTCGCCCATTTTCGACGCCTGGGGCATCGAGAAAAAGATCGAAACGGTTTTCCACTCCCGCATTTACTTGCCCAGTGGCGGCAACATCAAGATCGAGCAGACCGAAGCCCTGGTGGCCATCGACATCAACACCGGCAGCTTCACCGGCAAGACCCACTATGAGGAGACGATCAAGAAGACCAATATCGAAGCAGCTGCCGAAGCTGCGCGCCAGATCAGGCTGCGCGACCTCAGCGGCGTGATCATCATCGATTTCATCGACATGATCAGCGAGCAGAACAAGCAGGAAGTGCTGGACACGCTGCGCAAGGGTTTGCGGCGGGACCGCGCCAAGAACAAGGTGTATAGCTTCACTGAACTGGGCCTGGTGGAGATCACGCGCAAGCGCATGCGTTCCACGCTGATCGCCAATTTCTCCGATTCCTGCCCGCTTTGCAACGGCAGCGGACGCATCGTTTCCAAGGATACCATGCTAATGCGCATCCACCGCTGGCTCAACCGCTCGGACTATTTTGTGGGCAACAAACGCCTGCGCGTAGTGGTTCATCCGGAATTATACGCCCATATCCGCGAACATGAGGAATATTTCAGCGCCTACAAAAACCAGGTGGACATGGAAGCCGACCCCAACATCCGCTCCGATCAGTTCAAGGTTTACATCCTTCCCGGCATGGAGGATATTACTTCCAAATTCATCTGAGCGCGGCATAGCCAGGCCAGCCCTTCCCAAGCCTGGTTTGCTACAGCATTAGCAAGAACCGCCGTCCCGCTTCGCATATCGCAACGGGACGGCGGTTTTTTCTATTCGGAAGCTGGCATCCCCCCGGCGATCATTGCGGGGTAATTGCGCGCTCATTACGCGTGAAGCCCGCAGTGAGCGCGCAATAACCCCGTAATGATAAGGGGAGCCGGATGCGGTCAGATAGAACCGCTCAGTTGATGACGGCTATCTTCCCTCTGGTCAGGTCCCCGTCCATTTCGATCACGTAGTAGTAGATCCCGGAGGAGACCTTGTGCCCGGCGTTGTTCTTCAGTTCCCAGTTCCAGGTGGACTTGTTGATCTCGTGGTTGAAGGGTCCGATGCCCGTGCTGAGCACCAGGTTGCCGGAGCTGTCAAAGATCTTCAGGCGGCCTTTCTTGTTCGGCGGGAAATTGATGAAGCTGCACCAATGCTGGATCTTGGCGTTCACCGGATTGGGATAGGCGACCACTTTTTTGAGGTCCGTGAGGTCGTTGAGCGCGAAGCGCGCCAGGTTGTTCTGCAGCGAGATGGCGTTGCCGGCGAGGTCGCGCAGATTCCTTACGACGATGGAATACGCCGCGGAGCTGTGTTTGAGCTGATGGGCCAGATTTACCCGGACCCGGTCGTCCAGATGCTCCACGGAAACGATGGCATTGGCGGCATCGTTGGAGGGGGAGTGCAGTTCGTAGTTTTGCAGGCTTTCCGGATTGGGTTCGGCGGAGATGGATTCGCTGAAGACGATATCCAGGGATTTCTTGTCCGGGCGGATCACCACGCTTTCGACGCCCGGAGCCTGGGTATCGGCTTCATAGGTGAAGTAAGCCGTTTCCTGCTCCAGAGGCAGTCCTTTGGCGCTCGTGATGTTGTTCAGATTGAGCACGAACACTTCATCTATGGGGGGCAGAGCCATGCTGAAATGCAGATGCACGCCCATGTGGCTGCCAATGCTGTTCACGGAAGTGGGGTGTTCCATGCCGTGGCTGAGAGTGTAGAGGGTGGGGTTGACTATGGCGGAAGCCATCTGCTGGTCGAACATCAGGCGCAATTCGTTCGGGCTGACCATTTCCACGTTTAAAAGAAGTGGCTTGTGGAAGGGCGTAGCATTCACCCAGAGCGTGGGCGTGCTTTCCGGCGGGCTGAAAGCGCTGTTATACGCTGTGATGGCGTACTCGTAAGCCGTCCCTTCAGTCAGTCCGGTATCAAGGAAGGGGCTCGCCGTGATGTTGTCCAGAAGTTCCACCACGCCTTCCGGATCGCGCCGATAGATCCGGTAGTAGGGGGAACCGTTGGGAATCCAGCTGAGTTTTACGGATTCGCCATTTTGCGGGTTGGCCAGGAAGTTGATTGGCGTGGGTGGTCCGGTGTAGGGGTCGTCGGAGGTCCATTCCACGGCAAAAACCGTATCGGCGTCGGGGGAATAGTTGGTGAGGAAATAGGGGCGGTTGTTGGGGTCCTTGTAGGTGAGGATGGAATAGGTGCGGAAGCTGGTGCCGTGGAATTCGGGCTTGAACTCGCCATCGACGTAGCGCAGGACGTAAAGGTTAGGTGAGATGGCCAGGATCAGCTCGTGTTTGCCGTCGTAATCGATGTCCATGGCCTGGATCGCGTTCTGCGAGGTGACCTGGTTGAACATGATCGAGCCCATGCTGGTGTAGCTGTTGTTGGAGACGTTTTTGAACCCTTCAAAATACCAGAAGTTCAGGTTGGAATCCAGGTTGTCCCGGTAATATCCGCCGATGAAGAAGTCCTGCGTGCCGTTGCCGTCGAAATCGCCGCTGGCGAGGCTGTAGGTGTTGCCGATCGGCATGCGGTGGGTCCAGGAAAGTTCGTAGAGGTTGTCGTTGTGGATCTCGTAGATCATGATGTCGCCGTCGGTGTCTGCGGTCAGGATGTCACGATAGTTGTCATTGTCAAAGTTCTTTACAATGATGGTGGGAACGAAGGTGTTCCTCAGGCTGGTTTCGCTGACGTTTTGCAGGGTATTCCTGGCGGTGAAGGTGGTCGCGGTTTGCGACGTGCGCTTGTAAGCCTGGATGACACGTTCGGCGGGCAGGTTTTTCACCAGCAGGATGTCGTCGAAGCCATCGCCGGAGTAGTCGGCCAGAACGCCGCCGGTGATGGATGTCGCTTCCCAGATGGGCAGATTGGGATAATTGCTGGTGGTTTGGCTTTCCAGCAGTACCGCGGTGTCGGAACGCAGTTGCAGCAGTTCCTGCCCCGTGTTGTTGGTATTTCCTGCTCCCAGCAGCCAGAAAGTGTCGTCGAATTCGTGGGTCACCACGTGTCCCACAGCTGATGGCTGATAGGCGAATACGCTGCCGTAGCCTGAAGTGGGAAGGTCCATGGCCACATATTCCTGATAGCCGTCGCCGTCATAATCGTAGGTCTGGTTCAGGGGAACTCTGGCCATGCCCAGGTTTTGCCAGGTGTAGCCATAGCTGCTCACGATCTCGTACTGGATGTCCATGAAGTCCTGATAGAGGTCGGTGGTCAGGGTCAGGTTGCTGATGTTGGTGGCGTTGATCTGGATCTCGATGCTGCCGGAAGGCAAGGTGGGCGGCAGGGCCCAAACGTGCAGGCTGTCCATCTGCGTGCCGTAGCAGTATTCCAGCATGCCGTCCGGTGTGGTGATGATCAATTCCGTGCGCACCGGCTCGTTGAACACCGCCGAGATGTAGTAGCGCAGGTTTTGTCCGCTGTAGCGGCTCGAACCCTGCAGCGATTCCGGCCTGAGGACAGGCGGGGTGCGGTCGTAAACGATGGTCCGGAAGGTGTTGTATTTCTGGCCCTTGCTGTTTTCATACTGGACCCGGATGGTGTATTCGCCTTCCGGAAAGGCTTCCGGGATCTGGAAATGGGCCAGCACTCCATCTGTGACTTGTTGGGTGCGGTAGGAAGGATAGTTTTGATGGGTGGTAACGTCGTACCAATCCAGGATCGTGGGCACGCCCGCGGTGGTGTACATCACGGAATAGCGCCAGAAATCGGCGCCCATCACGGTTCCGATGATATCCACGCTGCCTGTGATGCCGGTGTGCTGGATGGGCTGGGTGATGTAAAGCAGGGGCGGCGAAGTATTTTCCAGCAGTTTCCTGGTGTTCAGGATTCCGTGGCCGTAATACATGTCAAAGCCCGGGGTTCCGCGATCGTCGGTGGAAGTGAGCAGGCGGGCGCGAACGTCGCTGGGGCTAAGGCCGGGATGCAGGGACAGCAGCAGAGCCGCCGCTCCGGCAACGAAAGGCGAAGACATCGAAGTTCCGCTCTGCTCGAAGTACTGCTCCCCGACATCCGTCTTGTAGGTGCTGAGTACCAATTCGCCGGGCGCCACAAGGTCCATGTCCATGCCATAGCTGGAAAAACCGGCGATGTTGCCGCTCCGGTTGACTGCCCCCACGGAGATCACGGAGGAAAGTTTGGCGGGGAAACTGAGATAGGGTCCGGGATCGTTGCCAGCCGAGGCCACCAGGGTGACGCCCCGGGAAAAGGCGTATTCGCAGGCGTCGCCGATGATGGGCGAATATTCGGGGTCGCCCCAGCTCATGTTGACCACGTTGCAGCCGTTGTCGGCGGCGTAGATCAAGGAAGCCGCGGCATCGTCGTCCTGCAGGAATCCCTGGCCGGTTGTGGTGCGGAATCCAGCGCGGATCGGCATGATCTTCACATTCCAGGCCGTCCCGGAGACACCGATTCCGTTGTTGCCCGACGCGCCGATGATTCCAGCCACATGGGTGCCGTGGAAGTTCTCGTCCTCCACATCGTTGTCCTGCTCCAGGTAATCGCCCACCGCCGTGTCAGCAAGTTCGGGAGCGTCGGAGAAATCCCAGCCGTTGTAGTCGTCGATGTAGCCGTTGCCGTCGTTGTCGATGCCGTCATCCGGAATTTCGCCGGGATTGACCCAGATGTTGGCCTGCAGGTCGGGATGGTCGATCAGGCAGCCGGAATCGACAACCCCCACCACCACCAAAGGGCTGCCTGTGGAGTAATTCCAGGCTTGGGGGTTGGAAACCACATAGTGGAATTGCTGGGGGAAGAGCGGGTCGTTGGGCTCGATATGCAATTGCGACAAGTGGTTGGGCTGCACATACTCGATGCCCTGAAAGCGCAGTGAACCGCCGCGCAAGGCTTCCCAATCCGGAGTGAGCGTTACGTCGGCCAGAAAGTAGTTGGGAATGTGCATGCCCGGGATCTGCCTCAGGTTGGAGGCGCCGAGCTGGTTCAGGTAGGAGTCGAAAGCCGCCAGGCCGGTCCTGTCGCCTTTCACTTCCAGAGGGGCAGTGGTTTTGAAGATCAGCTGGTTGGGCGTAACGTTCGTGGCGAAGGCCGCCAGGACCGTACCCAGCAGGAACAGGCTGATGGCGCAGAGTTGTTTGAGCATGTGCGGTCCCGTTAAAAGAAGTAGGAAAGCCCGAAGGCGTGGACGTCGTTCAAGCGGCTGGAATAGGCCGCCCAACCGTAGTCGACGCCGATTTTCTTCCAGCGGATGCCCAAGCCCGCGCTCAGGTTTTCCGCGTCGTAGTTGAGCTTGTAGCCCAAGCGCAGGTGTACAAGGTCGTAGAGGGAGATCTCGGTGCTCACCGCACCTTTCCAGTTCTCGTCGATGGCTTTGACGCCGCTCAGTTCCAGGTTCAGATCCGTATTGCCAAAATCCCAGCCTTTGCTCAGGTCCAGTTCCAAACTGGGGGCAAAGAGGGTGCGGTCTTCATTCATGGCGGAGGAGAGCCCCAGGTTTCTGGCGGCCAGGGAAAACATGGTGTTCTGCACGGGGGGAAGCCAGGTGAAACCGAGGTCTCCGTGCAAGCCCAGGCTGGAATCCGTATTGAGTTTCTCATACGCCACGCCGGCATTCAATCCGGCATAGATGGAAGGGGTTACGCGCAGGGCGTAATTGGCGGTCAGGTCCATGTTCAAAGGCGAATACTCGCCGATCAGATAGCCGTTGTCGTCCCGGATCTCCAGAGTGCCATAGTCCAGGTTGCGCAAGGCCAGTCCGAAGTGGGATTTGCGGTTGGAATAGGAGTAGTTGAGGTTGTTGAATTTGGTATCCGCCAACCACAGCGAATGGCTCACACCCAGGCTGCGATGGCTTTCCAGCAGTCCGGAAGCGGGTTGGCGCAGATAGGAAGCCTGGTTGGCGCCGCCTTGGATGCCCCTTCCAGCCAGAGCCAGGGCCACCGGATTGGTGCTGATGTCCAGAAACTGGTAGCCATATTGTCCGGCATTGTCGTGAATCCCGGCCGTGAGTGTCATAACGCCCAACAGGGCAGCCAGCAAGGCAAGGCTGGTCGATTTCATCTGCATGCTCCTTTACTTTTCCACTGCGAATTTCAGCCGGTGGGAATCCGTGTCTGCCGAGATCACCGCGATATATACGCCGGAATGGAACTTCCCTTCGGGGATGTCGATCAGGTCGCGGTTGCGCAGGTAGGCTTTGGCATGGCTCTTCTGGGTATGGATCAGAGTGCCGTTGATGTCGAAGATCTTAAGGGTAAAATCGGTGTCCCGGTTGGTCATCAGGCTCAGGGTGAGTGTGTCGCCATAGAGTTTCTTCAAGGGATTGGGATAGATATAGACCTCGCCGGGCACAAAAAGTTGGGAACTCAGGTACTGGTTGGGCAGTTGGGCGTCATCGCGGCTTGCGTGGCGCAGCAGGTTGCCGTATTCGCAGAACCAGCCGCTGTCCAGATCTGCCGGGATAGCGTAGGGCAAGGCTTTGCGGAAAATGCGCCCATTATCGGCTGCGATCCAGGCGTAGAACTGGCCATCCGAACCCTGCCCAAACACAGGCAGATTGCGGCTGCGTCCAGCAAAGGAAACGGGAAATCCGGCCTTTTCACGCCAGTCCTGTTCCCAGCAGTTCAAGCGGTTGAAGCCGAAACTGCCGATGAGTTCCTTACTGCCGTCGTGATCCAGGTCCATTGCCAGGGCTCCGGAATTGAAGGCCAAGCTGTCGGAGGCCGCCAGATTCAGGCTGGCAGGGCTCATTCGCGCCCCGGCATAGTCGATCACCGCCACACCCTGGTCCGAACTGATGATCAGGTCCAGGCTGCCGTTGATATCCCAATCGGCGATGGTCAGAGGCGCGGTGGTCTGCATGTCGTGGATATAGGGGAATCCAGGCAGCAGCTGCAGGTCGTTGTCGAAAGCATAGATGGAATTGGCGTATTGGACGACCAGTTCGCCATTCTGGCTGTCAGGAACCAGTGGAGCCCGGAACAAACCGACCAGTAGGGAATCCGCCGGTACAGCCAAGAGCTGCATCCGGAATTCGCCATTATCCAGGTTGTAGTTCCTTAGGAAGTAGGGACCGCCTTGTCCAGTGGGTATGTAGAGCCGGTTGCGGAACAGCACCAGATTGGATACGATGGGTTCCTCAAATTCCTGCAGCTGCTCCACTTGCCCGGAAACCTTGTCGTAGGCATACAAACGGCCGCGATTTGTTTCCACCATGTTGGCGGCGAGAAAGACCTTGTCGCCCCATCCGACCGGTTGGGCCGCCCAATGGGCTCCGTCGATGTTCACTTCGTAAGCCGCGTTTAGCTGTCCCAAGCGATAGAGCCGCGCCAGCTCGCCCAATTGCATGGGCAGATAGAAATCCGTGCCGTCCCAGATGTAGTTGAAATCCATGGGTTGGCGCGTGACGGGAAAACCAGGGGCGGGCAGTTCGTCTTTCCAGAGGTGCAGTTGCCCGTCCGGCATGGGATAAAAGAGTTCGTTTTCGCCGTCGCCGTCGAAATCCACGCTGCAGGCGTTGATGGGATTTTCGCCAGTGTAGCCGGCGGAAAGGTTCCAGCCGAAGCGCACGGAGAAGGTCATCTGGTTGCCGCTGGCGCCGATGTCGTAGATCTCCAGGGGAATTCCGCCATAGTAGCTTTCAGCGGTGGGCAGGGACAGCACGCCGTTGTGGGCCTGGTTGCCGAAATAGTCGTTGTTGCCAGCGCGGAAGGTATCGTAGGGCCCGCCGTATTTATATTGGTTGGCTACCGCCACATCCAGGTTTTGGATGCCGTCCGCTTCCTCGATGTCGATGCCCTTGTGCTGCGCGTTGGCGTTAAGGTAGTTCTGGTCGAAATTGGCGGTGAACTTCTCGGCGATCACATTCTCGTCGATGTGCCAGATCAGCAGCCCGGAACCGTCAACCGGAGTGCCCATACCTGTGGGGATGGGGCCGCCCAAACCAGGCAGCATGAAGTCCCATTCGCTGCCGCCGTAGCGGTTTTCCATGAAGTTGAAAAAGGGCAGGAGGGGGTAGTTTTCGTAGTAGTCCTGTTCGCCTTCGGGTAAAAGTTTGAAGGTGTAGCTGGGCATATTGCTGTAGGGGTCCAAACTACCGTCCGGATTCTGCTGGCGGTTTTCCACCAGGAAATATTCCGTGTCCGAAACCGGAATCTTGTAGAGCCGGTTTCTTCCGGGCCAGGAATCCAGGAAGTAGTCCACAGCCAGGTTCTGGGTATCCTG
Organism: uncultured Candidatus Cloacimonadota bacterium; assembly: GCA_964429035.1. Taxonomy (GTDB): domain Bacteria; phylum Cloacimonadota; class Cloacimonadia; order Cloacimonadales; family Cloacimonadaceae; genus Syntrophosphaera. The sequence goes on along the minus strand of CAYSAT010000024.1, from coordinate 23,971 downwards.
GGTGACCGTTATCGCGGGCTCCCAACCCAGATACATCCTGCACCAGGGATCAACCTGGGCGGGCACGTAACCGCTGGCGTTCCACACGCCGGTGCCCATCAAGCCCCAGTTGCCTATGCCTTGCGAGGTTCCGTCGCTGGGGTCGTTGTCGAAAAGCGTGGGCAGGCCGATCAGGTGGCCGAACTGGTGCGCCAGCACGCCATAAATGCTGAAGAGATAGACGTCGGCGTTGTCTTCGCCTGCGCCGGGAAAGTAGTCCTGATACTCGCTTTCCGGCACGATCACGATATTGGTCAGGTTTACGCCGTCGGCCGTTGCCAGGCCGGGATAGAGGTCGTTTTCCGGATCGAACCAGGATTGCAGCCTTTTGCGCGTAAGAAAGGTGGACCAGATCTCGCCGCCGTTGATGCCGTTGAGGTCGGATTCCTGGCCTGCTCCAGCATGAAAGATGATCACTCCGTCGTAGTCGCCGAAATCGATCGCCGGGTCAGCCTGGGCCAGCAGTTCAGACGTGAAGTCGTCCAGATTGACATCGATCGAATCCACCGTGTCGGCGCCGTAATGATCCATGGTTTGAGACAGGGTAAAGACGGTGGGGTGCAGGGTCCAGTCCAGATCATAGGAGTAATGCGAGGCATCCGCGAAAAAGTCGCTCAGATGTAGCATCCAGCGGTCGAAGAAGGCGGCGTCGTGCACCAGGTCGTCGGGATAAGCGGCAGCGGCCTGGAAACGCACATCGCTGAATTGCACGCGCAGAACGAGGATGTCGTCCGGAACTGATTTGGGGCTCTGCACGTAGGCGGAGCTGCCCACTGCGGGCATTTCGATCCGGGTGGGCTGATAGCCGGCGGGGACATTTTTATTCAAGGGATGCGGTGGCACCAGCGCGGACAGCAAGCCCGCCGTGCCGATAAACAGCGCCGCAATGAGGGTCGATCTGATCGTTGGGGTCATGCCAAAGCTCTCCCTGGCTTTCATTTTGTGCTAAAGAAATAAACCCAGTTGCTCAGGCGGCGCTTCGAAAAATACTACTCCGACACACATATTTGAGCCCGCTGATTGTGTCAATGAAAAACCCGCTACAGCTGATTTATGGGCAGGCACAGCGGGTCTATTTTCGCATAGCGAAACTCTTTCCGGCAGCCTCAGACCGCTTTGCCCGCCAGGAAATCAGTTTCATTGCATTTGCAAAGTTGCTTCATTTCATAGCGCGGCGTCCAGCCTTCCGAACCACTCTTCTTATTGTAGATGACCTTTACTTTTCTTACTTCGGTGTTGCATACGGGGCAGATTACCTTGCCCTCGGTAACGGTATCGTGCGCCAGTTTGGCGGCGAAGGATTTGACTTTTCCCATGTATTCCTCTTTTACCCGTTTGGGGTGCTCAAATATTGCTTAGTTTGCTCTTTCGACGTATTCGCCGGTGCGAGTGTCGATCTTGACTTTGTCGCCTGTTTCCACGAAGAAGGGAACGGTCAGGCGCAGGCCGGTCTCGGTGTAGGCGGTTTTGCCGCTGCCGGAAGCCGTGTTGCCTTTAACGTTGGGTTCGCATTCCGCGATGGTCTGGATCACGTTGACCGGCAGGTCGATGCCCAGGATTTCTCCGTTGGGCGCGAACATCATGGTCACTTCCATGTTTTCCAGCATGAGTTTGTCGGCGTCGCCGATCACCTTGGCGTCCACTTGCATTTGCTCATAGGTTTCGCTGTCCATCATCACGTAAAAAGCTCCGTCATGATAAAGATACTCCATCTTTCTGCGTTCCACGCGCACTTCGTTGAAGTTGTCGCTGTCGCGGAAAGTGTTGTCCAGCACCCTGCCGGTGCGCACGCTTTTCAGCTTGGTGCGCATGAAGGCCGGGCCTTTGCCGGGTTTGACGTGCAAGAAATCGACCACCTGGTAGAGGTCGTCCTTAAACTCGATTATCATCCCGTTGCGGATGTCTGCAATGGTAGCCATATATCATTTTCCTTGGATATCTATCTAGAATAAACCAATTTTTTAAGCCCCGTTCTTTTGGCAAGGATTTTCTTAAAACACTACGCTCAAAGGGGGAAGAGCCACGCGATGGCGCCATTCCAGCCGTGTCTTTCGGAGTTCAAGCGGCCTGCGCAGGATTTGTGCTTACACAAGGGTCTGGTTCGCATGGATTTCAAGCAGCGGAGCGGCAATACAACAATGCTGACCGTGCATGCAGACGAGCCACAATTTCTCTTCTGTTTGAAGTCCAAACCGCTGGTGGGGCATTCGTTTAAGAGATAATCAGGGAAGCGGTTTGAACTCCAAACCGGCCTCCAGGACTCAATCCAGGATTGCTGCCCGGTATTGGCCCGGTGCTTTTTATTTCCTTGTGCCTCAACAAAATCCCGCCTGGCCCCCGTCTCTGGCAGTCAATCACTTGTCAATCAAGCCTTAATCACTTGTCTATTATTAACGCTTGATTGACTAGTGATAGACAAGTGATTAAGGCTAACCCCCGGGAGCGAATCGGGAAAAATGGCGCAAAAGGTCCATTCTGGCGTATCTTGCGCGCAGCTTGCCCGCACGGAAAATGGGCATCAATCACAGTGTTGTTCTGGGATCTCTAACGAACAAACTTGACAGATATTCCGCCCCCCTGTAAAGGGAACCCTAGCTGATTTTCGCTTATCCCGTTGGCCACGAAATGGCTATACTCTGGACTGAAAAGGAAACCGCCATGCCGATAACCATCAAAGAAGTACAGACCCGCCGGGACATGAAACGCTTCATCTACCTGATGGAAACCCTCAATTCCTCCACTCCGGGCTGGGTTCCGCCCATCTATGCCGACGAACTGCGCAACATCGACCCCCAGAAAAACCCCGCGCATGAATACTGCGACAGCGTCCTGGCGCTGGCTTACGATGGCGACGAACTGGTGGGCCGCATCGCCGGAATCATCAACAAGCGTTACAACGAATACGCCCAGACCAAGACCGCCCGCTTCGGTTTTCTGGAAACGCCGGACCGCCTGGAAGTCACCCGGGCCTTGCTGGAATTTGCGGAGGATTGGGCGCGGAAGCAAGGAATGGAGCGCATTGTAGGCCCCATGGGCTTCACCGAGGAAGATTCCGAGGGCTTTATCTTCGAGGGTTATCACGAGACGCCAAGCCTGGGCTGCATCCAAAACCAGCCCTACATCATCGAGCACATGGAAAAACTGGGCTGGTTGAAGGAACTTGACTACGTTGTCTACAAAATTGACATCTTGGGCGCGATGACACCATTGTATGCCAAACTCTTCGAGCGCGCCAGCCGCAATCCCGCTTACAAGCTGAAGGAATTCACCAAGAAGAGCCAGCTCAAACCCTATATCCAGCCGATTTTTCGCCTTATGAACGAGGCTTTCGACAAGATCTACGGCTATTCGCCGCTCGACGAACAGGACGTGGTCCTGATGGCCAAACGCTACATGCCGCTGCTGGATCCGCGCTTCATCAAGGCCGCGGTGACGCCCGAAGACGAGGTGATCGGCTTCATCATTTCCATACCCAATATGGCGCCCGGCTTCATCAAAGCACGCGGACGCCTGCTTCCCTTCGGCATCTTCCACATCCTGCGCGCCAGCAAAAAAAGCACCCAACTGGACAACTACCTCGGCGCGGTGAAGAAAGAGTTTCGCGGCAAAGGGGTGGACGTCCTGATCGGCTACGCGCAGTTACGGACTGCCAGTAAGCTGGGTTTTACGATCATGGACACGCATCACGAGATGGAGACGAACGCTCCGATGCGCGCCGAAAGTGAACGCGCTGGAGGCGTGGTTTACAAGAGATACCGCATCTACCGCAAAGAATTTACGGACTGACGCGGCTTTCCGGCTCCAGCCACAACGGGTTTGCCGTTCGGTTTATAAAAGCCCAAGCGAGGTGTATCGTGCGTATTACGCTGGCACTGCTATTAACTTTGACCTGCGCGGCGATGTCTGGTTTGACCGCGGAGGCCGATACCGGGGAACTCCGTATTTTGGGCGGCGCCGTGCATGTGGCGGGTAAAATGAAGCTGGATACCGGGAATTTTGGCTGCAATCCCGATCTGGTCTATCCCACAAGTCTTGATGGGGAGGATCTGCTCTATATCTCCGCGCCCTGGATTTCCGCCAAACGTTACCGGCGAAACGCGGCGGGAATGCAGCTCTATTGGCTCACCTATCCGCCCACGGCGCAGAACAACGGCATGGTGGCACAGGGTGACAGTGGCTGGAATCCCAGCTTGGTCGCTGTGCTGGACACGCTGACCAGCATTGGTTTTGACGGCGATCTGGACCTGTATGAACTGCTGCCTGCCTACAATCCGCTGGTAGCTGGAAATGCCGCGGTGGCCGACCTCTATGCCCTTTACAATCCTCAGGACACAGTGCTGAAAAGCCTCTTGGGCGAACCGGCGCCGCGGGAATTCGCGTATCCTGATCCACTCGGCACTTACTGCTTTACGCAACCCCAAGCTGGAGGTTTTGCCACGCCGGGCCTGGAAACTCATTCCGCTTATTATTACGACTTCTGTCCCTTCGGAACGGTCGGAGACCGGGACTGGGGCACCTCACGCTCGCAAAATTCGCATTATCCCCTAGGGATCGCGGTCCACCAGGAAAGCTACGCCTGGAGTCCTTTGCCAGTGGCGGATTTCGTGGTCATCAAACGGACGATCTACAACACGAGCGCTGTGGATACGCTCTACGATATCGCCTTGGGCAGCTATGTGGACGCGGATATGGGCGCGCAGACCAACCAAGCCAACGCCAATGACGACGTCAGCGGCTATGTGAAGGGCGCGGGTTACGAGTTTGCCTACAGCTACGATTTCGATGGGGACGAGGGAGCCGCGCCATATTACCTGGGCAACAAAATCCTGGTTCCGGGCCTGACGGGAAACCGCTTCTGCTGGTATTGGAACATTGGCGACGGCCCCGATGACTATCATCCGCTTTCGCTGGATTACGGTAGCCATCAGACTCCCAATGAGAAATACTGGCTGATGACGGGCCGGAATCCCGGCGTTTACGCTTTCGCTCCGCTCCGTCCCGTGGATCCGGACCTAATGGAATACGAACAGCCGAATCCCAGGGACACCCGGTATCTGAGCTCGATCTGCGGAAGCGTTCCCAGCGCGGGCGATCCCAATCCGGCAGGACGCTGGAATTTGGCTCCCGGAGAGAGTTTTACCTATTATAGCGTGCTGTTCGCGGGCAGCGACCTGAACGACCTGAAGCAGCGTTCGCAATATATCGAAGCCTTCATAGCCGGCAATTTCGATCTGGGCAATGTGGCAACCCAGCCCTGTATTCCTTATCTGATCAGCGCTGCGGCTCATAGTTCCCAATCCGTGCGATTGGCCTGGCATTCCTATTCCAACCCGGATCATTTTCTGCTGCGGCAGAGGCTTGACGGGACCTCTGACTGGACCGAAACCCTGGTTGCGCCGTCTGAGCGCGAGTATATCCTGGGTGGTTTGCAGGGCGGAACAGCTTATGCTTTCCAAATGGTGGCGGTGTATGATCCCGGCGCGAACGAAACGGTGTTGGAAAGCGAGATCCTCCAATGTGAGACGACTTCCAGCGCCAACGAAGATGCCACAGTTCCCGCGCTGAATCTAACTTTGAAGTCCTGGCCCAATCCCTTCACTGCGGAGAGTTGGATCCGGGTGGAAGCTCGGTGTGAATTGAACGGCGAGGTTGCTGTGTTCAATATCAAAGGGCAGAAAGTAAAGAGCCTGCACCGGGGAACCATGCCGAAGGGTGGAATGGATCTGGTTTGGGACGGTAGAGATGCAGCCGGTTCACTGGTTGGCCCTGGTATCTATCTGGTGAGGGCGGATTGGGACGAAAGCCAGATCCTGATAAAGGTGCTGAAAACGGGAGATAATTGATCCTGTCCTGAAGTTCTGCGACGGAGGAGCATAGACCCTAGAAGGCGTTGCAAACGGTCTGAACACCGGTTTCAACCGGTCGGTCCACCAGGTTTATGTGGTTTCTTTTATGCCTTTTAACCAACCGAACTCAGTGGGACACAGAGTTCTGGGAATGTCCAACAAACATGATAATGGGGCTCTCTTTCAAACCGGGTGGGTAAGGATGGGTGATATGGAAGAATTGGGGGTGCGGAGGTCCCGTTGCCACGGAATCCGCAGATCTCTTCAGAAGCCGGCTCCGCCGACTCTGTCGACCCGGAGGTCGGCAGCCCATTCCATGAGACCGGATCAGGCGGATATGGTTTCCCCACTTAATTTGGGCTCTCTTTCAAACCGGGTGGGTAAGGATGGGTGATATGGAAGAATTGGGGTGCGGAGGTCCCGTCGCCACGGAATCCGCAGATCTCTTCAGAAGCCGGCTCCGCCGACTCTGTCGACCCG
>CAYSAT010000024.1:0-17506 GCA_964429035.1 uncultured Candidatus Cloacimonadota bacterium | reverse complement strand
GAGGTCGACAGCCCATTCCATGAGACCGGGTCAGGCGGATACGGTTTACCCACTTTATTTGGGCTCTCTTTCAAGCCGGGTGGGTAACCCTGTGAACCTGGCCCGGTGGCAAACCCGCTTCAGCGAATGCAGGACTTCAGGATATATTCATCCAGCATCTGACACGTTCTCAAGGTCCTTGCCAGTAAAGTCCTGCACCGGTTGTAACCGGTGGATGGCATAATGGCCTCTCGTTTGGCACGGGCGATAAATCACCCGCCTACCATCCTACGCCTTACGGGCTTATCCACTCGGTTTGGACGAGAGCCTTAATTTGAAAGAGAGCCGATAATGAGTGTATGGGTTCGGTCACCTGATGAATCCGGCGGTCCGACCGGATAAATTCGGTGTTCCGGGGTTTCATACGGAAAAAAAAGGATCCCGCATCAAGCGGGATCCTTATTCTATAGTGGTTAGGGTTACACTATATTCGGTCTTTCTCTATTCCCCGATCTCGGGAATTTCTTTGCCCGAAAGGGCGTCGATCATGAATTGGGCGGACTCGTTGAGATCGCCGGCGGGATACTTGATCAGGAATTCCTGAAAGAGTTGCAGGGCCTGTTCTTCGTTTTTCAGTTCCTCGGCCACGATGAAGGCCTTCATGAAAGAGGCGCGATAGTCGTCCGAGCCGTTGGGATAGGCCTTGATGATCTGGTCGTAGAAGGTGACGGCATCGGTAAAGTTGCGCTGTTTGGCAGAGTTGTCGGCCATGGTGAAGAGTTCTTCGGCGCTGAGGTTCATGCTCAAACGCTCGGGGTATTTCACCATGTTGAATTCGGTATTGAGGGCCTGGGTGATTGATTCCTGCTGGGCTTTCTGGCGTTGGGCGCGCAGGATGCCAAAGATGCGGGGCTCGGTCTCGGTGAAATTCTGGATGGCGGGCGGCACCTCTTTGGTGATGCGGAAGAAGAGGACGTCGCCCCGCGCGGATTTGAATACCGGGCTGATGTAGCCAACGGGGTTGTCCCACACCAGCTTGGAGAAATTTTCGTCGGGGCCGATGCCAGTGATGATGCCATTCTGGTAGATGTTGTCCAGAGTGGCAAGTTTGGGCTTGGCGGATTTCTTCTCGATCAGTTCCTGGATGCCCTTCAGGTCACCCTTTTTCACCAGGCGCTGGTATTTCTTCAGGCTGCGTTTGGCGTCCTTTTCCTTTTCGAACCAGACCGCTTCGATGGAGCGGTTGAGCGGAGTGGTGAATTCGTTCACATGGGCGTCGTAGTACTCTTTGGTTTCTTCGCTGCTAACCTGCACGGAATCCACCACCAATTGGCGGAAAACCTTGTTCAGGACATAATAGCGCTTCATCTGCTGGTATTCTTCGTTGTCTGCTAAAAATTGGCCGTAGTTCTGGGCCTTGGCGTCCACATAGAGGATTGTGCGGGTGAGTTCCTCATCCAATAGTTGTTTGGCTCCCTCGCCTTTGCCCAGAAACATCTGCTCCTGTTGGGAGAGTTTGGCGAAGCTGGCCAGCAGATCGCCGATGGTGATATTCAACTCCGGATGGTTGGAAGTGACCAGGGGCACGTCCTCCCGGTCTTTGTTCTGCTCGCTGCTATAGAGGTCGATGCCGGCCAGGCTGGTGGTGTCCACAACCACTGCGTACTTGATCTTGAGTGCGTCGGTGAGGTCTTGCAGCATGCGGGATTCCACGCCAGGACGGGCACGCTGGTCCAGCTCGGGCAGCACTTCCTGATAGTCCTTCTGACGTCCCGGGATGTATTCGTTGGTGCTGAAGACATGCCATCCGGTGGCAGTTTTGTGGGGGCCGTGGAAGACGGTGCTATCGGCTTGGGAAGAGGCGATCAGGGCTTCCAGTTCCAGGTCGTTGCCCACGCCGGGCACGTTGCCGTTGAGGCGGATGTTTTTGATCCGGCCTTTGAGGCCCTTGGCGTAGTTGTTGATGTTGTATTTATCGGAAACCTCGGCAAAGGGCTTGCCGGATCTAAGTTCCTTGAGGGCTTTCTGGGCGTCGGCTTCAGACGCCGCCTGGACGTAGCTGATGCTAATATAAGGATACAGGTAGAAGGCCTGCTGATTGTCGTTGTAATACTTCTGTTTATCGGCGTCGGTGACCACCATCAGGTCGCTGATGTTGCGCTTGTAGTATTCCTGGACGTAAAATTGCCGGGTGCCGGCTTCGATCTTTTCCAGAATTTCGGGATCCTGGTCGATGTTCAGTTGCCTGGCTTTGGCCATGAACACCTCTTCCAGGGCCATGACGTCCAATATCTGGAGCTGGCCTTCCACGGTGCGGAAACGCCCCTGGTTGTTGGGCGGGAGTTTGGAGATCTTGGCGTCGAGATCGGCGCGGGTGATGACGCCGCCAGTGTATTCGGCCAGGATATCCGAGTCATTGACTTTGTTCTGGCTGCTTACAGCTACGGCAACCGGATCAGCCGCGAAACAGGCTGCCAAACCCACGACCATGAGCAGGGCGATTATCTGCCATCGAGTTATGTGCATGATTATCTCCTTGAGAAAGGTAATTTTAGGCTGTGCGCTAAAAAAAGAATGGACAGAAATGCGTCAAGAGTTTTGTTGGAAATCAAGGTTTAAACACATTAGTTTGAGTTTTGGCACGCAACGTGCAAGACTAGAAAGAACCTAAAAAAAGTTCCTTAGGAGGAATACAAATGTTCAGGAAACTGAAAAACCAGAAGGGATTCACCCTCATCGAAATCCTGGTGGTGGTGATCATCGTCGCCATCCTTGCCGCTTTGGCGGTGCCCATTTATATGCGCTACGTGGAGAAATCCCGTTCCAGCGAAGCCCAGACCGCCATCGCCGCGATCCGCAAAACCTATGACGTTTACCGCCAGACCAACGGCACAACCCAGGACTTCACCATCGAGAAAGCCATGAAAGAAACCAATCTGGGTGAAAGCACCGTCAAACACTGGAAGTTTGAAGTTACCGGCAATCCCCCGAAAAAATTCATCGCCACCTCAACCGAGGATTTTCCCGGCGGCGCAGACAAACAAGTATGGTATGACGTCGACGACGCCAAGTTCCATGGTTATGGAGTAGATCAGTTCACCGATCCGAACACGGAAGGAGTGGAGACCGAAACCGAGTAACCTGGAGGTTGCAAGTTGACTATCCACGAGCTATTACGCTTCACCGCCGAAGCTGGAGCATCTGACCTCCACGTGGCAGCCGGAGCACATCCCATGGTGCGCGTGAACGGCAAAATGAAGCGGCTGAACCTGCCGATCCTTTCCGTGGAAGAGGTGGAGGCGCTGGTTTTTGGCGTGATGAACGAGGTCCAACAGGAGATGTTCAAGGAACACCTGGAGATCGACTTTTCCACCAAACTCAGCAACGACGTCCGCTTCCGCGTGAACGCATTCCACCAGATCAACGGGATTTCCGCGGCGTTCCGCGTGATTCCCAATGAGATCAAGGGCTATGAAGAGCTGCATCTGCCAGATATTCTCAAACGCCTCACCACCAAGGAAAAAGGCCTGATCCTGGTGACCGGGCCCACTGGCAGCGGTAAATCGACGACTCTGGCCACGATGATCGACTCGATCAATGAGTCCCGCTTTTGCCACATCATCACGGTTGAAGACCCGATCGAATTTGTGCACCGCAGCAAGAACAGCCTGATCAACCAGCGCGAGCTGGGACACGACACCTGGAGTTTCACGGCCGCGCTGAGAAGCGCGCTGCGCGAAGATCCAGACGTGATCCTGGTGGGCGAAATGCGCGACCTGGAGACAGTGTCGCTAGCCTTGACAGCCGCCGAAACCGGACACCTGGTTTTTGCCACGCTGCACACCGGCAGTTGCACCAAATCCATCGACCGTATCATCGACATGTTTCCCAAGGAGCAGCAGCAGCAGGTGCGGTCCATGCTGTCCGAATCGTTGGAAGCGGTTCTTTCGCAGACCCTGCTTCCCACCAAAGATGGCAAGGGACGCGTTCCGGCCTTGGAGATCATGGTCGCCAACGCCGCTGTGCGCAACCTGATCCGCGAGGAGAAGACCTACCAGATCCCCTCCATCATTCAGGCCAGCACCAAAGAAGGCATGCAGACCCGCGACCAGTCGCTCTACAACCTGGTGATGAACAACCTGGTGGAACGGACCATCGCCGAGGAATTCGCCGATAATCCCAAGCAGTTCGCATCTGGAGCGGGATTCTCTTGATGAACGCGGCCCAGACCAATCCCCGATCCCCATCGATCCAACTGCTGCGCCGGCAAAGCGGCTTTACGCTGCTGGAAGCCCTGGTGCTGATGCTGGTCATCGTAGTTCTGGTGATCAGCGTTTACATCGGCGTGGTTTACGCGGAGAAACAGCTGCTGACCAATTACCGGGACCGGGTGGCCACCATGCTGATCGCCGGGGAACTGGAAATGGAATATTACCGCCATACCCGCAGCAAGCCCTTTGAACTGCAAACCAACAGGCAGTACGTGCTGGACGACCGGGACCCGGAGCATGTCCTCTGGGCTTACATGACCATCCAGAGGAGCGTGGCCCAGGAATCTTCCAACGAGCAGCTCCTCAACTTCGTGATCCTGGAAGGGACTTTGAAATGGACCGATCCAGCGACCCAGAAAGAGCGCATGATCAAAATGCGTGAAGACTACTTCGACATATGATGAAAGTAACGAGCGAACCTGGCAGAAGCCTGCTGAGCCGGCAACGGGGCGTCACCCTGGTCGAAGTGATCGTTGTGATGATCATCTCGGTGCTGCTGATCTTGATCTCGGCGGTTGGCATCGGCACTTTCTTTCGTAAATACAAGGAACTGAACGCCTGGGCGGAATTGCAGAAAGACGGGCTGGAATGCCTGAACATGATCAAGAACGGCGTACCCGTGGGCAGTGGGTCGGACATGGAGTATTACGGCGTTACCAACGCCCTCAAGCTCCAATTGACCGGCACCACCACCAGCTCCGGAACCGGATTGAGGATCACGCCGCCTACGGATCAAGGCCTGCAAACCCATGATTTCGCGCACTTCTACCTCTATGACGGTGCGGTGCGCTGCACCTACGTGTATCATGGCATACAGGTCGCCTCGCCAATCTATGTCTTTCCCAAGGAAGAAAATCTGGAGACCATGGTCGTGGACAGGTTCATGATCTCCAAGGTCAACCTGGAAAGCGATGTCCTGGCTGTCCAGGTGGAACTCAATGCCCGGGTGAAAACCGGCACCGACAAAGATCGAAATATAAAATTCAAGACCAAGATGGTCAAGAAATGAACCAGCTGAATCTTCCCAACAGGAGGTATGATGCTTAAGATGTTCAAACATCCAAGTGGGAACATAGCCATCGCCATGCTTTTAATGGTGGTGGCCACTATGTCCGGCTTCACGCTTTCCAGCCTGGCAATGCGCGATGCGGCAGCTTTCCAGTATGATTACGAAGGATTCCAGACCATGCTGCTCTTGCGCAGCGAAGCCAGTCGCGGACAGAAAATTGCGCAGCGCCTGGGCGCTGTCCTCATCCCGATCCGGACATCGGAACGCAGCGTGGAGATCACCAACTCCGCGATGCGCAAAACCTTCAAGATCCAATCCCTGCTCACTCAGGGCGGTTTGCTGAATCTGCAGGAAGATGTGGTGGCGGGCGACAAGAAGCAGATGACCCAGGTGAAATCACTGGTGAAGTCCAAATCCGGCGTCGGGCAATCCGCCATGATGAACCCGCGTTTCTCCATGATCCGCAAGTATGGCATCTATACTCTGGAAACCGAGACCTTCGCCAAGTTCATGTATTTCACGGACACCGACGAATCCCCTGCCGAACAGAATGTCTATTTCTATGGCCCCGACCTGGTTTACGGGCGGGTGCACAGCAATACGGACATCTGGATCAAGCAGGCTGGCGGCGGCACCAATGGCGGCTGGCCGACTTTCTTCGGCTGGGTTTCCACGACCGGAGTCGTGCAATCCTTCAGCGGCGCTTACGACGAAGACCTGGTTTTCCAGGGCGGGCTCGCGGAAAACTACCCCTATACGGTGTTTCCCGAGGAAGCGTCAACGATCCGGCGCAGAGGCAATACGGTGGGTCCAGTTTATCAGGACGAGGACAATATCATCTATGTAGAAGTCGACGGAGGCGGTTACACGGCCTACCTGGGCGTGGTCCAGGATCCCTACCGGGAAAATGCCGTGGTGTACAACAACTATCCGCCTGCCAATCCAGCGGATTCGATCTGGAGAAACCAGTACAACGTCCGGGACACCATCTGGACCTTCAACTCCAATGGCAGCTGCAACAACACCTCCAAGTGGGTGAACAGCAAGCTCTGGATCAAGGGGACCTTCAGTTCCTACCAGACCTGGGGCTGCGCGGACACCATGTTCCTGCTGGACGATATCCTGCTTTCCGGAACAGCTGTGGGCGCGAGCCCGTTCTCCAACCACAACGACGTGGTTGGGCTCGTCTCGGAAAAGTCCATCGTGATCAAATATGGCTATCGCCACCCGGTGGATTCCCTGCGTTATCACGACGCATTGGGTCCCTGCGAAGGACCCGATCCCGGCGATAACGGGATCTGGATCTACGCTGCCATGGCGGCTTTGGGGCACGGACACGGCTTTACACACGCGGACGGTGTGTTCACCTTTGAATATCAGCATCCGCATCCTTCGGTGCCTGATGTCCTGGCTACCGTCAACGGCGTGCCGACGCTATTCACCAAGATCGACCTCCACCGTTACAGGTTCCCCCAGACCGCAGCCTTCCCCTGGGCCAAAAAGACAGCCTCGACGCCTGTGGAAACCAGGATCGACTTCCCCTGGTACAATCCCCTGTGGCCGGAACGGCTGCCCTATCTTGAGCGCGGCTACATCAGCATCTACGGATCCGTATCACAGAGGCGCAGAGGATTTGTCCACCGCAGTTTTTACGATACCGAGTGGCCTCCCATCCCAGCCAACAGTTGGAATCAGCCCATCGACTATTGCGGCGGCTCCAGCTCTCCAGCTGTGGTGGGGCACCAGGATCCTGTCCTCGGATTCACGCTCACCAATCGAAACGCCGATGGCGCTAGCGGAACAGGGACGGGCTACCAAAAGAATTATCACTACGACGATAGATTTTACCACACCTCGCCGATAGATTTTCCGGAAGTCAACCGCGAAGGGGAATCTTCATTCGCGGGCGTCAACTGGGTGATCAAACGCCCTCCGGAAAACCTCTGAGTTTTCTAAATGTCATAGATAAGAGGAACGATGAAAAAACCGAAAACAATTAAGTTCAAGGAGTCGGTGGGAATCGACATCGGAACTCACAGCGTGAAGGTGGTGCACTTGAAGAAGTTGCACGAAGGCTTCAAGCTGTTGAACTACGAGATACGCCCCACAGTTCCGGTGGGAGTGGAGTACATTCCCAGCGACCTGCGTCCGGACCGCTATGGGCCGGTGCTGGTGGAGATCATGAAGACCCTGCACATCAACCCCAAGAAGATCCAGCATCTGGTTACTTCTGTGGGCGGGGACAATACCAGCATCAAACAGATCAAAACGATCTTCCTGCCTGATGACGAACTGGAATCCGCTCTGTTCTTCGAAGCCAAAAAACACATCCCCATCAGCGGAACGGACATGATCCTGGACTATCAGGTACTCAATGTCGAAGAGAAAACGAACAACATGAACATCCTGCTGGCGGCCACTTCCAAGGACCTGCTCAACGAGCATACCAATACCCTGGTCACTGCCGGCTTGAATCCCAATATCGTGGATGTCGATTCTCTGGCCGTATGCAACAGCTTTGCCCTCAACGCCTTTGTGGAAGAGGGGGTGTACATCCTGCTCAATCTGGGCGCCCACCGCACCAACATGATCATCTGGGGACCGGAAGCCAAGTTCTTCGCCCGGGATATTCCCTTCGGCGGCTACCATTTTACCCGCGATATCATGCGTAGAAGGCAGATGGAATATGACGTCGCGGACCGCTATAAATTGGAATGGGGGCTCACTGACGATCCCAGCCTGACCGACGCCCGGACCATCAGCGTTCTGGATATTTCCGAGAAATCCACGGAAGACGCGATCGTGGAAGAGATCCGGCGTTCCTTGCGGTTCTACGTCAAGGAAGCGGGCAATAGCGATTTCCGCAAACTATACCTGATGGGCGGCACTGCCAAGCTTAAAGGCTTGCAGGAGTATATCCAGGAAAAAGTAAGCATCCCGACGGATATCTTCATGCCCTTCATCAACGTGGAGATGCCTGAAAAATTCATGGATAAAAAAGATCCGCAACTGGCCCTGGCTATCGGTTTGGCCATGCGGGCCGAATAGGATGTGCAGATGACGAAAGACTTCTACTTCAAAATTAACCTGAATAAATATGGAGAGATGAAGATCCAGGCGGAGCGCGAAAGCAAGGCTTTCCGCAATGCCGTGATCGCCTATCTCATCGGCGCTCTGGTCATGTTCGCCGGTTTGTTCTACCTGAATGGGCAGCTTAAAAAGAAGGTGGAAAACCGCCGCTCTTTCTATAAAGAAGTTAGCGCGCAGCTCTCCAAGTACCAATCCAGCGGCGACTACCTCTCCGTGAATGATGTGGATAAACTGGCCCAAACCTTCAGCAACCGCATTTTCTGGACCAAGAAATTGCAGGCCCTGAGCCAGAATATCGACCAGCAGCTGGCTGTCCGCAAGTTGAACTTCAACAATGGCGTCCTCACGCTAAACGGCATCATCGAAGTCAACCGGCAGGTCCAGGAAGGCGACATCACTTTCGAGTTCGTCCAGCGCTTAAAATCTGATCCGGAGATCAGCAACGACTTCCCGGAGATCAAGTCCGGCTCGAAAATCAGGCAAATAGCCAAAGACACGGAGATCCTCGAGTTTGTGATCGAGTGCTACAGCAAGGAAGCACTTGCCGGCAGAAGGAGCCCCACGCAATGAAAGAGAAATACCTAGCATTCATTCTGGCTATGATCCTGATCAGCATCCTGTTCTTCTGGCTGGGAGCCAACACGCTCAAAAACAGCGAGAAAGAAGTGAAGAGCTACGACAATAAGATCAAGCAAACCCTGGAAAAACTCAACAGCGCCATGATTATGGACCAGCAATTGAGCCAGTTCACCGAGATCATCGACAACAGCCTGACCAAGGACGGTAAGTTTTCGGTGGACGAACTGAACGCCTTCCAGAAGAAGATCGAAGAAATACGCGACAACAACCAGATGAAACTGATCAAGATCTCCGACTCCAACAAATTCGCCGAAGCCGGCATGATCGAAACCACCTACAACCTGGAGTTGGAAGGAACCTTCCAGCAAATGGGCCAGTTCATCTCTGCTATCGAGGCTCAGAATAATATCATCAAGATCCAGTTTTTGGATATCAGCCCGACTCAGGCTGCCAGCAAAAACACCACTGTGGATCCCAATGCCCCGAACAAGTACCGGATAACCCTGGAACTGTCCATCTTCAAGGTCAAAAAGGAGGCTTAGGATGCAGCTTAGATTTATCAAAGACCTTGCCGTCGGCATGATCGTGGTCCTCCTTGTGGCCTATGCCATCCGTTTGGTTAGCATCAATGCCAAAAACAAGAAGATCCAGGAAAAATCCATCTACACCAACGAATCGGTATCCGACACCCTCAAGAGCAAGATCCTGGCTATCGAATCCTCGATCCAGGACCGGCAGAACTTCCGTTTCACAGTCGCCAAAGATCCTCTTCGCCAGGGAAACATCATCAAGGACCGCTTCGATCTCACCAAAGAATGGATGGAAACGCTGCGCAACACTTTCCGCCCCACTGGCACCTATATCGACGAGAATTCCGGCAGAAGGCTGGTCACGTTCGAATTCCAGGACAGGATCTTTTCGGGCGGCGTGGGTGACGTGGTCGAAGGCCGCAGGATCACCTGGATCAGCGAAAAGAACGTTGGGATCTATTATGGCGGAGCTCAGACCCTGGAAATCCAACCCCGGCCTGTGATGCCTGATTTCAGCATTGAACAACAAAGACAGACCCAAACCGAACAGAACTACTAATGCAAAAATATAACGAAGCTGGAGTAAATATGTTACGTGCTTTCGAACCCAAACGCTTTATTGTCTGCGCCGTCGCACTCAGTTTCCTGTTGGGAATTGCTTCGCTTGGCGCCCAGTCGAGCGCACTTAGAAGACCTGTTACTTTAAACAGCATGGATGAACCGCTATCCTCGGTTCTCAGCACCCTGGCCCGCTTGAGCAACACCAACATCGTGCTCGCAACCGACCAGACCGGCGGAGCGGACAAGGAGCAGAAACGTGTTACAGTGAGCGTTAAGGATGTTCCGATCGAAACCGCGATTTCCCTGGTTGCCCGGTCTGCGGGGCTGTCCTATAGAATCTATGGGGACAACACCTTCCTGGTGGGCACCAAGCAAAACATCATGGAGGAATCCGGAGAACGCAACAACATCATCTATCTGAACAATCTGGATGCCGCGAAAGTTAGCAAGGCCCTGGAAAACACCGATGGTGTAGTGGTTCCGCTGGAAGGTCAAAACGCCATCATGGTCTATGGCAACACGGATACTTTCGACAGTATCCAGGAACTGGTCAACAGGATCGACGTAGCCCAGAAACAGATCGAAATCCGGGTGCGCCTGATCGAAGTCAGCCTCTCTGATTCCAAGAAATATGGTATCGACTGGAGCCGGCTGAACCACCTGACCACGATCCTGGCCGAGGACCCCATCAACGCTGATGGCGCCGGCCTGCCCTACAATTACACCGATCTGACCGGCTACCTGCCCCATGGCGATCCCACCGACTTCCAGGTGCTGCCCGACCAGCAGTATTTCCAACGCATCAACGGACTGAAAGACATCGGCCATTTCAGCCGCCAACTGACCTCCTTCGATATCACGATCGATTGGCTGCTGGACAACAACGCTGCCAAGCTGCTCACCGATACCCGCGTCACCGCCCTGAACGGCGTCGAAGCCTCGATCCACATCGGTGAAGTGGTTCCCTTCGTGGTTACCAACAACGAAAACCAGATCCAGGTGGAACGCGAACAGGTCGGAATCATGCTGAAGGTCGTCCCCACAGTGAACGACATTGGCCAGATCACTGCCCAGATCTCACCAGAAGTAAGCTCCGTCATCGACCTGGTGGGCGGCTATGTCCCGCGCACCAAGGTCCGCCGCATCTCTTCCACTGTCACCGTTCCCAACGAACACAAGATCATCGTGGGCGGCCTGCTCAATTCCCAGATCACCCAAAGAACCTCTAAGCTTCCACTTCTGGGAGACCTGCCCTTCATCGGCAAACTCTTCCAGCACCGTTATGAAATGGTGGAGAACACCGACCTGATCATGGAGATCACGCCGCGCTTGATCACCGCCGACCAGTTCACTTATAGTCCCGAAGCACAAGAAGAGGCGAACCTGGGCGAACCCAAGCTGGACGATCGCCTCACCCGTCGTTTGATCAAGTTTGAGTCCGACGACGACAACAACGAAGATTAACCAGGGGAGATATACAATGAAGAACTACAAGCGTCTTTTCCCCATCCTGACCATCATGGTGCTGCTGCTGGTATCGCTTACCACTTCCTGCGACCGCCGCAATCCACCTCCGATCCTTCCGGAAATTCCAC
The DNA here is from genome assembly GCA_964429035.1 of uncultured Candidatus Cloacimonadota bacterium. Lineage (GTDB taxonomy): Bacteria > Cloacimonadota > Cloacimonadia > Cloacimonadales > Cloacimonadaceae > Syntrophosphaera. The sequence continues at coordinate 5,892 of CAYSAT010000024.1, read as the reverse complement.
CTCCGCCGCCACCCAACCAGTTGCGCATCATCACCAAGATAGTGGCCTCACCGGACACCATCTACGCCGATAACAACATCACCTTCTCCGAGGTGAGCGTAACCATCAAAGACGGCGAGGGATTCGGCGTTCCTTCCCAGATCGTGAATTTCCGCACCGACTTGGGACGGGTTCTGGCCAATGTCGCCACCGACAGCACCGGAGTCGCCACCACCACTTTCTGGGACGACGGTGATGTAGGCCTGGCCACCATCACCGCAGTGGTGCGCAACTATTCCACCACAGTCACGGATTCGATCATTTCCGCCGACACCACCCAGGTTCAAGTGGCGATCGTGGACGTTCCGCCGATCGATTCAGTGGTCCTGAATTTCCTTTCGCCTGCCAATCCCTATCCCATGAACGTGATGCAGACCACGGAGATCAACGCCTCCGCCACCAATGTTCTGGGCAGTCCCGTGCCCAACAACACCCTGATCACCTTCACCTGCACCAAAGGCAGGTTTGTGGATTCGGGCGGAAACATCCTGGGGGTGTCGATCGTTTCGCAAACGGTTAACGGACGAGCCTACGCGAACTATAACGCGGGGGCTTTGGCAACGACCACTCCGGGCGTGGAAAACGCCTTCGTTACAGCCAGTATCGGGGATGTGAGCAGCGAGCGCGAAGTGATCATCAGGCCCGGTTCGCCGTTTACGATCGGGCTGCAGTCATTTGTGCAGATCGATGGAGAGATGGTGGAACAAGATTCCAGCTATGTATCCAGTCCCAACCATATCTTCATGCGCGCCACCTTGAACGACATGCATGGCAATCCCTGCCAGAACAAACCCGTACGGTTTGAAACCAACCTGGGCACCTTCATCAACACCACCCAGGCGGTCACTTACAATACCCAGGACAACGGCGAAGCCCAGGTCCGCTTCACTCCCGGACTTTCCGCCGGAGCGGCCACCATCAAGGCCTTTGCCAACAACGATACGCTGCAGACCCAACTGATATTCTACATCAGTTCCGATGAGGTCTATTCCATCAGCTTCACTCAGGAAGGCCAGATCGACCTCAATGTCGCCAACACCGGCGGTGTCGAATCCGCCATTCTGCGCGTGAGATTGAAAGACATCAACGGCAACCTGATCGACCTGCCCAACGAGGTCTATTTCCGGATCGTAAACACCAATCCGCCGGCTGGAGCCAACCTTAACGACGTCGCGGTTACAGACTCGGTGCTTGTTACCTCAAATGGAGGAGAGGCACAGGTGTCGGTAAACAGCGGCACCGAATCGGGGATCCTGATCATCCGGGCATCCTGGCTCAATGAGGATGGCACCCGATGGGTGAGGGCGACCAAAGCCAACATTGTCATCCATGCGGGGCCGCCACATACCGTGGTGCCCTTCATTGGCGGGTTTAACACCGGCCAGAACATGGGCGGCGGTCTTTGGCAGGTTATCGCCGGAGCAGTGGTCAAAGACGTCTACGGCAATCCTGTGGACAGAGGCACATCGGTCTTCTTTGAGTTGATCGACAACCTCACCAACTGCCAGATTGGCGGCAATGCCTACGTGGGCAACGTCAGCGTGGAAGACGACTCTCTGGACGGCGTAGCCTACACGACGCTCAGTTACTCAGGGATCTACACCAACGACCTGATCACGATCCGGGCCAGCACAGGTGCCGTGGAAGGCGAAGGCGTCGATGGTTACTCCACGGTGCCGCTGCCTTTGAACGACCCCAGGTTCGAGATCCAGGCCAATCCAGCCTCCCTGATCTTCGGAAACACCACTCCCACCTGGAAATCCGCGGATATCTATTGCGTTCTCACGGATGGACAGGGACAGCCGGTCGGAAATTCCGCGATCATGCTCTTGTGTACGAAGGGGCAGTTTGTGGCCATTCCAGGCTACCATAACGACTATCCCACAGATCCAGCCTGGAGGATCATCACCGATGACGGGAGCTACGGCACCGGTGACTACCAGGGCTGGGCTTGGGGACAGATCCGCTACCATTATCTGGAATGTCCCGCGGGCGATCCGCTCACCCAAACTCCTGGCCAGACCAGCGGTACGATCATTGGGCGTATTCTGGGAACGAACGTCAGCGCGGAAACCAACGTGGCGCTGTATCGTTACTGGATGGATCCGCCGCCGTTCTGATCCATAAACTAGAAACTTGCTGCAGGGATGGTTTTCCCAAGCCATCCCTGCCTTTGATCAAAGGAACGCTATAGATTCTTTCCCGGCTTCTGCCTCAAGTTTTGTTAATAAGCGTATAAAGGAAGACTTTAAATGAGTTACAATCCCCAGTTTGCCCGGCTTGGCGAAATACTCGTCCACGAAGGATTTGTCAATGACGACCAGGTGAAGGAAGCGCTGATCAAGCAAACCAACTTCGGTTTAAAGATCGGCGAAACCCTGATCAAACTCGGTTACCTCACCGAAAGGCAATTACTCACCGCCCTGAACATGCAGCTGGGCTACGATATCGTCAAAGAAAGCGAGCTCATGGATCTCGATCTGAGCATCGTGAGCCTCATTCCCGAACCCTACGCGGTACAAAACAGGGTCATCGCCCTGCGCGAAGAAGGCGATGGCATCGTGGTCGCCCTGGCCGATCCCGAAGACCTCACGGTTTTGGACAGCCTGAAAAAGATCCTGGGCAAGAAGATCAAGCCTGAACTGATCGGCGACACCGTATTGCACGACACCATCGAAAAGCACTATAAAAGCATCCGCACCACCACTCAGGTCGAAGACGCCGTCGGCGGTTTCGATTTTGTGGCCGTGGACGAGGACGAAAACGAGATCACCATCGCTTCGGCTTCTTCGACCGCTGACGCCCCCATCGTAAAACTTTTGAACCTGATCATCAACGAGGCGATCAAATCCGGCGCTACGGACATCCATATCGAGCCGCTCACCAAAAACACCCGCGTACGTTACCGCGTGGATGGCGCTTTGCGCGAAGTGATGACTCCGCCCATCGGCATGCACCCCGGCATCATCTCCATCGTCAAAGTGATGTCCAAGCTCAACATCGCCGAACGCCGCCTGCCTCAGGACGGCCATATCGCCCTCAAAACCTCGCTCAAGAGCGTGGACGTCCGTGTGTCCATCACCCCCACGGTTCTGGGCGAAAAGGTCGTGATGCGCCTTCTGGACAAAGGCGAATTCGGCTTCAAACTCACCACCCTGGGTTTCGAACAGGAAGACATGGATATCTTCAAAAAGATCATCCGCCGTCCCTATGGCATCATCATCGTTTCCGGACCCACCGGAAGCGGTAAATCCACATCCCTGCACGCCGCCCTCAAAGAGATCCAGGACATCGAATCCAACATCATCACGGTGGAAGATCCTGTGGAATACCGCCTGGAAGGCATCACCCAGATCGAAACCAAGGAACAGATCGGCCTCACTTTCGGCTCCGCCCTGCGTTCAGTTTTGCGCCAGGACCCGGACATCGTGCTCATCGGGGAAATCCGCGACGAAGAAACCGCCGATATCGCCATCAAGTTTTCCCTCACCGGCCATCTGGTGTTCACCACCCTGCACGCCAACGACGCTCCCGCCACGGTCACCCGTCTTATGGACATCGGGATCAAGCCCTATCTGGTGGGTTCGTCCCTCAGCCTGGTGATGGCGCAGCGCCTCGTCCGCAAAGTCTGCCCTTACTGCGTAGGCGATTACAAACCCACCGACCAGGAGCTCAGCGATTGCGGCCTCACTCCGGAACAGGCTGCCAAGATCCAGTTCAAACTGGGGCGCGGCTGCGTCCATTGCGACAACACCGGATTTTCCGGCCGTACCGGTATCTTTGAGCTGCTCACCGTCAATCCCGAGATCCGCCGCATCATTTATGAGGGCGGAAACCAGGATCTGATCCGTGAAGCCGCGCTCCGTGCCGGAATGCGCACCCTGCACGATTCCGCCATGAAGAAAATGATCAATGGCGTCACCACCATCCGTGAAGTCATCAAGATGACCATCGTGGAATAAACACAGTCTAAGGAAGGTAGTTAACATGCCCAATTTTGCCTATATCGTCAAAGATGCCAAGGGAGCCCGGGTTGAAGGAATCCTCAAAGCCGACACCCTGGACATGGCCGTGGACAAACTTGCCAAGGAAGGCAGCACCATCATTTCCGTCAAAGCTGCCGCCGAGGGTGCCTTTAAAGGCAAACTCTCCCTCTTCGACAAGATCATGCTCACGATCTACAAGATCCGCACCGGCGTCTCTCTTAAAACCCTGGTGTTTTTCACCCGCCAGCTGTCCACGATGTTCTCCGCCGGTCTCACCATCGAAAAGGCCATCACCGACCTCGAGAAGGAAGAGAAGCACAAAAAGTTCTCCAAAGTGTTGCGCCGCCTGGCTGACGACATCCGCAAGGGCTACTCCCTGTCCGAATCCATGGAACAGCACCCCGGCGTGTTCAACCCCCTCTATGTGGCGCTGGTAAAGGCCGGTGAAGTTTCCGGTACCCTGCACACCGTGCTGGACGAACTCTCGGACTATCTGGAAAAGATTGAGGACACCCGCCGCAAGGTGACTTCCGCCATGGCCTACCCGGTCTTTATCCTGATCTTCCTGGCCATCGTGGTCTGGGTGCTATTCTACTACATCGTGCCCCTCTTCGCCAATGTGTACAAGGATTTCAACGCCGAACTGCCCATACCCACGCAAGTGGCCATCGCCATCAGCGATTTCATCACCAACAACGTATTCTTCGCCATCCTGCTGATCTTTGGCGCTTTCATGGCGTTTTTCCTGTTCTACCTTTCCGATCGCGGACGCTTCATCGTGGATACCATCAAACTCAAGGTGCCCATCATTGGCAAGGTGATCTCCAACTCCATCATGAGTAAATTCGCCCGCACCTTCTCCATTCTCATGGCCGCCGGCGTACCCATCATGGACACCATGGAACTCACTGAAAACGTGGTCCAGAACGCGGTCGTGGAAGGCGGTGTGCGCAGGGCCAGAGTGATGGTGAAAGAAGGTTACGGCGTCGCCAATGCCTTCCGTAGGACCGGCCTGTTTCCATCCACCTTGCTCCAAATGCTGGCTACCGGCGAGGAAACCGGAGACATGGATAAACTTCTGGGCAAAGCCGCCCAATTCTACGAAAAACAAGTGGACGCGGTGGTCGATCGCCTGACTTCGCTGATCGAACCGCTGCTGATCGTCCTCATGGCCGCCATAGTCGGCGGCATCATCATCGTGATCTACCTGCCCATCTTCAGCTTGGGCGAAGCGATGAGCCAGGGCATCAGGTAAACCGCTAGCACCTCTATTACCATTAAGCCGGGACCATCAGGTCCCGGTTTTTTTTATTCTCATCGGGACGGCATTTTAGATAGCAAGCGAGTTTCACGATACCATTAGAGTCCCATCGGGACGGCATTTTAGATAGCAAGCGAGGACCACGACACCGATAGAGTCCCATCGGGAAGGCATGGTAGATAGCAAGCGAGTTTCACGACACCGATGGAGTCCCATCGGGACGGCATTTTAGAGAGCAAGCGAGTTTCACGACACCGATAGAGTCCCATCGGGACGGCATTTTAGATAGCACGATAGGATCAAGATATCATATGAGTCCCATCGGGACGGTATTTTAGATAGCAAGCGAGTTTCACGACACCGAAAGAGTCCCATCGGGACGGTATATTCATCCCATATGGGTACGCAATAAACAATCATGTGTAAAAAATATTATCCTGCTATCGAAAATGCCGTCCCGATGGGACTCGTAAAGAGGATGCTATATGCGCTGGCATCTATCTAAAAGGCCGTCCCGATGGGACTCAGACTGCTGACAAAGGCCTGTTTTTGGGGGCCTGGATTTGGGTTTATCCTTGCAAAACCCAAGTATTCCGGGATAGTTGC
>CAYSAT010000023.1:0-40521 GCA_964429035.1 uncultured Candidatus Cloacimonadota bacterium | reverse complement strand
CAATCAGCAGCGTGGCCGTGATAAAAAAACAAAATCTGCGCATTTGATCTCCTTGCCAGAATTTAAGCCAAGCCAGCGCTCGGAAACTGCATTCCGCGTCTGGCTCGCCTGTTAATTAAACAACAAGTTGTATCACACACTGTATATTTATTCCCACAGGGGATATCTTCATAATTGCTCATAATACTGCGCTTCAAAATCTTGTCAAGTTTTTTTTCTCTGAACAAATCCAGAATAACTTCCTTAGTATCATTATTTTCTCCGAAGTTAGCGCTTGGGATTCCGCATCCGGGGTGGGGAAAGCGGTTCTCTAACGTCTTAAGGGGGTTGGTCCTAGGGGCGGAAAACGCAGCGGGGAGAGGAGGAGAGCGCCGTGGGATTGCGGGGTGGCCTACCGAGTTGTGGGTACTGGGAACAGAGGGGAATAAACTCTGGGGGGGCGATACTAACAATTGTTTTTCAGCGCTCAAGTGGGAGAATTTCTCAGACATTCTCCTACAGGTCTCCCACAGGTCTCCTACAGGTTTTAACCTAGCTATTCCAGCGAAGGCTGGAATCCATTTTATATCAATTACTTGCGTTCAGTTTCTGTCATTCAGGCTTCCGGACCGCCCTCAGGGACAAGCGTTAATCAAGCCTTAATCAAGCGTCAATCAAGCGTTAATTATTAACGCTTGATTAAGGCTTGATTAAGAAGTGATTGACGCCTTCCGGCCAGAGCGGTTCATTAGGCTCACTTTCAAATCGAGTGGGTAAACCCGTGGGTAAACCCGATTGAGTACAATGGACAAGCCCAGAGGGCGATACAGATATAGCCCCGGGTGTAAACCCGGGGTTTTGTTGGCCAGCGCTCTTTTGGAAAGCGATCCCCACCCCTCCTCAGGGAACCAGCATTTTGCAGGTTCCCTGAGGAGGGGTGGGGTAGATAGACACCTGGATGCTTGCCTCACTTACCCGAGGTTCCGCTTCCACTCCCACAAACTCGCTACGCTCCTTCGTGGATACTGTCCGCTACACCCCGGGCTATCATATGCCGCACCCTCCGGGGCTTACACACACGGTTTGAAAGGGAGCCACCTTACTTTATCAGCAGCATCTTCCTCGTCACGTGTGTTCCGTTGCTGGCGATTCTGCAAAGGTACAAGCCCGAGGCCACGCTGTGGCCGGAGCCGTCTTTGCCGTTCCAGACGAGGGAATATTCGCCGGCAGGCTGCTCTTCCTGCAGCAGGCTTCTGACCAACTGTCCCCGGCTGTTGTAGATATCCAGGGACACCGATCCTGCAGAGGGCAAGGTATAGGAGATCGTGGTCTCGGGATTGAAGGGATTGGGGTAGTTGGTCAGAACGATAGTTGCAGAAATTGCAAGGTTTTCATCGTTGCCCACATAGGGAGACTGCAGTTTCAGTCCGATGTCGGCAGCGCCAATTGAACTCAGGCTTTGGGTTTCCATCCAGGGGAAATATCCCAAATTCAACCAACTATGTCCCGTTGTACCGTTCCGGTCGAGCATGATATTCTGATATTCGTAGGTATTGACGATCAAAGCAATTTTACCATTGAGGATGGTATCATTATCGATATCCACTTCTTGGTGCCCGTTTAGCGGAATTGTGAAATCACCCAGGTCAAGCAGGATCTGATTTGTGATCGCGCCATTGGTAAAGCGATTTATCGTGGCTGAGACCAGGCCTGGTATAGCTGGGTCGCCATAAGGGTCGTCTTCAAGGTTGAAAGCGAGTTTTTTAACCACGAAATCAGTATCACCCAAGTCAAAATCGACTGCCACAATCACCGGAGTGGGGCTGCTGCCGCAGGGACCAGAACCAATGGAGTAATAATCAGGATTATCACTTGTCCAAGTGAACCAGTTTTCCACCTGTGGGTCGAGCACCCTGAAAGCTGATCGGGCATGTGAGACCAGGCCGCTGCTTGAAATGGCAGTAACTGTGAACTCATGCCAACCAAGATCCGTTTGATCCGGTACCCACCAATGAACATAGGGCGGAGCGGCAAAAGTCGCGACAGTGCTTCCATCTAGATTGAAATCGATCTGTGACACCGAGCTTCCGTGCGCCGTGGCATTGATTGACAACGAATAGGAAAAGCCGGGGACCAGGACCGCATGGTCTGAGGGATTTATGGCGCCTAACGTGGGAGGCAAATCCACGCTGTCTGCAGTATAATGGAAGCTGATCGTTTCGCCGCAGAGACCGACATTGCTGATATTGACGTGACCCAGGACGCTATTGGCCAATAGGCAATTCGGGTTGGTGAAATCGTTAAACTCCGTCCTGTACTGGTCAGCGCTGAAAGCGGCCTGGTGAATCCTGCCGTTGTCGCCGACAGCTCCATCCGGCCTGTAGAGGTAAACCTCGTCCGGGCCTGTGGCGTTGCCGTTCAGATTCGATCTGATGTGATAGATCAGCAGACCCGAATCCGGGATGTTGCTTTCAAAAACATCGCTTCCCTTTTTACGGTATTCCAGTTGGACGGATTCTCCGGGAAGCCCGGCAACGTTTATCTGGTAATGGTTTCCGGCGGCAGAGGTGATCGGATTGAGCGTATAATCTCCGGTCTGGGTGATGATGATAGGCGCGGGCAGCCAGCCGCCATACTTGTTCTTCATGTGGGCGCCCATATGGCCCAGACCCACATCCATGATGTCCCACATTCCACAGGGGTCCACTCCATCGAGATTGTAATGGTAGAGATCCGGGGCTCCGATGGAATGGAACATTTCGTGGCAAAGGGTCATGACGTCATTCTGATTCTCGGGGATGAAGGTATAATCCAAAGCCCTTAGCCCGTTGATAAAGGTCTCCGGATTGGTGAGATCCCAACTGCGTCCCCAGAGCAGTTCACCATAGGCAGTATGTGCTCCCCGGACTATGAAACAGACATTATCCACATAGTTGTTATCATCCGCGTCAATGTCAAGAGTGGCGGGAATCTGCGCGGATACGAAGTTTATGGCGTTTGAGAGCAGGATTTGCTGTCTGGACAGCAATTGATCCCATCCCACGTATCCTATGGGATTGGTGGTAGCATTGTAGGGAACGTAATAATCGCGAGGGTGGCTGTCCTGGTAGGATAGATTCACCTCCGGCTGGCAGCTTGGATACATGGATGTAATAATGTCCAACTGATGGTAACTGGTGCTTAAAAAATAGTTACGTAGCGAGTTTGCGTTGGCACCGACCGCGTTGAACTTGAGATCATAAGCGGACCTCGGGATGGTGAATTCCGTCTGATCCGAGAAACGGATGAAAATGCAAAGGTTGTTTACCGTACCGGTCTGGGGAGTGCGGATGTCTGGATTCTCATTCTGTTGGCATAAACTTACCCTGGCCCTGTATTCAGTATCTGATATGTTGAGGTTGGGCACCAGGTTTTTATCTGCCGGATCAACCGTTCCGGCTTTCCAAGCGGAGGGCGCTAGCTCGTCTCCTATTCTTTGCGCGTAATAATAAAAGCCGTCAGTCTGGCTTTGAATGATGGTGTAACCGTTGGAGTCGTGCAAACGGTTGGCAAATTCATCTCCGGTGGCGAATAAATTGAGGGCTGTTCCATCCGGTTGAGTTACTTGGGTGGGCAGGTTTCTCATGTAGGCGGCAAAAACAAGTGATGGAAGAGATATTATGATCAGTATGATCAATGTTTTCATCTGTAACTCCCGTGAAATCATGGTTGTCGTCCTTACAGTTATTTGATCAACAGCAGCTTCCGCGTTTCCTGCTTTCCATTGCTGGCGATCCGGCACAGATACAAGCCAGAGGCCACGCTGTGGCTGGAATCGCCCTTGCCGTTCCAGATCAGGGAATGTTCACCGGCGGGCTGCTCTTCCTTTAGCAGGCTTCTGATTAGCTGTCCCCGGCTATTGAAGATCTCCAGGGACACCATTCCTGCAGCAGGCAAAGTATAGGAAATAGTGGTCTCCGGGTTGAAGGGGTTGGGGTAGTTGCGCAGTTGAAATGCAGTAGGGGGCATCTGGATCGGGTCATCAATAGACACGAGGTCCAGATCGTACATATTCAAGCCATATTCGCCATTTGCGGTACACAGCCGATCCCCATCCACCCAGATATCATTCGCACTGAGATTCCAGGGATACCTGCTCAGCAAAACAGGCGTTTGCGGAACGCTGACGTCATAAGTGCTGATTTCGTTCCAGTTTTTGTCAGAGATATAGAGCACGTTGCCGCGGATCTGGCAGCGACTCACGTAACTCGTCGTATGATGGGGCGGGATAGTGCTGAGTAACGTTGGCGCGGCCGGATTGCTGATATCAATGATCTGAACTCCCGAACCACTATCAGCCAGATAGGCGAAATTACCAGCAACAGCTACAAATTCCGTATAACCAGGCGTGGCATAGAAACCCAGCATGGCGGGGCTCAGGGGATTGGAAACATCAACGAGTTGCAGGTCCCCGTTTGCAACACAGGCGATTCCATCGTTCACCGTGATCGAATTAACCCCCAGTATATAATATGAGCTCATTAAGTCGGGGTCTTGTACATCGGAAACATCGACTATCCTCATATGGGAGTCATCCAGCACGTAAGCGTAATTGCCTGCCACAGTGATGTAACTTGCCCCTATCGGACATGTACCGAGCAGAATGGGGAACTCAGGATAGTAGACATCAAAAACATGCACACCTGAATTGGAATCAGCTATATAGGCAGTATTTCCAACTACTGTTATAGATCTTGCTTCACCAGGTGTATCATATGCACTGATGAGAAAGGGATTTTGGGGATTGCTGAGATCGACAATCTGCATTCCAGCGGTTCCATCGGCCACATAGGCAGTGTTGCCCGCAACCTGGACGGCATAAGCCTCTCCCGGCGAATCATAACCGCCCAGCAGGTTTGTGTTCTGGGGATCAGAGATATCAACTATCTGCAGTCCGCTATCTGCCACATAAGCCACTCCTCCATTGATGCTGATAGATGCCGCTTCCCCTTGCGTATCATACGAACTAATGAGCACAGGATTCAGCGGTGTACTCACATCTATGGCCAGCAAACCTGATTCGCCATCCGCAAGATAGGTTATGCTTCCATTTACTGCTACCCAATTTGCGCTGCCAGCAGTTGGGAAAGAGCTTATCATTGACGGATTCTGGGGATCAGAGACATCCATGATCTGCAATCCGCGAAATGATTCACTTGCGTAATCCATGCCTTCAGCTATGTATGCGATACTGCCATTTACGGTTATGGAATTAGCCCAATTAGGGTCTAGTGGGTAAGATCCCAGCAGCGTGATATTCTGCGGATTGGCCACGTTGAAAATATACATGGCAGATCCCCCATCGTACTGAAAGGTGCTATAAGCAATACCGTTTACTACCTTGATGGAGTTTATGGCACCCCAATACGGGATTGCTTCGTAATCACCAAGTCCTGTGGGATTATGTGGATCCGAGACATCGATTATCTGGAAGCCCGCAAAACCGCCAAGATAAGCAAAATTACCCTCAATTGTAACGAAACCTCCAGAACACTGAAAAGCGCAATCCAAGACAGGATTCTGGGGATCAGAGACGTCGATAACATTCAATCTCCCATAGTGAAACGCACTGCACCCAAAACAAACGTGCGTGCCTTCTATATCAACTGAAGACGCATAACCGTAGGCAGTATAACTACTAAGTTGAACGGGATTGGCTGGATCTGACACATCGATGATCAGTAATGTGCTATTCCAATGATCAAGATCAGCATCAAAACTTCTCTCCACCATATAACTGATGTTTCCCGCAACAGTGACATCAGCCGGGCTGTTCAGTGAGGCAAAATCCCCCAATTTGTGATACACTGCCATTAGTGGCAGCAGGGCTATAAGCAAGGCCAAAAAGACGAGTATCTTTTTCATTTTTTCCTCCACTGGGAAGAGATTTTTCTATGTTTGCAAGTATCCTATTTCAGCAGCAGCAGCTTCCGCGTTTCCTGCTTGCCGTTGCAGGCGATGCGGCAAAGGTAAAGTCCGGAAGCTACGCTGTGGCCGGAATCGTCCTTGCCGTTCCAGATAAGGGCATGTTCGCCGGCTGGCTGCTCTTCATTTAGCAATCTTCTCACCAATTGTCCCCGGCTGTTGTAGATCTCCAGGGACACCATTCCGGAAGCAGGCAAGGTATACGAGATCGTGGTCTCGGGATTGAAGGGATTGGGATGATTATATAGCTGCATAGCCGTCTCAGGAGTCTGCACTTCGTCGTCGATACCCACTGCTGAGGAGAGTTTGGCGGCCCAGACGTCCCTTTCCCCGGCGCTGGTCAACTGGGTCGCGCCAAAGTTCATCGTTCCCGAAAAAACGCCAGTAACGTAGAAATTACCGGCTTCATCATAACATACGCCCCAGCCACTGTCATTGTAGATACCGTCTCCGGTTATGGCCCAGAGCCAGTTACCCGCGATGTCCAGTTGGGCTATGAAGTAGTCATATCCCCCGTGATTCGTGAGAATGGTTGTGCCGAAATCGGCAGCAGCGCCATAAAAATACCCGGTCAGATAGCAGTTTCCGTTGCTTTCCAGGGCGAGGCAGCACCCGACGTCGGTGTTTTCACCCATAACGTAGTTTCCGCCTGCGCGTTTGGCCCAGAGCCAGTTGCCTTCATTGTCCAACCGGGCGACATAGATATCCTGTGAACCGAGGCAGTGCAGAGTGGTGGTACCGAAAACCGCTGTGCCCGTGAAGGGACCGCAAACATCGCTGTTGCCGTTGTCATCAACGGAAACCGACCAGCCGCCTTCTGTTCCGGAACCGCCAGCGCTACTTGCCCAGACCCAGTTGCCGTCGGGATCCAGCTTGGTGACAAAGACATCCCATCCGCTACCGGTAAGCGCTATGGTGCCAAAACCGGCTAAACCATTAAAATAGCCGGACATAAAACAATTTCCGCTGCTATCGATGGAAACGCTATCGCCTTCATCGTGACCGGTTCCTCCAGCACGCTTCACCCACAGCCAATTGCCGTTGGTATCCAACCGGGCGACAAAGATATCGCCGCTGCCAAAGCTGCTGAGCGATGTAGCACCGAAACTGGCAGTGCCGGAAAAGTATCCTGTCAGATAGCAGTATCCGTCTCTAAAAACCACGGTCTGTCCACAATCGTCACCAGAACCTCCGGCGCGTTTTGCCCAAAGCCAGTTGCCGTTGGGATCCAGCTTGGCCACAAAGATATCATTGCTGCCAACTGTGGTGATGTGGGTGCCGCCGAATTGGGCGACGTCGAGAAACAACCCCGTGATGTAGAGATTGCCTGCATTGTCACGGGAAATGCTGTAGCCGTAATCGTTGCCAGCGCTGCCAGCCCGGGAAGCCCAGTGCCATTGGGGATCGGTTTGGGCGCTCAGAATGCCGCCCAGGGAAACTACGAGACACACTAAGACCAGCTTTTTCATGATGAACTCCTTCTAAAAAGCTGCTGGGCATAGAAACTTATCCCTGCATCATTGCCGGGGTCGGCTTATATGCTGTACCAATTATCCTGCACCAAATAAACTTGTCAAGAAGTATTTCATCATCGAGACAGTATGAAATAATATTTAAATGTTCCGGTTTGAACAAGACTATATTACCTATGCGCCAACAATAATGTTATCTCTGCCAGTCGTTACACAAACTCTGCGCCGTGTATATTTCCGCGGTAGCAACTATTTACGGCGGACGATGCTGGTGCCGGGAAGGGACACTACTTCCCCCTAAACGCCTCGAAAAGTGCGTTATCTGATAGCCCGCACAGGTCGGGTCCCCGTCTCTGGCAGTCAATCACTTCTTAATCAAGCCTTAATCAAGCGTTAATTATTAACGCTTGATTAAGGCTTGATTAAGGCTTGATTAACGCCAAGCCGCCGGGACGAAAAAAAAAGGGGGGGGGTGAGAGTTTAGAGTTGAGAGTTGAGAGTTGGTGGAAAGGTGGAAGCGCTGGAGGCGCGAAAGATGATAGCCTGGGGTGGAGCGACCGGGGTCCTCGGCGTCATGCGCAGCATGGCGACGGGGCGGTACGCGGAACCCCAGGATCGGGAATGTATGGTAGGGTTTGAGCCCTGGAGGGGCGACACAAACTGATAAAGGGTTGTTGGGAAGGCCATATTACATCCGATCATCGGTTTCCACGGTTGTTCCGCATAAATCCCAAACCCAAATGTTTTCACAATTGTGCCGATTGTGCCGCACCCTCCGGGGCTTGATCCTGGGTTTTGTGCCTGGTCCTGGGGTTCCGCGAACCACCCCGTCGCCATGCTGCGCATGAAGCCGAGGACCCCGGTCGCTCCACCCCAGGCTATCATCTTTCGCGCCTCCAGCGCTCAATTTGTATTCCTGTAAACTGACCCTCAGTTCCGGTCGCTTCACCCCAGGCTATCATCTGCCGCGCCTCCAGCGCTTGTAATCAAAGAATGCGGGTCGTTGCCGGAACACTGGATTCATCCGGCCGGTCCACCGGATTCATCCGGTTTCATGGATGGACCTACGATCTTGCCTGTGCTGGTTTTTATGGAGAAGATCTTAAAAAAACCAGATGAATCTGGCGGACCGACCGGTTGAAACCTGTGTTCCCTGGTGCTTCACAGCCCCAAACAGCGATCCGCCGCAGTTGGAAAACGGTTTTGCCACTCAATTAGAGGGACAGATTCAGATTATTATTGACAGGATTCGGGCGCACTGATATGCAGGAAAAAATCTGAGGCCGATTGCCCCGTGAATTTGTTTGCTACAACTTTGACCAACGCTGCGCCTGCACCGTAATAGAAGATATTGACCTAGTAAATAAAGCATAAGGAGGCTGTCATGAAAACGCCCGCATTGTTTTTCGTGATGGTCGCTCTCGCGGCTCTATGTTTTGCCGGCATCGACGATTTTTATACGTTCAATGCCACCACCGGAAACTACACCCCCATCACCGGAACTTCCATCTCCAGCATCCTTTCGGACGACGCGCTGTCCGAATCGATCACCCTCGGCTTCGGGTTTCCCTATGGGGAATCCACATTCAGCACGATCGTGGTGTCTTCGAACGGCTGGGTGGGTTTGGGGACCACGCTGACCCACAGCAACCTGAGCAACCAGCTCAGTTCAGGGGACTGGTATCCAGTTCTGGCCGCGCTTTGGGACGACACCAGCTTGGGCGGGGGGGATTGCCAGTACCTGCTCTCGGGAACCGCGCCCAACCGCGTTTTCACGGTCCAATACATGAACCTGCGCTGGAACTATTGGGCCGATAACCAGTTCAACTACCAGATCCGGCTCTATGAGGCGGGCAAGGTGGATTTCGTGTATGGCCCCTCAACTGGCGGACCGGAAAACGCTTCCGCATCGATCGGGGTCAATATGAGCCCCGGCGGTGCCAACTGGTTTTACAGCGTCACTCCGGGCGCCGTGCCCTCGGTTTCCCAGACCGCGGAAAACACTTCGATCAGCGATTGGCCCGGTAACGGCGCCATCTATGAGTGGCTGCCCACGCCGCCTGCCACCAACGACCTGGCGGCCTTTGCCCTGAGCGGCAATACGACGCCCTCGGTGGGCACGCCAGCGAACTACGTTGTGAGCGTGCGCAACCGGGGCAGCAACGCCCAAACGGTTTACCAGGTGAAGCTGGTGACCTCCACCGGCACCGAATTGGCATCCGTTCCCGGCACCGCGATCCAACCCAACCAAAGCCTGGATTTCACGCTGAGCTGGACTCCCACGACGCAAGGCCCCTTGATCTTGCGGGGCAGAGTGGTTTTGGCCGGGGACGAAAACCCCAACAACGACCAGAGCCCGCCGGTGAACGTGACCGTGATGCCGGCCGGAATGGTGGTGATGACCATCGGCGACGGCAGCCAGCAAGCACGCGTTCCGGTGGATATGTGGTGGCGCAATTCGCTGTTCGAAACGCTCTTCTATCCCACCGAGATCGGCATGGCGGGCAATATCTCGGCGCTCACCTTCTACAACGACTTTTCCACCAACCTGCCCAACCTGCCCACCAAGATCTGGCTGGGTACCACGGCGAACGCGGACCTTTCCGCCGGCTGGATACCCTCCACGCAGCTCACTTTGGTGTTCGACGGCACGGTGAACTATCCCAGCGGGCAAAACAACGTCCTGATCGCGCTGCAGACCGTGTTCACCTACACCGGCGGCAACCTGGTGATGATGGTCAATCGGCCGATGGACACCCAATACTACAGCTCGATCGACTACTTCAAATGCCAGACCGTAGGCGCCACGCGCAGCCGTAATATCTATAGCGATTCCACCACTTTCGATCCCGCGAATCCTCCGGCTGAAGCGGAAAACACGGGGCAATTCCCCAAAACGTCCATCCACATGACTCCGCTGGGCACCGATCCCGTGGCGATCATCAGCCCCGGCAGCATCGACTTTGGCCAGGTGCTGATGCAGACTACGCATAGCCGCCAGGTTGTGGTGATGAACGGCGGCGGAGGCACCCTGGGCGTGACGAATGTGACCCTCACCGGCGACGCCTATTTCTCCATTCAGAATCCGCCCGCTTTGCCAGCCAATTTGGTAACCGGGCAGAGCATCCAGTTCAACGTGGTCTATCTGCCAACAGCGGCGGGAACGCACACCGGGACGCTGACCGTTACGGACAATCTCACCCGCGAGGTGCACACCGTTCCCATCAGCGCCTCCTGCCTCGATCCCACGATCTACACCCTGCCCTACGCGCAGAATTTCGACGCCGTGACGGTGCCGGCGCTGCCGCTTGAATGGAGCAAGATCGTGCAGGCCACCACCACCTATGCCTACGTGCAAACCAACAACAGCAGCAGCTTCAGTCCGCCGAACAACGTGGGGATGTACAACTACGACGATATCGCGTCCACCCTGCTGCTGATCGCGCCTCCTTATGCCACAAACATTCCCGCCAACACCACGCGCCTGCATTTTCGCGGCAGGGGCTCTTCCAACGAAGAGATCAGCGTGAGCGTGGGCATCATGAGCGATCCGCAAAACGCGGCAACGTTCCTGCCCGTGCAAACGGTGAGCCTGAGCTCCACCTGGACGGAGTATGTGGTGAGTTTCGCCGCTTATGCCGGCACCGGACGCAATGTGGCCTTCAAACATGGCGAGGGGCAATGGTACCAGACCATCTACATCGACGACGTGATGCTGGAAGTGATCCCTGCCAACGACCTCGCGGCGCTTTCCGTGACGGGAAACCAGACACCCAGCGTGGGCAACGCCACCCAGTACACGGTTTCCGTTTATAATTGGGGTTCCCAGCCCCAGAGCACCTACACGGTGAAGCTGTTCAGCAGCGCCGATGTGGAGTTGGCTTCCGTGCCCGGCGTGACTGTCGCTCCGGCGCAAACTGTCCAGGTTTCCGTGATGTGGACTCCCACCACAGAGGGTCCGATGCAGATCTACGGTAAAGTGGTGATGGCCGGCGACCAGAATCCGCTCAACGATCCCAGCCCGCTGCTGAACGTAACCGTGATGCCGGCCGGCATGCTCGTGGTGACCATCGGAACCGGCGACCAGCAAGCCCTGCTGCCGGTCAACATGTTCTGGCGCAACAGCTTGTTTGAAACGATCTACCTCACTCCCGAGATGACCATGTTCGGCACGGTAACAGCGATCAGCTTCTACAACAACTTCGCCACCAACCTGCCCAACAAACCCACCAAGATCTGGCTGGGAAGCACGCAGAGCCAGGATCTTTCCGCCGGCTGGATCCCCGCCACCCAACTCACTCAGGTTTTCAACGGCACGGTGAACTATCCTTCCGGGCCGAACACCATCGTCATACCTCTGCAAACGCCGTTCACCTATGCCGGCGGAAACCTCGTGATGATGGTCAACCGGCCGATGGACACCACCTATTTCTCCTCGATGGATAACTTCTATTGCCAGACCGTGGGCACGAACCGCACCCGGCACGTCTATTCCGACGGCACGGAGTTTTTCCCGGACAACCCTCCCACGGAGTCCAACCTCACCGGCCAGTTCCCCAAAACCTCGTTCCACATGACTCCGCTGGGCCCGGATCCCATCTTCATGGTCAATCCCGCCAGCCACGATTTCGGAACCGTGCTGCTGAACAACGTCCAGAACCGCAACTTCCTGGTGATGAACGCCGGGGGCGGAACCCTGACCGTGAACAGCATCAACATCGCCGGCAGCCCGCATTTCACGCTGCAAAACGTTCCCACGCTGCCCGTCAGCCTAAACACCGGCCAGAGCATCACTTTCACGGGACGCTACAATCCGACGGCGACCGGAGCGCATACGGCAACGATCACCATCAACGACAACCTGGTTATGAACCTGGATAGCAGAAACGCCTTCCGTACGCCTCACACAGTGGCGCTTTCCGGCACCTGCGTGGATCCCACGATCACCGAACTGCCCTACCTGCAGGGTTTCGACGGCGTGACGCCGCCCGCTTTGCCAGTGCAATGGGCCGCGATCATCGAAGGTTCCACCGAGCCGGAAATATTCACCACCAACGGCGACTGCGTTTCCCCGCCGAACTGCGTGTATATGAACAACTACGAGCAGACCGGCGCCACCATGATCCTGGTCGCGCCGCCTTACGCGAACACCATCGCCACGAACCTGACCCGGGTGAAATTCCACGCCCGGGCAATCGGAACGGACCACACGCTGATCGTGGGCATCATGGCCAATCCCCAAAACTCCGCCAGCTTCACGGATATCCAGTCCGTAACCCTGACCCAGCAATGGGCCGAGTACGTGGTGAGTTTTTCCACGTATGCCGGAACCGGACGTACCGTGGCTTTCAAGCACGGCATGGGCGACATGTACCGGGCGATCTATCTGGACAACGTGATGCTGGAATTCACGCCCCAGAACGACATTGCAGCCCTTTCCGTGCAGGGTAATGTGACTCCTTCCGTGGGCATGGCCACCAACTATGTGGTCAACGTCTTCAACTGGGGCACCAACGCTCAGAACAACTATCAGGTGAAGCTGTTCAAGCAGGGCGATATCGAGCTGGCAACGGTGGCCGGAACGGCCATAAACCCGAACCAGATCGTGCAGGTAACCGTGGCGTGGACTCCCACCGAGCAAGGCGCCACCTACATCTACGGCAAGGTGGTGCTCACCGGGGACCAGAACAACCTGAACGACCAAAGCCCCAATTACAACGTGACCGTGCAGCCGCAAGGCCTGGTGGTGCTGACAATCGGCGACGGCTCGCAGACCGACCGCATCCCGATGGACATGTACTACATGAACTCGCTCTACGAGTGCGTGTATTATCCGGCGGAACTCAGCAACACCATCGGCTCCATCTACGGTGTGGGGTTCTACAACAACTTCGTGACCGACCTGCCCAACCAGCCCACGAACGTTTGGCTGGGCACCACCACCAGCGCCGATCTGAGCGCGGACTGGATCCCCTCCACGCAGATGACCCAGGTTTTCACAGGGCTGGTGAATTACCCCAGCGGCCAGAACCTGATCAACATTTCCTTCCCGGTGCCCTATCTCTACCTCACCGGCCAGAACCTCGTGATGATGGTCCAGCGCCCCATGGACGCCCAATATTACAACTATCAGGATGTGTTCCAAACCCAGGATGGAACCACCTTGCGCGCCCGCAACGCCTATTCGGACGGCACGGCGTTCGATCCCACCAGCCCTCCCGGTGGTTCGGCCTCATCCGGATTTCCCAAGACCAGTTTCTTCATCATTCCCGGCGGAGTCGGACATCTCACCGGAACGGTCCTGGGAGCCGGAAACCAGCCTCTGGCTGGGGTCGCCATCCAATCGGCAACCGGAGGCTATTCCACCACTACGAACGCGCAAGGCCAATACAGCATCCAGAACATCGTCGCCGGCACCTATCAATTCAGTTTCACCCACTATGGCTACATCGACCATTCCCAAGCCGTGGTCATACCTGAGGATGAGACCATCACGCTGAATCTCACCTTGCAGCAGATGCCCATGGTATCGGTAGGCGGGACCGTGGTGGCCAGCGACACCTCGGCCGGTTTGAACGGCGCGGGGATCTACCTGCAAGGCTATGCCGACTACACCGCCAGCACCAACGCCGCCGGAGCATTCACGATTCCCGGCGTTTATGCCAATTTCACCTACAACTACACGGTCATCTGCCCCGGCTACCAAAATGTATCCGGCTCGATCGCTGTGGGCGCTGGAAACTATAACTTCGGCACCATCATCCTGAACGAAGTGGCCTACGCGCCGCGCCAGGTGCATGGCGAAATTGCGGGCAACAACGCGCAAGTGGAATTGAACTGGCTGGCGCCGGATCCCACGGCATTGGACGTGGTGGAGAGCTTCGAAGGGGACGGCTTCCCGCCCACCAACTGGACTCAAACCATCACCAATACTGGCCCGGCGAACACTTCGGGCGTGTATCCCACCTGGTGCCGTTTTGGAGCGGTAACCATCAGCGGACAGCCCGCCACACCTCCGGATGGAGTGTATCAATCCGGCCTCTGGTGGAGCTACGACCATCAGGACGAATGGCTGGTCACGCCCGGTTTCAACTGTCCCCCCGCTGCCTATCTGAGCTTTGCCTCCTACGTGTTTCTGGGCTCCACCAACGGCGACCACTACTACGTGAAGGTCTCCACCAACGATGGAAACACCTGGACCACGCTGTGGGACGCCTCGGCACAGACCGGCGGTTGGAATTACTACGCTTCGCCGATCGTGATCGACCTCGCCATGTACGAAGGCCTGCAGCTCAGAGTCGCGTTCCACGCCGTGGACGGCCCCACCAACGACGGCCTCTGGTATGTGTGGTTCATCGACGACATTTACATCGGCAATTCCGTGAATCCGGTCCGTTTCCTGCCGGGTGAGCTCGTTCGCTTCGGAACACAGGCGCAGAGCGAGCTGCGGCCGGATCTGGATCTGCCTCTGCGCTACTCCAAAGCGCAATTCGGATGCGGGCAGGATCAAGCCTTCAGCCAGCCGGTCGCGCCATCCCAAGCCGTGAGCAGAAACGGTTCGCGGGCTTTGGTGGGATACCGGGTGTGGAGGCTGGCATCCGGCCAGGAAGGCAATGAGACCGCCTGGGTAGCGCTTACGCCGGAAACGATCACCGGCCTCAGTTTGACCGATACTGGCTGGGGCGCTTTGCCCAACGGTACCTATCGCTGGGCCGTGAAAGCGGTGTACACTTCCAACGTCCTCTCCGTGCCCTCGCTATCCAATCCGCTGGTCAAGGAACTGGTCACCGGATTCATTTCCGGAGTGGTGCGCACCACGCAAAACGCCCCCATTTCAGGCGCCACGGTCACGGCGGCCACTTACACCGCCACCACCAACACCGCCGGAGCCTATAGTTTGGTGGTGCCCGTGGGAACTTACGATGTAACCGCCTCCAAGCAGGGTTTCATTTCCCAGACCGTGGAAGACGTCAACGTGCTCGAGAGCCAGACCACGACGGTCAATTTCCATCTGACGCCGGGCTCCGCCATCGTCGATCCGCTGGTGCCGCCTGCAGTTACCGAACTTACGGGCAACTATCCCAACCCCTTCAACCCGGAAACCACGATCGCCTACACGCTGAAGGATCCGGCAGCCGTCACCCTTACCATCTACAACCTGAAAGGACAGCAAATGCGCCAGCTCGTGAACGCCCAACAGCCAGCTGGATATTACCACGTGCTATGGGACGGACGCGACGACAGCGGGCGCGCAGTTGGCAGCGGGGTGTATTTCTACAGAATGCGGGCCGGCGCCTATCAGAGCGTGAAGAAGATGCTGCTGCTGGAATAAATGCAGGTTTTGAGCCAGCATTGAACCCAAGTCGTTCCCGTGATCATTGCGCGGTCATTGCGCGGTCATTACGGGCAAAGCGTGCAATGAGCCCGCATTTACCGCGCAATGATAACGGGAGCGGGATGAAAGACAGGTTCGTTGTGAAGAGCATACAGCCTTGTCAGTCAGGGCAATGTCCAGATCAGGATTGGTTGAGGAGTTTGTCCGCCAGCTTGGCGATGCGCCGGGACCGGGTTTCGGGCTTCTTGGCTTCGTTGATCCAGGCGATGTCTTCCTTTTGGTGGGAGTAGGAAAACTTCTGAAAAGCGTCCCACACGCCCTGTTCCTCCAATACCGCTTTGACGTCGCCGGGGATGTCCACTTTCCGGGGTTCGGAGTCGCGTTCCAGGAGGATGTGGATGCGGTCGCCGGCCTTGTATCCAGTGGCGTCGCGCATCTGCTTGTTGAAGACCATCATGTGCGTGCCGCCCATTGGTACCAGGCTGGAGCGGAAAGAGTGGCCGTCCACGCTTAGTTTGACCGGGACGCGGCCCTTGCTGCCAAAGATGGCCTGGACGTCGAAATCAAAGGCAAAAAAAGCAGAATTGGGGTAATCGGCTGAGTACCCCAATTCTATATCCAGTTCTATGCGTTGCGGGTACGCGCTAAGGTCTTTGGCCACGGGCATTTTCCGGCACAGGTTTGGCAGCGGCTTGGGGAACTGGTTTCACCGTGCCAGCCGGCGTTTGCGCTTCTGTCGCGGCTTCCTTCTCCTTTTCGAAGCAGTCCGGGGTCAGCAAGGCGCAATTGGCGCAGGCGCTTTTATCGTACTTGGCCTTGTCCACGCGGATGATGACGTTGTGCTTGGAGCGGTCAACGCCGCGTCCGGAAAATGGCGGCTGGATGGTTTCCACGCTCAGGGAATAGGACACGATCAGGCCGGCAAAGACGATGGAGACCATGCTCATGAGCTTGATTAAGATGTTGATGCAGGGACCGGCGGTGTCCTTGAAAGGATCGCCCACGGTATCGCCGACCACTGTCGCTTTGTGCACGGAGGAGGATTTTCCGCCATGCTCGCCGGTTTCCACGAATTTCTTGGCGTTGTCCCAAGCTCCGCCGGCGTTGTTCATCATGATCGCCAGCACGAAACCGCTGACCAGGGCTCCGCAAAGCACGCCCAAAACGCCCGGCACGCCAAGGATCAAGCCCACGACGATCGGCGTGATGATGCCTACCAAAGCGGGCAGCAACATCTGCTGTTGAGCACCCATGGTGGCGATCTTGACGCAGGTGGAGTATTCGGGCTTGGCTGTTCCTTCCAGGATTCCGGGGATTTCCTTGAACTGGCGGCGGACCTCATGGACCATTTTGCCCGCGGCTTTGCCCACGGCTTTGATCGTGAGCGCGGAAAAGACGAAAGCGACCATGCCGCCGATGAAGATGCCCATCAGGAACTTCGGATTGAGCACGTGGATCTGGTAGAAACTTATGAAATCGGAGATGGAGGCATTGTCCACGCGCACCCTTTCGACCAGGTCGCGGCCGTAATTGATGCTCAGGAACATATAGTCGCCGGCTTTGTTGCCGATCATGACCAAACCGGCCCGCACTTCTTCCAGATACGCGGCTAGCAAGGCCATGGCGGTAAGCGCAGCAGATCCGATGGCGAAACCTTTGCCCGTGGCTGCTGTGGTGTTGCCCACGCTGTCCAGGTTGTCGGTCATTTCGCGCACGTTGTCCGGCAGATGCGACATTTGGGCATTGCCGCCGGCATTGTCGGCGATCGGCCCAAAAGCGTCCATGGCCAGGGTCACGCCAAGCGTGGCGAGCATTCCCACGGCGCCGAAGCCGATCCCATAGAGCCCCATTTCGATGCTCTGGAAACCGTGGCTGCAGATGAAGGCGGCCAGGATCCCCACCACGATCGTGATTACAGGCGCGGCAGCCGAACGCATGCCCACCGCCAGGCCTTCCAGAATGACGGTGGCGGGTCCGTAAACTCCCTGGGAAGCGATGTTGCGCGTGGCTTCATAGCTGTGCGAGGTATCGCGTTCGGTAAATAAGCCGATCAGGATTCCGCAGATCAGGCCGATCACCGTGGAGATGAACACTCCGAACCAATAATCCGCGGGTAACAGAATCCGGGTGATGAAGAAAGCGGCCACGGCGATGAGCAGCGAGCTTCCGTACACGCCTTTGTTGAGGGCGAACATCAGTTCCTTGGTGCCGGCGTTTTCCTTGGTGCTGACCATGAATACGCCCAGGATCGAAAGCAGGGCTCCGATTCCGGCCAGGACCATCGGCGCGACCACGAAATTGATCCGCAGCGCTTCGAACTGCGCCCCCAGCGTGGAAACCGCGCTCATTCCCAGAGCGGCGGTCGCCAGGATCGAGCCGGCATAACTTTCATAGAGGTCGGCGCCCATGCCTGCCACGTCGCCCACGTTGTCGCCTACGTTATCGGCGATGGTGGCGGGGTTGCGGACGTCGTCTTCCGGAATTTCCGCTTCCACCTTGCCCACAAGGTCGGCGCCCACATCGGCCGCCTTGGTAAATATGCCGCCGCCCAAACGCGCAAACAAAGCCTGGGTAGAGGCTCCCATACCGAAACTGAGCATGATCACCGTGATCTGGTGCAGGGGGAAGTTAAACTTGTTCAGGATGAAAAACCAGGCGGAGATGTCGATCAAAGCCAGCCCCACCACGGTCAAACCCATGACCGCTCCGCCCCGGAATGCCACCTTGAGACCTTTGTTCAAACTCTCGGAACAAGCCTGGGCTGTGCGATTGGAGGCCAGGGTGGCCATATTCATGCCGATGTAGCCGGCCAGGCCGCTGAAAAAACCTCCGGTCAGGAAAGCGAAGGGCACCAGCCAGTGCAGCACGTGCAGCACTTGGGACATGAACATGAAGACAATGAAGGCGCCGATGAAAAAGAGGATCACGCCCCGGTATTGCTGTTTCAGATAGGCAAAAGCGCCTTCGCGGACGTATCCGGCTATTTCGATCATCCTGGCATTTCCGGGATGCGCGTTCTTGACCTGGCGGAAGAAGATCGCCGCAAAGACCAGAGCCATGACGGCTCCGGCTGGAGCGATGTACCAAAGGGAAGGGATCATATTCATTACCTCAGTCAGGTGTCGTGGGCGCTTGGGCAGCCCACGCAAAAGAGAGGGCTTAAATAGAGATTCACGCCATTCTGTCAATGAAATTCTGGGTTTTCATAAAAGAATTGACAAAATCCTGAGCGCGGAATTTAATGAAACGCTAAGATTTTTAGCAGACCCAAGCAGGATGAACGCCATGGAATACGTAGATTACCGCAAAGAAGTGAACTCCATGATCTCCCAGATTTCCGAGATCAGGAGGTTACTTTAATCTCGCCCAAAAAGAGGAGCAAGCCTCGCAACTGGAGTTGGAGGTAAACAGCCCCGGTTTTTGGAACGACACGAACAGGGCCAAAAAGATCTCCCGGCAATTGAGCCAGGTAAACGAGGAGATCGACCATATCAATACCCTGGAACGCCTCAAGGACGAGCTGGAGACCTATCTGCTGCTGCTGGAAGAGGATTTCAACGACAACCTGCTGAATGAGGCCGTGGCGGAACTTCCCACCCAGAAAGCCTTCATCGAAAAAGCCGAGATCGAATGCTATCTGAACGATAAATACGATCACGAAAACGCCATCCTCATCATCCATGCCGGAGCAGGCGGAACGGAAGCCCAGGACTGGGCTGAGATGCTCCTGCGCATGTATACCCGCTGGGCTGAACAAAGCAAGTTTTCCTACTCCATCATCGATTCCCTGGCCGGCGAAGAAGCGGGCCTGAAAAGCGTCAGCGTGGAGATCGGCGGCAATTTCGCCTACGGCATGCTCAAGGCCGAGATCGGCATCCACCGCCTCGTCCGCATCTCGCCTTTCAACGCCCAAGGCAAGCGCCAGACCTCCTTCGCCTCGGTCTTCGTCTATCCCGAGTTCGACGACGATATCGAGGTTGAGATCGATCCCAAGGACCTCAAAGTGGATACCTACCGTTCCAGCGGAGCCGGCGGACAGCATGTTAACACCACCGATTCCGCGGTCCGCATCACGCATTTGCCCACCGGGATCGTGGTTTCCTGCCAGAACGAACGTTCCCAGATCCAGAACCGCGAAAAGGCGATGGCCATCCTGAAATCCCGCCTCTACCAATATTACGAGGAGCAGCGCGAAGCGGAGAAGAAGATCACCGAATCCGGCAAGACCGACATCGGCTGGGGCAACCAGATCCGCTCCTACGTGTTCCAACCCTATCAGATGGTGAAAGACCTGCGCACCAAATACGAGGTGGGGCAGGTGGACAGGGTCATGAACGGAGACCTGGACGGCTTTATCTACGCCTGGCTCAAGTACAACGCCCAACAGAAGATGCAATGAACTACCAGGACCTGATCCCCCAACTAGACCTTGGCCGTCTGCCCCAACATGTGGGCATCATCATGGACGGCAATGGACGCTGGGCCGCGCAGCATCACAGGCCGCGCCTCTATGGGCACCGGGCAGGCTCGCGTTCGCTGCGCCAGGTGGTGGAATTGGGCGTGGAACTGCAGCTGGGTTATCTAACTTTTTACACTTTCTCCACGGAAAACTGGAGCCGCGAAAAATCCGAGGTCCAGGGCCTGCTGAGGATGTTCAAGGAACTGATGCAGAAAGAGATCGGTGAACTGCACAAGCAAAACATCGTGGTCCGCATCTTGGGCAGCGAAACGGAACTCGATCCCAAGTACCTTACCGAGCTGCGCAAGGTGGCCTCGGTCTCGCATCAAAACACCGGTTTGACCCTGAACCTGGCCTTCAATTATGGCGGACGCCGCGAGATTCTGGAAGCGGTCCAGAAACTGGGCCGGGACGCCCTCCACAACCCGGAACTGCTGGACCAATTGGACTCCGAGACCTTTTCCCGCTATCTGTACACATCCGGACAGCCTGATCCCGACCTGATCATCCGCACCAGCGGAGAACGGCGCCTTTCCAACTTTCTGCTCTGGCAGAGCGCTTATGCCGAGATCTATATCACGGACACCCTCTGGCCGGACTTCGGCAAAGTGGAAATGCTGGAGGCGCTCATCGACTTCCAACGCCGGCAAAGGCGCTTTGGAGGCAGGAAAACCACATGACCGAACTTCACAAGCGTATCCTGGTTTCCGCGCTGCTGATTCCGGTTGCCCTGGCTTTGCTTTGGCTGGGCGGATACTGGCTGGTGGCGGGTTTGGGAGCGATCTCCATTTTATGCGCCGGGGAATTTGTCGGCATGCTCAGGCCTACAGCCTACAAGCCCGGCTGGCACTGGGTTCTGTTCGCGCCTGCATTATATCTGGGCCTGGTCTTTTTACCCGGCTGGGAACCTGTCCTGATGGGAACCGCCTTTATTCTGGCCATTCTGGAAGGCCTGGCGAACTGGGATGGCGAGCGCAGTTTACCCCGTACCGCCCTGAGTTTTTGGGGCATGGCCTACACAGCCGGCCTCCCCGCCCTTTGCGCACGCCTTGGCTTGATGCATCAGCCGCCCAAGGCGCTTTTTTGGCTGGTGCTCCTGATCTGGTCGGCCGATTCTGCCGCTTATTTGGTGGGCATGAAGTGGGGCAGGCGGCGCGGCATCTTTCCCGTGAGCCCCAACAAGAGCCGGGAAGGCTTTATGGCCGGGGCGCTTGTTCCTTTTATCTTTGTGATTATATTATATTATGCCGGGCTTGTTTCCGATCTGCCCGCTCTGCTCTTGACCGCTTTTGCGGCAGGGATCATAGGACAGCTGGGCGATCTGGCTGAAAGCATGCTCAAACGCTTTGCCGGCGTCAAGGATTCCTCCCGGCTTTTTCCAGGCCACGGCGGAATGCTCGACCGCGTGGACAGCATCCTGCTGGCAGGCGCTTTCCTGTATTGCGCGTTAATGATTTTAACTAAAGTGAGGTAAAGACCATGATCAAAAGAACACTTGTCTCGATCCTGCTGCTGGGGCTCATCGCTGTGATGTTTGCCCAGGCCCAGGATCTCTTCATTTCGGAGTATCTGGAGGGAAGTTCCAACAACAAAGCCCTCGAGATCTTCAATGGCACAGGCGCCGCGGTTGACCTTTCCGCCTATTCCATGAAACTGGCTTCCAACGGCGGTACCTGGTCTGCCACGAACAGCGTGACGCTCTCCGGAACCCTGGCCAACAACGACGTTTTCGTGATCGCCAATGCCGGCGCCAATGCCGCCATCCAAGCCGTCGCGGATATGACCCACACCGTCACCTACTACAACGGCAACGACTGCGTGGGCTTGTTTCACAACGACACTTTGATCGACATCATCGGCGTGTATGAGCAGAATCCCGGCACAGACCTGGGTTGGCCTGTTGCCGGAGTGGAAAACGCCACCCGGGAACACACCCTGATCAGAAAGCCCGAGATCACGTCGGGAAATCTGGACTTCGTGGATGGAGCCGGAACCAACGTGGATAACTCCGAATGGCTGGTCCAACCGCAGGATTATGTAACCGACATCGGCATGCACACCTTCGATCCAGGCGGCGGCCAAAACGCTGCTACGCCTACCTTCAATCCCCCTGCCGGCGTTTTTGCGCAGCCCATCAACGTAACCATTTCCACCACCACACCCAGCGCTACCATCCGTTATACCACCGACGGGTCCAATCCCACCACCACAGTGGGCACGATCTACACCACTCCGGTGCAACTATCTGCCACCACCACACTGAAGGCGATCGCCTATGCCACGGGATTCGATCCCAGTTATGTAGCTTCCGGCACCTACACCTTCGTTTCCCAGGTGGTGCAGAACGTAACCCAGTTACGGGCCCTTACAGCCGGCGATGGAAGCGTGTATATGGTTTCTGGAGAGGTTGTGATGACTTTCAAGCAGACCTTCCGCAACCAGAAATTCGTGCAGGACAACGGAGCCGGCGTCCTCATCGACGATCCTTCCGGAGTGATCTCCACCAGCTACAACCTGATGGACGGCATCACCGGAATCACGGGAACCATCGCCCGCTACAACAACATGCTGCAGTTCACACCCGTGGCCAATCCCGGACCAGCAACGTCTTCCGGCAACTCGGTCTTCGTACCGGTGGTGACCACTGCCAACGTCAACGCCAATGTGGAAATGTACCAGGCCCGCCTGGTGAGGTTTAACAACGCCCATTTCCAGGAAACCGGAACTTTCGCCAGCGGCACCAACTACACCTTGGTGGACGACAGCGGAACGATCGTCTTCCGCACCGCCTTCTACGACGCGGATTACATCGGCGAGCCCATTCCCACCGGCAATTTCAGCCTGCTGGCCCTGGTCAACCAGTTCAACAACACTCCGCAGGTCTTCGCCCGCCAGCTTTCCGACTGGGGCAACGTGGACAACGACGACGCCACGGCGACTCCCGCCACCACCCAACTGATCGGCAACTATCCCAATCCGTTCAATCCGGAGACCACCATCAGCTATTACACCGCCAAAGCGGAACCGGTGCAGATCACCGTTTACAACCAGAAAGGCCAGGCAGTGAAGTCCTGGAACCTCCTCACCGCAGGCAAAGGCACGCACAGCCTCAATTGGAACGGGACCGACGACAACGGCATCGCAGTCAGCAGCGGAGTCTATTACTACCGCATGCACTCTGGTAAGTACTCATCCACCCGCAAAATGGTGTTGATGAAATAAGCAACCGATACTTGAAACGGGCTCCGGCAACGGAGTCCGGAATAGGGGTCACGCGGTCGCTGGTCCTGCAACCAGCGACCGCTGGCCCTTTTTAGCAGATCGCAACAATGCCGGATAAACCCTCTCTCTCCAAATACCATATCCTGGCTGCCCTGGCCATCGTGGTCTATTCCACCATCGAATTGGCCAGCAAATACTTGGGTCCGGGCGTCTCGCCCTACACCATAACGGCCTGGCGGTTTTTAATCGGCGGACTGGTGATCCTGCCCTTCGCGCTGCGGCAATTGCGCAAGGAGCGGCGCGCCCTGAAACTGGCAGAGTTTCCCGCCCTGGTCTTTCTGGGCTTCCTCAATGTGTGCATCAGCATGCTGTTGCTGCAGCTCTCAGTCCATTTCGGCAAAGCCTCGCTCAGCGCCGTGCTGGTGAGTTCGAATCCCCTCTTTGTGAGCATTTTCGCGTATCTTCTATTGCGCGAAAAACTCAGTTTGTTTCAGCTCCTCGGCCTGGCTCTGGCTTTGGCTGGCGTGGCTTTGCTGATACTGGGTGAAGGCGAGCTGGCCGCGGCCCGCTATCTGAATCTTCCTCTGAGCATAGCTTTGGGCTTGGGCGCAGCTGTCACGTTCGGATTCTATATGGTGCTGGCCAAAAAGAGCCTGCAAAAGCACGGAAACGCACTCACCAACAGCGTTTCCTTCATCGGCGGGGCAATCCTGCTCTTCATCTACAACATCCTTGCCCGTAAACCGCTGCTCCTGGATTTTTCCTGGCGCAACGCGGGGATTATGCTGTATTTGGGCGTATTGCTTTCCGGGATCGCCTACCTGATGTACTTTGAAGCAATGAAAGGCATAGGCGCTGCCCGGACTTCCGTGTATTTCTTCCTGAAACCCGTGATAGCATCGCTGCTGGCGGTGCTGCTGCTGGCGGAAACCCTCTCCGCCCTGCAGATCCTGGCGATCTGCGTGATCGTCTCCGGCCTGGCGCTTTCCCGTTTGCAGCGGGCAAATTGACAGCAGCGCCCTCAGCTGCCCGCCTTACCACTTGGAAACCTTGCCCCAGAGGATTACATACATTCCCTGCAACTAACTGCCATCCAGCCGGATAACCATACCTGCGCAAAATCCTTGACAGCCTGGCCGCCCGCTTTTTACTTGTCAAAATTTCACCACAAGGAGGCCCTTATGAAAAAGGCAAGCCTGCTGCTTATGGTGCTGGGCGTGTTGCTTTTTGTTTCCTGCGCCCGCAAAGAAACCCCCATGACCATCCTCACCGAAGACTATCCCCCGCTCAGTTACCTGGAAAACGGCGTTGTAACCGGTTATGGAGCGGACGTCGTGGCTGCCATCCAAGCCGAACTGCAAACCAAGGCCGTCCCGGAACTGCTGAACTGGGATGCCGCCTACAAACGCGCCCTGACCGAACCGAACGTGGTCCTGTTCACGATGGAGAAAACTCCGGAACGTGAG
This sequence comes from uncultured Candidatus Cloacimonadota bacterium, assembly GCA_964429035.1. Classification (GTDB taxonomy): domain Bacteria; phylum Cloacimonadota; class Cloacimonadia; order Cloacimonadales; family Cloacimonadaceae; genus Syntrophosphaera. Next base: position 15,624 of record CAYSAT010000023.1, on the reverse strand, counting down.
GACAAGTTCTTCTTCATTGGTCCCTTGGGCGACAACATCTCCAGCTTCTACGCCCTGAAGGACAGCGAACTGGCGGTGCCCGACCTGAAAACCGCCCAAGGCGTAGAAGCCATCGCCACCACCACGGACTGGTTCACGGAGCAGTACCTGCAGGAACAGGGCTTCACCAATCTGGTCAGCAAGCCCGATCCCAAGGACGCCGTCAAGATGCTGGTAACCAAAGAGGCCGACCTCTCGGTCTTCACGGATGTCAACCTGCCCCGCTTATTGCAGGAAGCCGGCGTTGAGGCCACCGCCCTGAAGCCCGTGTTGGAACTGATGAAAACCCAGTATTACATCGCCATTTCCAAACAGACTCCAGCCGAAACCGTTGAAAAGTGGAAACAAGCCTTTGCCAAACTGGAGCAGGAAGGCACCATCCAAACCCTTAAGGACAAATGGTTTCCCGTGACTGAGGTGGTCCCCGAATAAGTTTGCCCCCTGCTTCCGGACCGCCTGAACAGCGCGACGGAACTGAAACGCAGAAATGATGCGGGTTAAACGGCCGGGGCAACCCAGCTGTTTAACCCGCTGTTTGATCCTACAACAAATGCACTTGGGTTCTGTTCAGGCGGGCGCGATGCTCGTTCCAGACGCTCAAGATATGCAGGTCAGCCACTTGAGGGCCGTGTGATTCCCTCAAAGTGCCGGGCTGCAGAGCGTCGTCCGCCTTTTTGGCGTTGGCGGCCAAGGCTTGTTGCGGGGTCCTGTTGATGTTCGTCATTGTTCCTCCCAAACATCATCGATTCACTTATCTAACGTATGAGTGTCTGCAAGTGTTGGGACATTTTTCCAGATTTACGTTCATGCAAAATTCAGCGGTGATGGACGGGGGACTGGTAATAAACTGAGGGCGGTCGCAGGACGCATTATAGCCATAAAAAAAGTGGCTCTCTTTTATAGCCCCGGAGGGTGCGGCATAACATAGCCCGGGGTGTAGCGCACGGGGTCCCCGACGGACAACTTGTTAGCCGGTGGGGTGAAGCGGAACCCCGGGTCATGCGATGCCGGCACACAATTTCAGAAAGCCCCACCCCTCCCTTTGGAACCTGACATTCGGCGGGTTCCAAAGGGAGGGGGTGGGGTGCATGAACATCATAGCAATGTATGTCCCTAACCCAGGGTTCCGCAGACCACCCCGTCGCCATGCTCCGCATGACGCCGAGGACCCCGGTCGCTACACCCTGGGCTATGTTATGCCGCACCCTCCGGGGCTCAAATGTTTGTTTGTACTACATTCCGGGGGGCATCGCTTACCACCCTAAAAAAACTTGCTGCGCTCCTTTGCGGGGACCCCGGTTCGCTCGCACCCACCGCTATGATCTGACGCACCCTCCGGGGCTTACCTACTCTGTTTGAAGGAGATCAAAAAAAGCCCCGCGTTTGCAGGGCTCATCTTTATCGATAACAACTGCCTAAGGAATCATAAGGCGTAGGTCGCGAGGTTCTCGATCACGTTGTCGTACTTGGTGTGGTCCTCGTCGTCGTCCTCTTCGCCAGAGATCACCACGCTGCCTTCGTCGTGGCGCAGCTTGCTTTGCAGGATGCTGGCCTGGTCACGCGAAGCGATGATCTCGCCATAGTTGTCCAGAACGCCGATCTTGGCGGAAAGCAGTTCGATGCTTACTTCCTCGCCGATGGTCAGTTCGCCGCTAACGACCAGGGTGACCTTATCCGGCATCGTTTCCAGGCGCACTTGGGTCATGCATTGCTGGCCGGCCACCAACTCCAGTTTCCCCGGCTCAAAGGGTATGCCTTTGGTTTTAGGAGCCAGGCGGGAAGACATTTCCCGCATCACCGCTTTCGGGAAGTAAAGGGTGCCCGCCTCAAAATGAATGTCTTTTTCCTTGATCAGTTCAGGCGTCACCTCTTCGTCCAGGATCAGCAAGCCCGGACAGGAAACGGTCTGCTTGTTCACCGTCATGATGGTGAAGGTGTCCAGCATGGTGCCGCCGGGCACATAATGAAAGTCCACCCGGATGATCTTGATCTTGGCCACGCTATTGGCGGTGAGGACTTTGCGCAGCATTTCCTCTTGCGTGTCCAGGCATTTTACCGCCCCCACCACCAGCAGTTTGCTGATCTTGCGGGCGAACAGGTCGGCGTCCAAATCTTCCGCGAAAGTGACGTTGCCTGCCACTGTAAGGTCCGATCCGTCCTCCAGGCCGTTCAGATAGACGTCGGTGATCAGAAGCTTGCCCGCGGCTCTGAGTCCAGAGTATTTCAGGGGGGAAACCGGTCCCACGATATCCCGGGCAACGCTCATGAAAGCGCCGTAAAGGTGTTCCGGAACGGAGGCCGGCCCGATCAGGCACAGACCGCTCAACTTCTCTTGCAGCAGCTCGACGGTTATTTCGGGCTCCAGGCTGAGAGGCCCTACCACGCAAAGTTTCAGGCTGCCCTGGGTGTCCTCCAGCAACTGCCGCGAGATCTCCAAGGGGCCTGTGTGCAGCCGGTAATCGTCGTCCAGTTCCAGCAGCTTGCCCACGTCTTGCAAATTGAGTTTCAGCAATTCCGCTTTCAATCCCGGATGGATCACCAGGCAACCGACATTCACGACCTTGCCGATCTCGCGGAGTTGTTCCGGTGAGGCTTTGCGGGCATCCAGGATGCCGACGTTTTTGATCAGAGTTGACATCGTTCCTCCTTATCACTCTTTTCCATATATTTTCTTAGTTTATCCATTGCCGATTTGAGGCGCCAGCGCACCGTGCCTTCGGGGATTCCCAATTCTTCGGCGATCTGGCGGCTGTTGAATTCCGACCAAAACCTCAGCCGGACTATTTCTTTTTCCAGGGCGGGCAGTCTGTCCAGATGTTCGTCCAACCGGTACGCTGGAGTAACTGAAGCAGCTGCCGGAGCGACTGGCTCCTTGCTCAGCTCCAGGGTCCGCTCCAGCTTCCGGTGCCGGCAGATGTCCAACCAGCGGTTCTTGAGCACCGTGAACAGCCAGCTGCGCTGTTTCGGGACCGTCAGCGATCCCAGCAACTGCTGCTGGACCATGCACTTGAGCCAGGTATCCTGGACCAGATCGTCCGCTTCGTCTTCGGACCTGGTAAGCTGCAGCGCGAAATTGTGCAGCGGCCGCTCATGCGTATTGACGAATTCTTCCAGATCGATCATATCACTTTATCATCCTGTGCACATATAGCAAACGTTCAGGGCGGCCAAAGTGTTGGGAGTTTTTTACCGAGACTGCTGAATAATGCGTAACACTGCCTTCAGGCGGTCGTTCCACTGCGTTTACGCGGTTCAACCGGAATCGAGTCTACCTGGGGAAGATTCCTCTAACAATATAGTCCACATATAATTACTGACCGCCTAAAGGCAGTGGAACGACCGCGTGAACGCAGTGTTACGGTAATGCGCTGCACTCAGAGCTAGATCTGATGATCCAGATACTCGATGCCGGGGACCATGGGCAGCAGGCCGTTCTCGACCGCGTCCCTGACCGATATGCAGGGCAGTTCCTGCTCGATTATCTGCGACCGGGTCAGCGTTTTCAGGTCCACCTGCGCGGGGTATTTGGCTTGCAGCGCCCAGAGCATCTTCACGAACAAACTATACCAGGAGGGATAGTTCACCTGATCGTCGTGGTCGCGCAAGGTGCTGAGGTAGATCTTGAAATCGTAGCGGTAGGCCGGCGAAGGGTTCAAAGCCTTGATCCGCTGGGCGATCGTGGCGTAGTTGGCGTTTTGCTGCTGGGCAGGCATTTTTGGCTGACGGCGCATCAGGGTGCGCTTGAGGCGCGGATGATAATAGTAGATCGCTCCGTCCAAACGGCCGGAAAACCCTTTAAGCCCTTCTTTTACAGTTACTTTCATAGTAACCTCCTTTATCGGAAGCCATGCTACGCACTGGCGGATTCCTGTCAATCACTTCTTAATCAAGCCTTAATCAAGCGTTAATAATTAACGCTTGATTAAGGCTTGATTAAGGCTTGATTAACGCTAAGCCGCGGGGAGGAAACGCGAGTAGATTAGGCGAAGATTTAGACCTATACCTAAGAAATTTGAAATTCCGCTTGACAGAATATTAAGATATTCAAACCTGGCATTGATATTATTAAGGAGATGACCATGGAAATAACGTCCTGTCCGATCTGCAAGAAGGAACTGGTGATCCGGGAGTTATATTGCCCGGCCTGCGAAGTGGGCTTCACGGGGACCTTCACCAACAGCTGGCTGACCGGTTTGAAGCCGGCGCAGCTGGAGTTCATACGTTTGTTCATCACCGTGGGCGGCAACATCAAAGAGATGGAAAAGCGCCTCGGCATCTCCTATCCAACCGTAAAAAACCGCCTGGCGGAGATCATCAAGGTCATTGCCAGGGAAGAGCCCGCGGACACGGATTTCAGCGACATCTTCAGCGATCTGGAGCAGGGCTTCATATCCGTGGACGAGGCGATCAGCATGATTGACACAAGGAGGAAATCATGAAAACAGCAAAAATCAACCTGAACTACGACTTCACCGAAGTGGAAAAGGTGGAGATCGAAAACAACATGGCGCCGCTTAGCATAGGCGTATCGGAATCGGGCAAGCTCGAGATCGAGGCTGAGCTGGATATCCATTCCTTCATACCGGGCAAAGATATGTCGGAGCATTTCATCGTTGACGCTGAGGGTCATCAGGTGACCATAGAACTTGAGGAAATACCAGGACTCTACGATTCGCTTTGGCGCTCGGGCAAATCCCAGGTCTGGATCCGCGTGCCGAAAGGCGCTGCGGTCATCGCCACTGCAGAAGTCATGCCACTTCGCGCCGAAGGTTTGGAAGGGGCACTGGTGATCCACAACGAAAACGGCCCGGTCTCGCTGGAAAAATGCTCCGGCCATACGCACATCGAGGCGGAAAACGGCCCGATCAGTTTGCGCGAATGCAGCGGCGAATTTGAGATTGATCTGGAAAACGGGCCCTTGGTGGCGGAAAAGGTCAGCGGCAGCAAGCTCGAGGTGGAAGCTGAAAACAGCCCCCTCAAGATCAGCCAGGCGGCCTTTCCCCTGGTGAACATCAGCACCGAAAACGGCCTGATCTATTACGAAACGCTGCCCGTGGAAAACGGGGAATTCAGTTTCAGCAGCGAAAACGGCCGCATCCATCTGTCCGTGCCGGAAGATTTCGCGTTTGAACTGCAGGCCGAGACCGAAAACGGTTCCGTGACCGCCAATCTGGACGCCGAGGTCAGCACCGAAGGCGGCCGCAAGGTCATCCGTCGCGGTGAAGGCGGCGCCAGGATCAGCGTCCACACCGAAAACGGAGCGGTGAAGGTCAGTTCCGGAGGCAAGGCCGAATTTGGTTTTATCAGCCTCAAACTGGCGGAATTGAAAGAACTGATCGGCAAGTCCGTGAGCGAAGAGGACAAGGAAAAGGCGCTCAGGGCGCTGGAAAAGGTCACGGCGGCGATAGAACGCGCCATCAACAGCGTGGCCGAAACCAACATCCAGGAAAAACTCGCCGCTTCGCTGGCCAAACTCAAGTCCGCGGTCGAGGAGTTTGAGGTCCAGGAAACCAAGGACAAGGTCATCAAAGCGGTCGAACAAGCGGGCGACGAACTTGCCGACGGCCTGAAGATAATCTACCGCAAGGTGAAAGGCCCCTTCCGGGAAGGCGAATCCCGGTTTCGCGAGCATCGTGAGCATTTCCGCGGACCCTTTGTCGGCAAGGGTTTCGAGTTCCGCCACGAGTTCTTTGATCCCGAGTCCATCAAGGACTATGTGCACAAAGCCATGGAATCGGCTCTGAGCAAGGCTGGCAAAGGCCTCAGCGGCCGCGAAAAGAGCGAAGTGGACGAACGCAGCCGGATCAAGATCCTCGAGATGCTGGAAGCCGGCAAAATAACCGCGGAGGAGGCGGAGCGCCTGCTCAAGGCGATTGGGAAAGAATAAATTCTTGACAGATAGCAGGCTCGGCAATTTTTGAGCCAAACCGGTCGGGATGTAGCGCAGTCCGGTTAGCGCGCTCGGTTCGGGACCGAGAAGTCGGAGGTTCGAATCCTCTCATCCCGACCATTCTATTTGAATTCAACTGGGAATGCCGAGCTTCTGGTCGGCGATTCAGATGAACCGACGAGGACGTCGGTAATTCCATGGTTATATAACTGGGAACGCCGACCTCCAGTGGGAACGCCGGCCTCCTATGGGAACGTCGACCTCCAATGGGAACGCCGATTTCCAATGGGAACGCCGACCTCCTGGTAGGCGCAACATCTGAACCGACGAGGACGTCGGTAATTCTGTGGTTTTTATAGCCGGGAACGTCGACCTCCTGGTCGGCGCAACGTCTGAACCGACGAGGACGTCGGCAACTCCGTGGTAAAGGAAGCAAATGTCCGAACGCAAGCAAAGCACCCTGTTCTATCTCAAGCTCCTCTTTCCTTACGTTAAGAAGGACTTGGGCCTGCTCGGCTTCGGGCTTTTCGCGATGCTGCTCACCTCGTCGCTGCAGCTGATCTATCCCCTGATCCTGGCTGCGATCGTGGACAAGAGCATTCCTTCCGGCAACGTCGCGCTGATGTACCAGTACGGCTTGCTGTTCATCGGCGTGGTGGTGGTTTCCGGCCTGCTTTCCTATCTGCAGATCGTGCTGCTTTCGCGCTTGGGCATCAAGATCATCACGAACTTCAAGGCCAGGGTCTTCCGCCACCTGCTCACCCTGCCCGTAGACTGGTTCAATCAGAGGCAGGTGGGCGAATTGATCGCCCGCGTGGAAAGCGACAGCGAGCGCGTGAAAGCGCTGTTTTCCGAGCTCTCCATCCGCATCATCGGCAACGTGCTGTTCTTCATCGGGGTGTTCATCGTCATGTTCGTGCGCGAATGGCGCGTGGCAGCCTACATTTTTCCCCTCATGGCCGTGGCGATCGTGGGCTACTATTTCCTGATCAAATACCTCTCCAAGTTTTACCGGCTGATCCGGGAAAAATACGCGCTGCTCAGTGCCAAGATCACCGACTACGTGCAGGGCATGCAGATCATCCAGGCTCTGAACCGGCAGGACCGCGTGTATCAAGATTTGAAGCAGGCTTCGGCGGATAAATATCGTCTGGAGACGCGGACCTCTTTTCTGGAGTATGGCTCGCAGAGCGTGTTCATGCTGTTTTTCGAGGTGCTGTTCCTGGTGCTGATCATCCGCATGATGGCGCCGCGGATCATTGCCGGCGCGGTGACCCTGGGCACGCTGATCGTGTTTGTGGATTACATCTTCCGCATGATGTGGCCGCTGATGCAGATCTCGGAAAACGTGATGCAGATCCAGCGGGCTTTCGTGTCGCTGAAACGCATATTGGAACTCACGGAGTTGAGCTCCGAAGAAGAGATCTTCACCGGTACCAAAGTTCCCTCTTTTGAACATGAGATCCGCTTCGACCATGTGTGGTTCGCTTACAAGGATGAGGACTGGATCCTGAGGGACGTTTCCTTCACCATCCCCAAGGGCAGCAAAGTCGCTCTGGTGGGCGCTTCGGGCAGCGGTAAGACCACCACGGTGAGCCTGCTCTGCGGTTTTTATCCCATCCAGAAAGGCCGCATCCTGATCGACGGCGTGCCGCTGGACGAGATCGAGTTTCGCGCCTGGCGACGCAAGATCGGGCTGATTTTGCAGGACATCTTCCTCTTCCCGGGCAGCATCCTGGAAAACGTGCGCGTTTACAACGATACGGTGCCGGTGCAGAAGGTGCAGGAAGCGATCAACATCGTGCAGCTGGACGAGTTTATCCAGGGCCAGAACCTTGGCCTGGACAGCGAACTGGCAGAGCGCGGACAAAACGTTTCCCAGGGCGAGAAACAGCTGATCAGCTTTGCCCGGGCTCTGGCTTTCGAAGCCGAACTGATCATCATGGACGAGGCCACCGCCTCCATCGATCCGCAAACCGAGGCCAAGATCCAGCGCAGCATGCACACCGTGTTTTCCGATAAAACCGCGGTGGTGGTGGCGCACCGGCTGACCTCTGTTCTGGACGCGGACGAGATCCTCTTTTACCAGGATGGCGAGATCATCCATCGCGGCACGCACACCCAATTGATGGAGCTTTCCGCCGAATACCGCAAACTGGTGGAACTCCAATTGATCGGAACGGAGACGGACGGTGGATAAACACGTCAAATGGATCATCCGCCAGTGGACGCACCAGAAGTGGTTCCTGGTCATCATGCTCTTTTTCACATTGGGCAGTTCGGCGGTCTCCATCGCCCATCCCATCGTGTTTGGCAAGCTGATCGACCTTCTGCGCAACATCCTTTCCACGCCGGCCAAGTATCCTTCCCCGATGAACGAGGTCAACCGCATCATCTGGATCCTGCTGGGCCTGGGCTTCGCGCAGTTCGTCACCGGGTTCTACCCAGCTTTCCGGGGTTGGGTGAACATCCGCTTCGAGCACTTCCTGCGCATGTTTTACTTCCGCTTCGTGGTCACCAAGGACTTCCGCTTTTTCCAGAAATACCGCACCGGCGACGTGGTTACGCGGCTCACGGACGACCTCAGCGACTTTCCCAAGATCAGCTGGTTCCTCTGCTCCGGGATCTTCCGGGCGCTGAATTCCTTCAGTTTGATCATGTTTTCGCTGGTGGTGATGTTTGGCATCAGCCCTCGCCTGACCTTGCTTTCGGTGGCGCCGCTGCCGTTGATGATGGTGGTGTTTTACTTCACCTCGGACAAACTCTATAAGAACTTCGAGCGGAACCAGCAAGCGATCAGCAATATCAATAACCAGTTGGAGATGAGTTTTTCCGGCATCCGCATCGTGAAAGCCTTTGTGAGCGAGGAGAAATACAACCGCTTTTTCGATACGGCTTTGGCGCGCCGCTTCAAGACCGAGATGAGCGTGGTGAAGCTCAATGCCGTGCTGCACCTGATCTACGAGTATATCGACTACTTTGCCCAGATCGGCGTCATCCTCTTTGGCGGTTACATGGCGGTGAAGGGCAGGATCACGGTCGGCACCTTCTACATGTTCTATTCCTACCTGAGCATGATGATCTATCCGCTGCTGGACCTGCCGCAGCTCTTCGTTTCTGGCAAACAGGCTTTCGTGAACATCGACCGCCTCGAGGATATGAAGGATTACCCCAGCTTCAACGATACCTGGTCGGGCACCGAAAAGCCCGCGGAACTTAATGAACTGCGCTTCGAGAAAGTGAATTGCACCTATCCGGAGAAAACCGAGCCAGCCATCCGGGATTGCAGTTTCGAACTGCGGAAGGGCGAGCGTCTGCTGATTTTGGGATCGACCGGAGCGGGGAAGAGCACGGTCGCCAATCTCGTGCTGGGCCTGCTGCAGCCTGATTCCGGGGAGATCACCTTCAACGGCATTCCGCTCGAGAAGATCGACCTCAAGGATTTGCGCGACCTGATCGCTTACGTGCCGCAGGATCCGGTCCTCTTCACCGGGACGATCAAGGAAAACGTGCTCTTTGCGGTGGATGGTGCTTCGGAAGAGGAATATCTGACCGCGGTGCGGACATCGCAATTGCAGCAGGAGATCGCGGCTTTCCCGGATCAGGAACAGACACGGGTCGGGCAGCGCGGCTTGGGCGTTTCCGGCGGCCAGAAACAGCGCATCACCATTGCCCGCGCTCTGATTAAAAGGCCGCAACTGCTGATCCTGGATGACATCACGGCCTCATTGGACGCGGAAAACGAGGAAAAACTCTGGCAGGATATCAATATCCACTATCCGGGCATCGCGGCGATCGTGATTTCGCACCGCCTGTCCACCCTGCATTACGTGGACCGGGTGCTGTTCATCGATTCAAGTGGGCACGCGCATCAGGGCACGCACGACGAACTGGTCTTCGGCAACAAAGAATACCACGACTTCCTGCACGAGCACCTGAAGTAATGGAACGCCGACCAAAGCCGGCGTTCCAGCATTGAAGCAGGCTTGGGAAGTTCAGTTTACTTGAGCAGCACCATCTTGCGCGAAACGCTCTTACCAGCGCAGCTTAGGCGATAGAGATAAATCCCGCTGCTGACCGGATTTCCCCTTTCGTCGCGGCCATCCCAGATCATGGAATGGTTCCCGGCCGTCAGCACAGCCCCGGCACAGAGGGTTTTCACCAACTGCCCTTTCTGGTTGAACACCACCAGATCGGCGATTCCGGCTTGGGGCAAACTGAAGGCGATGCTTGTTTCGGGGTTGAAAGGATTGGGATAATTCTGTTGCAAAACGGGCAGATCGAGTGCTGGGACAAGCGGATCTGAAACATCGACCCAGGCGCTGTTGACGCGTGTGGCATAGATCGCGGAAACATAGTATTCGGAGTCCAGGATCCCGGCCCGGGCGTCGTTCCAGGCGACCAAAGCGGAATTGCCGATCACGTCAGCCTGGACATGATCCTGTTCCAGCCAGGCTCCGCAAAGCGTTGCGGGACCAGCGCCCATCGCCACTCCCTGCGGATTGATGCTTCTGATGTAAATATCCCGGTCATAGTCGGATCCCGGCCTGTAGTCGGACCAGAGGCAGGCCATGCCGCCATTGGCGAAGCGCAGCAGTCTAGCATCCCTCAGGGATTCCATTCCGGCTCCCACTGGATGGCCTTCTCCGCCATAGAGCAGGTCGCCATTGCCATCCAGTTTCTGCAGGCGCAGGTCCTGCGGCTCGAATTGCGCGGAGTAGAGCAGGATGAGGCCGTCGTCCGCTTTCACCAGGCTCTGGATGTTGCTGAACGGCATTTGAATACCGGCCTCGGTCCAAAGCTTGGTCCCGGCTGGAGTGATCCGCTGCGCCAAAATATTACTGAATGTGGGCCGGGTGATGAAGAAAACCACCAGATCTTCGCCCAGCCTGACGGTCGATGGGGAAAAGTCATCAACATATCCGTCTGCGTTCACAACCTCGATCCCCAGAGCTGGCCAGCCCGGTTCAGGATCGCCACTGGCAGCGATTCTCAGGACGCGGCCACTGGCTGCATCAGTATTCGTATCGCTGGCGTTGAAAGTGAAAAACCTGTCTTGAATGCTCACCAGAGTGATATTGACGGCATCCGGCATTTGGATCAGGACCCTGCCTTCCGGTCCCCACAACGCTTGTCCGTTTGAGATCCGCTGCCCCATCAGATACTCCTGGGGATAGGAACCCTGCGTCCAACCGATGTAGATGTCTTCGCCGCTGCTGCTGATGCGGATGTCTGACTCGACATACAAATTCTGGGTAATCTGGACGCCATATCCTGGGTACAGTGTATTGCCCTGCGCGTCGATCTTTTGCAGATGGTACGCCAGGTTCTGCCCACCGTAATCTATAGCGCGGTAGAGGATAGCAACGCTGTTATCCGGCAAAGGGAACACCCTGAAATCGGTCAAGTGCATTTCTGAAGGCTGATAAAGCGGCCTGCCGTTGGGCTCTAAAAGTGGATTCATGTCGCTGTCGCAGAGCTGGTAGTAGGTGTTGAACCAGCCGTTGCGGATATCCACAAAGAGCACCAGATATCTGTCTTGCAAGGCCGCCACGCCGATCGTTCCGGCGAAACCATTGAGACGCGAAACCAACGGAGATCCGCCCAGATCCTGGAAAGTCGCGCCACCGGTGCTCAAAACCTGCCTGCGGATGGCGTTCTGCATTTCCCTTTGGTCGCGCCAGAGGAACATTCCCCGGTCGGAAAAGGCCACCGGCATGGGCATGGTTAGATCACGGTTGGGAGCGCTGAGCGTGATCCCATTTTCGCCCCAGGGCAGGTTTCCCGCGGCAGACACATACTGCGTTTTCAATTCCTGGGCTGTGTCTTCCGCGTTGTTTTGCACGAAGCTGAGCCAGGCCGCGCCGCCGTCTGTAACCGCCAATTGCAGGTTCCGGAAAACCCAGCCCGAAGAAGCGCTGCTGGCGATCTGCACACCGTTGGTTCCCCAAACGGGAGCATAGTCAGCGTCGAGCCGCAGGGCCTTCAAATAGGTGTTCGGATAAGCGGATGTGTCCTGGTAGCCAAACATCAAGCCCCCATCGGAAACTGGTTTCAGGATAGGCGGATTCAGGCCTTCGGTATTGGCTGAAAGCGAGACTGTCACAGGCGCAGGCAGAAGCAGATTGCCGGCATTATCCATCCGCTGCAGGATGAGGCCGCCGCTGGACGAAGTGTTCACATTCCAGAGCACGAACTGGCCAAAGGCGTCCCGCAAAATGGAATAACGGAGGCCGGGAAAGGCTGATTGCGGCAGCATGGGATTGTTGCCGATCACCGTGCCTTGCGGCGAAAAACGGGTCAGTTCGGTAAAGCGGACGCTGCCCAGCGGTTTATTGACGTTGACGATGACGCCGCCCTCTCCATCGCTAACCGCAGAATCCAGGTTTATGCTGTTGGCATGGCTGGCCAGGACGAGCCCACCGGCTGGCCACAACTGGTTGCCAAAGCTGTCCAGATTCTGGCCAATCACATTGTGGAAACCCCCAAAGCGGCCATACACCGCGTAAACACCGGCGATTGCATTGGGGACCAGGCTCGTTTCGACGAAATCGCCGCCGCCGCTGCTGATCTGCACGCCGTTATCGCCCCATAAACGCTGGCCGTTGGAGCTGAATTTTTGCGCCCGGACTCCTTGTTCGATATCCCTTCCAGATTGCGTGTAGAGCACCACAAAGTTGTTGTCCGAGGTCCGCACGCAGGCCGCGATTTCCTGAACGCCCGGAGCGCCTGCCACAATCAGCGGTTCCGGCCATTGCGGCACTCCCGAGGGATTGATTTTTTGCGCCCAGATATCCGTATCTCCGGCATCGGTGTCTTCCCACAGGGCGATCACGCAGCCGTCGGTACTGCGCACCTGGGTGCCTTTCCAATCCAGTTTCCAGGCTTTACGAAGGGGGATTTCCTGAGCCAGCGCGAATATCGCCGCCAGCAGGATCAGGGTTGTTAAAACACAGCGTCTCATGGCAAACTCCTTATCTCGTAGCTCTAGTTAATGATTTTCCTTATGAAACTACACTTCTATAGACGGTTGGCGCCCAAAATGGGGGAGCGATCTGCCGACTTTTTTGGGTATTTGTTTCAACCAATGGAAACAACAGACCGGAAAATCGGTTATGAATATCTAAAATGCAAATCCACGCAAGTTTTATTCCAATTGCTCAAGGTTGTAATCTTATTGCTTGCAGAAAGACTTTGAGGGATTGGGAAGAGGGGATCTGGGCCCTGCCAAACTGGTTTTCAGGGGAGCGGGATAATGAACCTGAAACCCTGAATCTATTGTTTTACCAGCGAAATCTATAGAGACGTCAGTGGAGAAATCATGCTCTTAGCTGGGGATTTTTGGACTGGCCCTGGGGGCTTAGCCTTAATCAAGTCTTAATCAAGCCTTAATCAAGCCTTAATCATTAACGCTTGATTAAGGCTTGATTAAGACTTGATTAAGGCCAAGCCTTCGGAGCGCCCGTTCCATCCACATGGTAACGTCTCTGTTTGCAATCCGAGCGCCTCCAACACATAAGTGACAGTAAAAACTGCGGAGGCCGCAAGGACTCCAAACATTGGCTGGAACCAATCTCTACCCACATATTTCTGCCCCATCCAGGATCCTGACCGAGCGGTTCGGGAGAGAACTGAAAAAAACTTGGGGTAGATTCTTCTACCCCAAGCGCTTTGAGAGACCGCTGAATTGAGGAACAATCTTACCAGTAAACAAACTAAATGTGTTACCAACCAGTCGGCAGGTATTGTAGGTCACTTGATCTTGCCTGTGTAGATCAAGCTATATGCGGCTTCGCTTCAGGCTTGCAAGCAGGGGACTGCGGCCAGCAGCATGGGCACTATAGCACTGCTGGCGAAATCTTACGCTCTCAACTTCCGCGCGAAGAACCACAACTATAACATAACGTTATGCAAAAAGATCCGCTTAAATGCGCCCAGGTGCAGGGCGCTGAGAATCGGGTTTTACTTGTTCGGACGAAAAACGTAGATCTGGCCGTTAATCCGGACCACCCAGATATTGTCACCTTTTTCGATTACATAAAGATCCGGATTGTTGATGTCGCCGTTGTATTCAGGCAGGACGGCAACCGCTATCCAATCAATTACAGTAGCGTTCAATGCCATGGGCATCGACAGGCTGATGAGCATCAGGCAAAGAATAAGTGCTTTTCTCATAATTCAGTTCTCCCAATAGATTAGTTTCGCAGTGTTGCGAGTGTTACCCAGAAACCTAACAAGTTATTGTGGTATATGGAAATATGGCATATTCACAATCTGCGTACAGACCACCCCCAACCCTGAACTTTACTCTCAATTGACCATGCCCGCCGGAAAATCACCCCAACTTGTGCACTAATGCCCAGTCCATAAGTAATCAATGCGTGTACTTATAGACATCCTCCGGGGTTAACAGACATTTCCCCTTATCCGAGGGATAATGATCGAGCTTGGATTCGGGGATTACTCCGATCAGGGATGAGTCGTAGCAGTTCGTGATCCGGATGTAGTTCGCCCTGTTGATGGCGATCTCAATCACGACCAGAATAGGCCCTGTCGCATTGGTCACGTCGCAGATGCTGATCTGGTAGTTTTTGGGAGCGATCTGCGAGATCCCCCAATCGAAGATCTCCTGGATGGCTTGCAGGGTGGTTTGCACCTTGGGAAGCATCTCCGGAGCGCAGTAATGATAGAGCTGCTTGTGGTCCCCCAGGCGGTTCTTCTCCACGAGTGTGTTCAGGAAGCGCTTGATGTTTACCAGAGTCCGGTAATCCAGTATCTCCGGCCTGTTCACCCATCCCTGCTCGTTCAGATAACTGGCCTTGAGGTTGGTTAAAATGCTGTGTTTGCGTTTGCGGGCCGCGCTGGAATTCATCCCTTTGCTGAGGGCGTAGTCCTTGATTGTCTTGTACGACCGCATTTCCCTGAGTTCGGTGTAATCCGCTTTGGATAAGAGGCGCTTGAGATCGGCATCCTTCAGGCTGCTTTCCAGCTGCTCTTCCTGGACCGGCATCGCTTCCGGAGCGGGCTCCAACTCCAGTCTCCTGCCCAGTTCCTGCTTTTTCCGGTCCTGTTTGACCGAC
The DNA here is from genome assembly GCA_964429035.1 of uncultured Candidatus Cloacimonadota bacterium. Taxonomy (GTDB): domain Bacteria; phylum Cloacimonadota; class Cloacimonadia; order Cloacimonadales; family Cloacimonadaceae; genus Syntrophosphaera. Next base: position 615 of record CAYSAT010000023.1, on the reverse strand, counting down.
TGCATGAACTGGTTGTAAACAGCCTGCCTGAGCCAGCCTTTGATGTGGGTGACTTCCGCGGTTGATTGCAGGAATGCCACCATCACGGTCTGGGTGGTATCCTGGGCGAGGTCGGGATCTTCGGAAAGTTTGAGGGCGTAATGGAAGCAGTAATCCCACAATTCCAGGATATGAGATTCGGTGCGCGATTCCGCCTGTTTCTGGATCCAGGAGCTGAGATCTGGTTCCTGGATTCCTTCCTTGACGAGGCCGATCTGGATATCGCTGGTGATTTGTTTCGCCAGAGCGTCGTGGCCAATATATTCCTTGACCTTGCTGAAAATCCTTTCACTGATGGCAGCGAAATCTTTCTGAGTCGGAAGGTCCCGGAACTCTGGTCTGTCCATTGTCTGCTCCATGCGTTTACCCCAACTTGCAGGGGGCATTGCCAGCCTTCAGACCTGTGCATGTTCAGCTTAACGGACCCGATATTGCCTATCACCAAAACTGTCAACAGAAAAGTGGATCATTCCCTGTCCGCAAACCTTCCTGCCTTCCCCAGGCTCATTGTTCCAGGATACAAAAATGGAGCGGGAAACGGGACTCGAACCCGCGACATCAACCTTGGCAAGGTTG